>NZ_JAQREK010000003.1:0-489214 GCF_028599265.1 Pseudoalteromonas sp. Angola-4 | reverse complement strand
TATTACTCACGCAAAAGCTAATTATACAACCGCGAGCCGAAATTACACTTTATGGCAAAAACGATAAACAAAACGAACTTGGAAGTGGCCTATCAAGCAGCGCGATTGGCTTTAGGGTTCGTTATGAATTTACACGCCAGTTTGCGCCCTATATTGGCGTTGAATGGAGCAATAAATTTGGCAATACAGCCGACTATGCCACATCAAGTGGACAAAGTAGCAACAACACCGCATTTGTTGCGGGTATTAAATTTTGGTTTTAATCATTTTAAATAAGAGGTAATTATGAAGTTTTTTAATTCTGCAGTAGCCATTTTAGGTTTAGTGCTTACATTTTCCGCATCAGCGCATATATCACTCAAGCAATCAACACCTGCGCAAGAAGCCATGTTAATGAAAAGCCCAGAGCAACTTTCGTTAACTTTTGGTGGTGAAGTAAGGCTAGCAAAAGTCATCATCAAAGATGAAAAAAATAAATCAATAAACTTTGATTTCAAACCCAGCGCCACCCCAAGCACAGACTTTAATTGGTCATTACCGAGCCTAGCCCAAGGCACTTACACGGTTAAATGGACAGCACTGGGTGGTGATGGACATAAAATGACCGACACGTTTAGATTTATGGTACACAAAAGTGAATCGCATAAGATGATGCAAGAACAATCTAATACCCACAGCAAACATAATCATTAAGTAGCAACATAATGCAATTAAGTGAATGGTCAGTACTCTTACTATTATTAAAACTAGCAAGCTATATAGCAATTGCAGGGCTTGCGGGCACTTTATTAATGCGCTTTATGTGTGGCAACAGCAATGTTGCAGAGCATCACTTAATTAGCTTTTATCAGTTCTTAAAACGTTGGCAAATTACGTGTGTAGTTACAGGTAGTATTGCTGCACTTTTACAAGTACCAATAGAAGCTGGAGCAATGGCTGAATCAGGCTTTATGGGAATGTTTGACCCCTTTATGCTTGAAATTATTTGGCAATCAGTCATAGGTGACCAAGCAACGTTTAGAATACCAGCGCTTATTATTGCTCTAATTAGCGCATGTATGTGGAGTGTGGAATCAGATGATAACGTAGCAGGTTATAAAAACGGTGCCGTTATACTAATCATGCTTGGGTTTATCGCTTATAGCTTCACTTTTACTGGGCACAGTGCAAATGAAAATGGGTTAGTGAAAAGTATTTTAACCTTTCACCTTATTGCCATTGCGAGCTGGTTAGGGTCATTGTGGCCGCTTTACAAAAGCTGCACTTTACTACCTACCAGTGAAGTAAAGCGGTTAATGCATTACTTTGGTCAACTCGCTATTGTTATTGTATTTGTACTACTTATTTCGGGCTTAACTCTGCTCCTGCAGTACCTAGAGTCACTTTCTGCATTGTTTACATCAAATTATGGGCAACTAATTTTATTAAAGCTGTTACTCGTCAGCGCGATGCTGTTACTAGGTGCATGGCATAAGCTTTTTTTAGTCCCGCAAATCACTCAACAACACCATATAAGTATATTAAAACGCTCGATCACTGTTGAAATATTAATTGCCCTATTTGTACTTATTACAACAAGTGTATTTACAACACTTGTTGGTCCGCCTATTTAACGATTAATAAAAAAGGAAAATGTATGTTAATTAAATCCTTTAATTTAAAAATTTTATTGCTACTAATTTTTAGCACTGTTAGTTCTTTTACTGTTAGTGCACATGACGATGAAAAATATTCAAAAAAAGGCAAGGCCTTTGTCAATGTTGATAGCGAGGCTGCAAAAACAGTCAGCCTATTTCATGCATCTCTAAAACAAGGCAATCGCGAAGCTGCACGTAAATTACTGGCCGACGATGTCATCATTTTTGAAGGCGGAAGTGTTGAGCGTTCTGCAGATGAATACGCGAAACATCATATGATAGCGGATATGAAATTCTTAAGTGCTGTTAATAGTGAACTACTAGAGCATCAAGTTTACACAAATGGAGACATAGCTTACTCAATTTCAAGAAGTAAAACTCAAGGAAAGTACAAAGGAAAAGATATTAAGTCTATGGGAATGGAATCAATCACATTAAAAAACACCGATACAGGTTGGAAAATCACTCATATTCATTGGTCAAATTAAGGAGTTAACAATGCGAGTAATCTACATTACCTCAGCGTTATTTTTATCATTAACTATGTCATTTTCGGCGATAAGTATCTAAAAACAACATAAAGCATTAATAACTTATGAGAATTCAGAAAAACCTAAAATTGAGCTTACCGTTTATAAAAGTAATAATTGTGGATGTTGTAATAAGTGGATTGCTCATTTGAGCGAAAACAATATTCAAACAAAAGCAATTAACGTCAATGACATGGGGACGATTAAATCTCAGTATCAAGTAAAACCAAATATGCGGTCATGCCATACAGCCGTTTCAGCCGATGGATTTGTATTTGAAGGTCATGTTCCCGCCAAACATATAAAACAGTTTTTAGCTGAACAACATCCTGAAAAGACGATAGGGCTCTCTGTTCCCTCTATGCCTGCTGGTACGCCAGGTATGGAAATGGGCGATCGCTTTTATAAATATAATATTGAAATGCTTACGCACGATTTACAGCAGAATACTTATAAGCATATTAGCAAATACGCTGAGCAGTTTTAACACTTATGGCACAACTCTTGATGTAATATTAAACATTGATTCAATGATTAAATATATAGTGGGTTTACGCCTAATAACCTGTAAGAATTACCCATTGGTATAAATAATATACAAAGTAAATGATAAAAAGGAGCCATCTAATGTCGCAGTATTTAAAGTTTTTCTTAATGATAGCCACATCAACATTAGTCATGTTTGTACTGATGTATTTGAATACTTATCAGCTAAGTCATGTTTTTTTTAGTGAAACTCGTACTTATATGGCGCTTTATATGGGAGCCACGATGGCAGTGATAATGCTACTTTTCATGCTCAATATGTATAAAGATAAAAAGAAAAATATAACAGTACTCATTGCTAGTGTTACCGTATTTGCGGGAAGTTTATTTTTAGTTCGATCACAAGCGACTGTTGATGATAGCTCATGGATGTCGGCGATGATCCCACATCATTCAATTGCAATACTCACCAGTGAAAGGGCAAAAATCAAAGATAAGCGAGTCCAAGAGCTTGCAACAAATATTATTGAGGCACAGCGTCGTGAGATTAAAGAAATGCAGTGGTTACTAAAGGATATAGAGAAAAATGGCCTAGCAGAAACTCAGGAGCAAGCACAATCTAGGACCGTACCGGATTTTAATGCTAAGTAAAATTTTATACCAATACATAAAAGGGAGCTAAACATGAGTAAATCAGCCCAACTTTTTAGAATGGCCACAGATGAGCATATTTGTCCGTTTGGTTTAAAATCAAAAGACCTACTAGAGCGAGAGGGATATACAGTTGATGATCAGCTATTAACTTCTCGAGAGCAAACAGATGAATTTAAAAAACAACACAATGTAGAAACTACACCTCAAACATTTATTGATAATAAACGTATAGGTGGCTATGACGACTTACGCGATTACTTTGATAAGCCAAAAGCTGGGCAAGAAGGTACAACTTACACGCCCGTGATTGCGATTTTTTCGGTTAGTTTTTTGCTTAGTGTGGCATTTAGTTTTGCAGCGAATAATAGCTTATTATCAATGCAAACCGCTGAACTGTTTGTAGCCCTAACAATGGCAGTGTTAGCAATACAAAAGCTTCAAGACTTATTTAGCTTTACTAATTCATTTATAACCTATGACTTAGTCGCTATGAAAGTAGTCAGGTACGCCTATGTTTACCCGTTTTTAGAAGCATTTGTTGGCATTGGAATGATAGCCGGATTACCAGCCTATATTATTGCCCCTATTTCATTGTTCATAGGTGGGGTTGGTGCTGTTTCAGTGATAAAAGCAGTCTATATAGATAAACGAGAGTTAAAATGTGCGTGTGTAGGCGGTGACAGTAACGTACCACTAGGGTTTATCTCCCTAACAGAAAACCTGTTTATGATCGCTGCCGGTATTTGGATGTTTGTTAAGTAAACAACAGCTTTAATTTAAAAACATGATGATGTACTAGTGTGATTACCAAGGGATTATGTCGCTCTAATTACCGAGCGACTTTGTCGTAAATAGCATATCAGCTGTACTAGCTCATATCAGATCTTACAGTTTAAGTGAATAAGTTTAGACTTCATCAGGCAGACTGCTATGAGCGAGAAGCAGACGTCCATACAAACTCGTTTTTGGACAATAGTGAGTTAGCTAATATCCCAAAAAAGGGTTAAATAAGGTCGCGATGAGCGCATCGAGACTTAATCTTGTCCCTTTGGATTTTATAGTTATGTCTTCAGCTCATTGAGCGTAAGCAATCTTGATGAAAAGAGCTATTTGAGTAGCTGACAAGCCTAGTCTGTAACCAACTAAATGCAGCAGAAATCTCATCAAAGCCAGGGCTTCGCTCAGGTCTAGTCACCATTTTCTCGAAATCACCATAATAAGCTTCTTCGACAAGTTTCCAACTTATTTCAAACTCGTTGAAAGGCTGATTGAGACCTATGTCACTATTTATCCAAGGAATCTCAAATCTACCAGCATGATTAATATCATTCTGTACTGCTACCCCCATCATTTTAAAGAAAGAACAATCTGAGTTAGTGAATTCCTTTATTTCATTATGGCGCAACATTAATGTGATGTCGTAGAAGTGGCGAACCTTATCTTGTAGTAGATCTCTCGTAGATGCAGCCATCAAACCCAAAATCTTCTCACAGAGTGTTCGTTTCCAACACAACACATTAATCTCAAAATCCTGAAGGTTAAACTCTTCAATAATGTCAGAGTTTCCGCTTCTAATTGCCCATTCAGCAATTAGCGTTCTTACGGGCTTTTTCTCAATAGGTGATGGGGTTGTAAATGCATTGCACTCGATTAAAATCGTCTTTTGGACTTCACCAAGATCCTGATTGGGATCAATTAGTGGGAAGCGAACCCTTACTTTCTTGAACTTTGAGCCTGAATTAAATTGTTCCCCTGTCTCTTCAAGATCTTTGCTAGCATTTTTAACAACCCGCTTAACTACTCTCTTGATTTTATTGTCACCCCACTCCTTCTCCGGAATGATCGCTAAATCGATATCCTCTGAAAACCGAAAGAGCACTTTGTATATCTTTGAAAGTGATGTTCCACCTTTAAAAACAATGCAATCTTTATCCGAAGATTGTGATAAATTAAGCAGTGATTTTGTTAAGAAGTAATCCTTTTCAACATAAGCTTGAGGTACATTGAATTCAGCAGCTGTAAACCGTATTACTTGATCAAATACCTTTTGGTTTTTATCTTCATGTAGAATCAAAACGTAATATTCCATTCATCTTTATTTTTTATATACCGAGAAAGACTACCTAATCGATAATGGCTTCTTATGCTCAAGTCGCTCCTTATTTCAGAAAGAAACCCCTCAAAGTTTGCATCGTGTTTTTCTTGATAGTCATCTAGAATTGCACCGAACAGCGCCTTGGTTTTTTTATAACTTAGATGTTTATATAACTTTCTCAAATTCCTAGAGTCATCAACAATATGTTGTATATACTCCTCTAATGACTCAGATAAGCTGCGACCCTCAAAATCTTGAATTTTACTAATATTGTTTAAAATATATTCCAGTTCATATCTAGCAATGTCCTTTTCTCGTACTGTTTCTTTAGTACGTTTTACTTCAATTTTAATTCCATATGCATCAATATGATGGGGAGCATTCTTCGATGTTATGATAGTAACAACTGAAGGGACTTGAGTACTAAGCCCTTTCTTGTTGAACAAGCTAGGTCCCACTGTATAGCCAACCTTTCTTTTATTTCTGTATGTTAAAGCGTGGATTACTTCTCTATAGGATGGCGGCAAGTTACCAAATCTACTTTTTTCAACTTTATAAAATAATCCATCAGCAATCTTACCAATTGAACTATTATCATTTTTTTCATCTTTTTTAATGAAGTATGCAAGAGCCTTTGTTGTAGCAGATTTTGATTCTTTATACGCTTCAAGATCACTAACCAAAAAAACAGTGCCAGGCTTCATTTTTCGTATGTCAGACCTTACTTTTTCAGCTGTGGACATAATAAACCTCCGATTAACCTAACATCTATTATGAAGGCAGTACGTAAAAAATCAACCATCGAACCCAAGTATAGAACACACTACATTGATATGTAAGAAATAAAATGTACCATAACACCCCATATTATTTTCATATCCCTATTTTGGGAAGGTAGCGTTTCTTTGAATCACTATCAGTCTCGTCATCCTCTTTAGCTTTTAGCAAGCACCCTAGCTCATTTTGGGGCAGAAACGAGTGGGACTTCCGAGCTTTCATTAGATACCGGCTTATAATCTTAAAACATCCGTTTCTAGGGCTTCAAAGATAGTTATCGGAAATATACTTCTGCTTTTTGAAAGTGTTAACCTAGATAGCTATACGAGCCACTTTTCGGGGTCTTATTGGAGCTAAAGGGTAAATTCGTATCACTTTAGAAGCCTTTTCCGGCTCGGTCTTTAAGCTCATAAATCAAATTTTTCAATGGTTTGTTAATTACAAATTATTCACTAAAGTATTATTTTTCAGAATTATTTAAATAAAACCTATTGAACATCGGTTTTAATTTTGATTTAATACCTATCATTAATCGGTTTTAAATTGAGGCTCATATGAAGTTAGGTGAATTAGAAAAATTAGTACTTCAATATTTGTGGCAGCATAAGTCCTCAGATGTGAAGCAAGTCTATACCCATTTTGAAAAGCTACGTGGTGGAAGTCTGAATACTTACCAAAGCACGTTAGATCGTTTGTTTAAGAAAGAGCTTTTGTCTAGAGAGAAAATTGGCTATGCATTTCATTATCAGCCTAGAGTTGAAAGGCATGAGTTAATAGGCCAGCTTATTAAATCGGTAACAAGCGATTTTATAACTGAAGACGATAATAGCCTCATAGCAGCTTTTACTTCAATTTCTAAAGACTTCAATGTTGAGCAGTTGGATAAGTTAGAATCACTTATCGAAGCGCAAAAGCAAAAACTCAACAGTGAAAAAGAGTAGCTTAAAAATATGTCTGTTTTTTTTAATTTATTAGCTATCTTTTCAATTACTTTTATTGTGGCAAATGTCTCTTTGTCAGCAATTTTTTCGCTCCTTGGTCAGCAAATTATAAAAATTGAAGTTAAGTCCCGTAAGTTCTTGCTTTGGACAGTTGTATCATTGCCTTGGGCCCTCAGCTTTGTACCAGCAATTTTAATACTTCAGGCCTACCACACCGGGGATAGCCTATATGATTTTGCTTTTTTACATTGGCACCATATGACTCATTTTGAATGGTTTAGCTGGCATGGCTTTACCGTTGGCGTTGCGCTGTCTTTCGTAATGTATGTCTTAATAAGTCAAGGGCGCCTTTTATGGAACCACAAAAGAGAAATCGAATCATTGATGTGCTTTTCAAAGAATATAGAAACGGATATATATCAAATAGAATCAGATAATGCATCTGCATTTACGAGTGGTTTCTTTACGAAAAAGTGCTTTGTCACTACTGCCCTTATTGAGCAAACCACTTGTGAAGAGTACGACGTAGTTATTAAACATGAAAGGGCACATATTGCGATAAATGATCCTGCGAAGAAGTGGCTTTTTACCCTGTTATGTTTATTTTTTATAAAACCGATAGCACAAAGGCTGAAGCTACATATGATTTTAGCAATGGAGCAAGAAGCCGACAACGCAGTAATAAAAAGCGGTACTTCAAAACTATTTGTGGCCAGTACACTAGTAAAAGTTGCTAAGCTTAATGCGCAAAGCGATCTATTAAAAAATAAAAGCTTAGTGGTAAATTTTGGTGCGGATGTACTAGAGCAGCGTATATATTTTCTGCTTGATAAATTGAAGCTTGAACCAATTCACAAAGGTATAACATTTTCGTTAGTTATGGTTTTAGTGATTGTTTCTTCAGCTTCAATCGATGGTATTCATCACTTTATGGAAACCTTCTTTGGTCACTAAGTGGCTTATTTTTTTTAAGTTTAAAACCGATCTAAGGTCGGTTTTATGGGTAGTAAGTCTAAAAGGGTAAACTTATGTTTTTTAGAAAAAATCCAACTAAAAAACCGATTGTAAGTCGGTTTTTTAGGGTGTTTAGTTGTATCGGTTTGTTTAGCGTTACGTTATCTGCTCATGCAAAAAATACAATTTCATTAAATGAAGCGATAGGTTTGTCGCTTAAAAAGCATCCAGAACTAAGGTCTTACATTTATAAAAAAGAATCGGCATTAGCATTAGTTGAACAAGCAAGTGTTGGCACTCCTATGATAGTTAACGCTTTAGCTGAAGATGCGTTTGGTACAGGCAGTTACTCGGGAGTTAAGGGCCTACAAACTACACTCAGTATTTCTTGGCTGTTAGAAAAAGACCACATTGACTCGCGAGTAAAGTTGGCAAATACCAAGGTATCGTCTGCGTCTATTGAACAACAAGTCAAAGCGATTGATGTTGCATCAGAGACGGCTCGTATCTATATCAAGTTGCTTTCACAGATTATGAAATTGGATTTGGCAAAATTAGCACAGAGACAATCTCAACAAGCTCTCGAGCAAATTAAACGTAAAGTTAAAGCAGGTAGCTCTTTTGTTGTTGATGAGTTAAGAGCAAAAGCTGCGCTATCACTAGTTGAATTAGAAGTGGAAGATTTAGCGCATGAAATAGAAGCTTCTAAGTCTCAACTTGCAGCACAGTGGGAAGGAAATACTCGTTTTGCAGTCAATGGTAATTTAGCGAATATTCCAAGCTTAAAGGACTTAAATACCGCTTTAGAAGGTTTAAAGGCTAATCCACAGCTAAAACGTTTTTTGATTGAACAAGATGTGATGCAATCCGAAATTGACTTGGCGATTGTCGAACAAAAACCATCATGGTCGATTTCTACTGGTATTAGAAGAAATGAAGCGGTAGATGACTTTGCATTTACTGCTGGGATCTCAATTCCACTAGGAGGAAATAATAGAAATAGAGGTCAAATATCTTCTCTTCAAGCTAAGCAAAACCAAAGTAAAGCTAAATCAGATGCGCTTTATCAGCGTATTTCAACACAAGCATTATTGCTGACTCATAAACTTAAACACAATCGTCATGTTATAGACGCTTTAACAAACAAATCTATTCCATACCTTGAAGAAGCTAGCAAAAAGGCAGAAGAAGCATATCGCCTCGGCAGCTATCGTTATACCGATTGGCACGTCGTACAACAAGAGTTAGTGAAAGCACAATCGGACTTGATTGATGCGTATACCAATATTCAGTTATTTAATATCGAATTAGAACGATTAACAGGCACATCTGTGTCAATGTAAGAGAGAAAATGATGAAACTTAAATCTATTGCCGCTGTAATTGCGTTGACTCAAATAGGGTTAGGGCTATCTATGTATAGCCCTGTGACATGTGCACAAAATAATGTTGAAGCTGTACAAGAAGTAGAAAAAGGACCTAATAATGGTCGTATGCTTCGTAATGGTGACTTTGCTATCGAGCTTGCCATTTTTGAAACGGGAGTACCACCAGAGTTTCGTGTTTTTGTAACTAAGGCTGGGAGCGCTATAAACCCAAACGATGTTGATTTAAACGTTAAACTTTCTCGTTTAGGAGATGGCACTGACAATATTAACTTCTATGTTGAGAACAATTATCTTCGTGGTGACATGGAAATTTATGAGCCGCACTCGTTCCTCGTGACAGTAAAGGCAAAGTATAAAGGTAAAACTTATCAGTGGTCTTATGACAATTACGAAGGCCGTACACAAATAGCTGATGTCATGGCTGAGTCAATGGGGATTGAAACAGAAATTATTGCTAGTCGAGAAATGGAAGAGCGCTTAAAGGTTTATGGCGAGCTTACTCTGCCACCAAATGCTATTCGCAATATCTCAGCACGTTTTCCGGGCGAAATTAAATCGCTTAATACTGAGTTAGGTAAGCCGGTTAAAGAGGGGCAGGTTTTGATGACTATAGAGGCAAATGAAAGCTTACAACTATATAAAGTGATTGCGCCAATAGATGGTGTGGTTACATCACAAAACGTCGGTATCGGTGAGCAATCTTCTGGTCGAACTTTATTAACCATTACTAATACCAAAAAGCTAGTTGCTGAGTTAAATGTTTACCCTATGGATCAGGGCAAGATCACATTAGGTACTGAAGTAGATATTCATATTCCGGGCTATAAAGATGCAGTAAAGACATCACTATCAGACACACTTTACCAATTGACCTCTGAACAAGCCAAAGTCTATCGCGCTGTTATCGATAATTCAGATAACCAATTTAGCCAAGGTCAGTTTGTTACAGGACAAGTTTTAGTAGATAGCTATACCGTTGATATGGCGGTTAAAGCAGAAAGCTTGCAAGGCTTTCGTGACTTTACGGTAGTTTACGGAAAGTTCGAAGACCAATACGAAGTGCGTATGTTAGAGATCGGTCGCAAATCAGGCCAATGGGTAGAAGTACTTAGTGGTATTCCTTTAGGAACGGAATATGTGACAACGAATAGTTACATCATTAAAGCTGACATTGAAAAGTCTGGCGCATCACACGACCACTAAGGAATTGAAGATATGTTGGATTCGATTTTAAAATTTTCCATAGAGCGAAGCAAATTAATACTCATTTTTGTTTTTGCTGTCGGTATGTTGGGCGTTTGGAACTTTCAAAAACTGCCCATCGATGCTGTACCTGACATTACCAATGTTCAGGTAGTTATTAATACAGAAGCGTCCGGCTATACCCCTCTGGAAGTAGAGCAAAGGGTGACATTCCCGCTTGAAACAGCTCTATCAGGTGTGCCAAACCTTGAATATACTCGTTCAGTCTCACGGTACGGCCTATCTCAAGTAATTGCTATATTTACAGATGAGACTGACATTTATTTTGCAAGGCAGTTGGTTAACGAGCGTTTAGGCGCCGCTAAATCTGAGCTCCCTTTTGGCTTAGAGCCTGAATTAGGCCCTATTTCTACTGGGCTTGGGGAAATCTTTATGTTTACGGTTGATGCGCGTGAAGGGGCAACAAACAAAGATGGTAGTGAGATCACTCCTACAGATCTAAGAACTGTTCATGACTGGGTTATCCGTCCGCAGCTTATGCAAGTTGAAGGCGTTGTCGAGGTAAACCCTATCGGTGGATATGAGCGTGAAATACTTATCGCCTTGAACCCTGATAAGTTATTAATGTTCGGCCTTTCTCAGCAGAATTTAATTGAAGCTATTAATCAACATAACCAAAACAAAGGGGCTGGGTTTATAGAGAAAAGTGGTGCGCAATGGTTGATTCGTTTACCGGGGCAAATTGAAACTGTTGAGCAACTAGCAAATATTCCTTTACCGTCATCTAGTGGCCGAGTTATTCGTGTTAAAGACGTTGCTGAGGTAACCGAAGGCAAGGAGCTTCGCTCTGGTGCGGCGACACAAGATGGTCGCGAAGTCGTATTAAGTACTGTTTTCATGTTAATAGGCGAAAATAGCCAAAAGGTTGCCAAAGGCGTTGGTGAAAGATTAAAAGAGATTAATAAATCTCTACCTGAGGGTATTGTTGTTAATGCCGTTTATGACCGAACTAAATTGGTTAACAAAACTCTCGATACAGTAAAAATGAACCTTATTGAAGGTGCTATCTTGGTTATTGTTGTGCTGTTTTTGCTGCTAGGTAATTTTAAAGCTGCATTTTTAACAGCGCTTGTAATTCCTTTTGCCATGCTTATGACTGTAACAGGCATGATCCAAACTCGTACCAGTGCTAACTTAATGAGTTTAGGGGCGCTTGATTTTGGTTTACTTGTAGATGGTGCCATTATCATTGTTGAAAACTGCCTTCGCCGTTTAAGCCAAGCTTCTAATGGTAACGCATTGCCAGTAAAAGAACGCTTACTGCTTGTGTACGAAGCCACACGAGAAGTGATCCGTCCAGCACTGTTTGGTGTCTTTATTATCACTGCTGTGTACCTTCCCATTTTTGCTTTAACGGGTGTAGAAGGGAAAATGTTCCACCCTATGGCGATTACCGTTGTAATTGCGCTGGTTAGTGCAATGATCCTATCGGTCACCTTCATACCTGCTGCAATCGCATTAACCTTCAAAGGTAAAGTCGTTGAAAAAGAAAACGTGATCATGAAAGCCAGTGTTTCATTTTACAAGCCTATTTTATCCTTGGTACTAAAAGCTCGATGGGTGGTGGTAATTGGTGCTGTTGCTTTAGTTTCTGTTGCCGGTGTTATGAGTACTAAGTTAGGTAGCGAGTTTGTACCAAATTTAGATGAAGGTGATATTGCTATGCACGCTTTACGTATACCTGGCACGTCGCTTACCCAATCTATTGAAATGCAAAAGGTGCTAGAAGACAGAATAAAGTCATTACCTGAGGTTGAACGCGTTTTTGCAAAAGTGGGGACGCCAGATGTTGCAACGGACGCTATGCCACCGAGTGTAGCCGATAATTTTATAATTCTGAAACCTCGTAGTGAATGGCCTGATCCAGATAAACCTAAAGCAGATTTTGTTAAAGAGCTCGAAGCTTTAGTAACACCAGTTCCGGGAAACCGTTACGAGTTTTTACAACCGATTCAAATGCGCTTCAATGAATTATTAGCAGGAGTACGTGCTGAGCTTGCTATTAAGGTGTTTGGAGACGATTTTGATACGTTAACGGAGCTTGGGAAAGCGCTTGAAAAGTCGATTCAAGGTGTTGAAGGCATTCGTGATATTCAAGTTGAGCAAACTAAAGGTTTACCTGTATTAACTTTCGACCCTAAACGTGAACAATTAGCATTGTATGGTTTGAGTATTTCTGATTTTCAAAATCAAGTTGCTGTTGCTATGGGAGGTGAGATTGCAGGTAAGTTTTACGACGGTGATAAGCGCTTCGACATAGTGGTTCGTTTACCAGAGGAGCAAAGACAAGATGTAGATGCTCTTTCACAGCTACCAATTACCTTGCCAAGCGGTGGCTATCTACCACTACAGGAATTAGCGAATGTCGAAATGGCTCTAGGCGTAAATCAAGTGAATCGTGAGAATGGTAAACGCAGAGTTGTGGTTACAGCTAATGTTCGCGGACGAGATTTAGGTAGCTTTGTTAAAGATGTGCAACAAGCCATAGATGCTAATGTTCAATTGCCTGCTGGTTATTGGATTGAGTATGGCGGCACATATCAAAAACTACAATCAGCTTCGCAAAGATTAAGCATAGTTGTTCCCGTAACATTAGTCTTAATTATTGGTTTGCTATTACTTGCATTAGGTTCATTGAAAGATTCATTGATTATATTTACAGGCGTGCCACTGGCATTAACAGGTGGAATATTCGCCTTAATAGTTCGTGACATTCCATTCTCTATTTCAGCGGCAGTAGGCTTCATTGCTTTATCGGGTATAGCGA
Source organism: Pseudoalteromonas sp. Angola-4 (assembly GCF_028599265.1). Taxonomy (NCBI): domain Bacteria; kingdom Pseudomonadati; phylum Pseudomonadota; class Gammaproteobacteria; order Alteromonadales; family Pseudoalteromonadaceae; genus Pseudoalteromonas; species Pseudoalteromonas sp. Angola-4. Next base: position 475,723 of record NZ_JAQREK010000003.1, on the reverse strand, counting down.
TATTAAACGGCCTAGTCATGGTTTCCTTTATTAGAGATCTCGTTAAGAAAAACTATGATTTAGAAACTGCCATTATTAAGGGGGCTTTAACCAGATTAAGGCCAGTTTTAACCACTGCATTAGTCGCTTCACTAGGGTTTATACCTATGGCGTTAAATACGGGTATTGGCTCAGAAGTGCAAAGGCCGTTAGCTACTGTCGTAATAGGAGGAGTGATTTCTTCAACAATCTTAACGTTATTTGTTCTACCTGCGTTATATCGTCTATTGCATTCAAAAGACGAAAGCCTGGCTGAGCAAAATGACAATCAATTACTAGAAAATAAAGGGTAAATAAATGTTTGGAAAATTCAAACTTTCTTATTTGCTGTACCCGTTATTGATTCTACTGTCGATGGCTTCAATTGAAGCCTTCGCACATGGGGTTGATGATAGTACACGCAACTTTTTACAAAATAATACGGGTGTGCAAGTTCTGCCGTTTATATACATAGGCGCAAAGCACATGGTAACGGGCTATGATCACCTGTTGTTCTTAGTCGGTGTATTGTTTTTCTTACGCAGCAGTCGAGACGTTTTACTTTATGTCAGTATGTTCACGATTGGGCACAGCTTAACGTTAATGGGTGGAGTACTTGCCAATATTCAAGTTAATGCTTATCTAATCGACGCAATCATCGGCTTATCAGTTGTTTACAAAGGCTTTGATAACTTAGGTGGATTCAAACACTTCTTTGGAAAGCAACCAAATCCTAAAAAAGCGGTGCTTATTTTTGGCCTGTTCCACGGGTTTGGTCTAGCAACCAAAATTCAAGAATTTGAGTTGCCGTCGCAAGGGCTTGCTACAAACTTATTATCTTTCAATATTGGTGTTGAAATTGGTCAATTCTTAGCTTTGGCGTTTATTCTTCTAGCTATTAATTTTTGGCGTCAATTCGAAAGCTTCAACCGTTTTGCCAAAGCTACAAATACAGCATTAATGTGTGGTGGCTTCATGTTAGTTGGTATGCAACTAACCGGATATTTTGTTAGTTAATTATTATGAGATATATATTTATGGAATCAAATAAAACCAGTCGCTTATTAATCAAAGCGACAATTCTTTCATTCTTGGTAGCGATAATTACACTTGTTTTATTCATTTTGCCAGCGGAGTACAACATTGACCCTACTGGTATTGGTGAAAAGCTTGGCTTAACGGTATTTAATGATGAGGCTTCAACGCCCTCAGCGCAACAGTACTCTGATGGTGAACAAGACTCTGTGATCCTTACTGTTCCCGCAGGTGAAGGTATCGAGTACAAACTTGATATGAAGCAATTTCAAAAAGCAACCTATGAATGGACAACTGATGGCGCAGAGTTATTTGTTGATTTACATGGAGAGCCTAAAGGAGACACTACAGGCTATTTTGAATCATATGCAATTGCCACAGTAAATGAGATGAAAGGTAGCTTTACAGTCCCATTTGATGGTTCTCATGGTTGGTATTGGAAAAATACAACTAAACAAGATATTAGCATTCAACTTATCTTCAATGGCGATTACGTTATTGAAGGTCTTAAATAAACTTTAATAAGGAAACAAAATGAAAGTACTAATTAAACTAGCTGCAATTACAATAATTGTATTTACTACTTCTGTAATGGCTCATTCTGAAGGTCATGGAAAGGTTGAAAAAAGTAAAATTATACAAGCAGCTCAAACCTCTGCTAAAGCTTTAACATTTAAAGATAAAGGGATGTCAGTTGGCAAACTAGATAGCTCTTGGAACAAAGTTACTAAGGACAACTTTACTGTTGTAGAGGAAACTCGTGATGCTGTTCTGCTGAAAGCGACAAATGCGCAGAATAATCAAACGCTTCTATTTATCGTAAGTAAAGCTGGCAAAGTTATGGATGTTAAAGATGAAAAAATGTTCAAGAACGAACATGGTCATTCACATTAATTTCTAAACTCAGTTGAAGATGGTAAATGCAGAAAATAATAGCTGCATTTACCGACTTATCTTTGTATGTATTATAGAGCGAGAAGCAGACGTCCATACAAACTCGTTTTTGGACAAAAGTGTTTTAGAACGAAGTAGTAGAAATTCCCTAAACGATGGTCGCTAATTGCTTTAATACAAATAGCTGACTAAATTTGTTCCTTGAACTACATGTAATTTAATACCCATTCTTGTCGAAAAAATGCATCATTGAAGGAATAAAATATAAAAACTTATGTGTAAGGATACCTATGACAATAGCAAATCAAATAAGAAGCAAGTTACTTGAGTTGGAAGGGGGGGGGTTTCAAAGATTATGTGATGACTGGTTGCATCGCAAAGGATATGAAAACATCAACTCTATAGGAATGATGGATACAACAGATAGAGTAACCAAAGGTACTCCTGACTGTTTATTTATTCAGCCTGATGGGTATTACGTGTTTTCAGAATATACAGTCCAACAGAATCGCCTTGCTGCAAAGCTTGAAGATGACATTAGCAAGTGTTTCGACGAACAAAAAACAGGCATTAAAAGTGAGCAAATAAGCGAAATTATAATTTGTTATTTAGGAAATTTAACAACTCACGAAATCAATCATTTAAAAAGCTCATGCCAGAAAAGAAACGTAAGACTTAGCCTAAATGGGCTCGATTCAATATCTTTAAGCATCCAAAATTGCTACCCCGTTTTATCAGAACAACATTTAGGATTAGCACTTGATACAGGGCAATTACTTTCCGTAAATGACTTCATCAATAGGTATGGGAAAAACAATCTCACAACACCAATAGACAATAAGATACTGTTCCAAAGTAACGCTATTGATAAAAGTTTAGAACAGTTACGTCTTTCGCGATTACTACTTGTTTCAGGGGCCGCTGGAGTTGGTAAAACGCTATTTTCTGTCAATCTTGTAAGAACAATGCAGAAAAATAACCCAGCCTTAAAAGTGTATTGCTTATTTGACAAAGGTGCCGATTTAATAAGAGATATTACTGCACATTTTAGTGAACCTGGTGATTACTTAATATTTGTCGATGATGCTAACCGTCTGGATAGCAGGCTTGACTACATATTGCATTATTTGAACGAAAATGATGGAAACAGAACATTTCGTATTGTTGCCACTGTTAGAGATTACGCACGTGACTCAGTACTTACCCAAGCCAGTAAGTTCACCGAGGCTCAAGAACAAACAATTCAACCTTTGACAGATGAACAAATCAAAGAATTAGTAGTTGAGTTATTCGACATAAAAAACGGCGAATATCAACAACGAATTCAAGAAATATCAGGTGGGAACGCTAGATTGGCAATGATGGCCGCTAAAGTTGCTGTTGAGACAAATCAAATTCAATCTATACAGAATGTTGCATCACTATACGACGACTATTTTAGTCAAAATGAAAACATCAGAGAAGTAGTTGAAGATGACAAACTAATGACTGCTGCTTGTGCAATTTCATTCTTTCGAAAGATAGACAAGTTAAATGAGTCGCATATGGAGTGGCTGCAAAATTCATTTGGAATTTCACCAGAAGAATTTTGGGGGTATGTAGAACTTCTGCATAGAAAAGAATTAGTAGACTTGTATGAAGATGAAGTAGTTAAAATTTCAGACCAAGTACTATCTACCTACTTTTTTTACTTATCTGTATTCGAGAAAAAAGTCATATCATTTTCGTTGATAGTCCATCATTTTTATCCTGACTTTAAAAGAACCATAGTTGATGCCTTAAACCCTGTTATTAACTCTTTTGATCACAAGAAAATAGTCACTGAAATTAGATCGGAAATTGAAGGGATATTTAAAGAAATATCAAACTTTGGTGATTTAAAAAGTTCAATTGAATTCTTAAATTCATTTTGGTTTGCCCTCCCTACTGAAACCTTAATTTTTGCCAATAAACTGATATCTGAGATGCCAATAGTTGATGAGTCTTGGGAAGATGAAGCCTTTGAAGAAGCTAAAACAGATGAAAACGATTACTCTTTAGTGTCCTTACTTAGCAGTTTCAGGAATTATGGTGATGATGAATTCAAAATGTCTTTTGATTTGCTACTGCAATATCTCTCAAAGAGCAAGGAGTCTCTTGGCTTTGTAATCAAAACGCTTACAGATAGATATAACTTTAAACCTGATGATATGCGCTATGGATACTATGTTCAGGATTATGTTGTTGATACGTTAGTAGAACGAATTGAAAATGGTGATAATTATCTATTTTCAAGGGTATTTATTGTTTTAGCCAAATCTTTTTTAAAGGTAGAGCATAGTGAACATAGATGGGGACGCGGTAACACAATAACTATGGTTACATATAGACTTTCACCCGACGAATATCTAACTCCAATTAGGCAAAAGATATTTAAAAACTTAACTGCACTGATGCTCTTACCCGACTATGAACAATTAATTCAAGATATTTTTCAAGAATTAATAAGTCGGCTAAGGGTTGAAGGAAATGAAATGGCAGAAGCCGACTTGCCATTTATTACAGAGTTCTTTATTTCCAATTTAGACCCAAAAAACACGTTACATTGCCTGACCATGCGAGACCTTTGTGATCATTTAGATGCTCTTGAGATTAAGTTCCCTTCCAAATGGCGTGTTGATTTCAACAATTCAACAATCGAGTTGTCGAATCTGCTTTTAGAGAATAGGCATGAAATGCGTATGCTAGATATGGGTTACGAAGAATATCACCAGTATCGCCACCAATGTTTTGTTGATTACTTTTCAGATACAACAGTTGAAAAATTTAGTGAATTTATGAGTCAGTGTGTTTCCTTACAGAACTCACTTTCTGGCAGAGAACGGGATTATTCACTCAAAGTTGGCATTGAAATGAGTTTTAAAGCAATAGCCGAAAACCATCATGATCAAATCAAGGAGATTGTATCTATATATTTTGACTATGATGATATATTTAACATTCACCCTGGCTCATTAATATTCAACCTATTCAAGACGTTAAGAAGTTCTCAAGTATGGGAGTTAATAGACAGCAAATCATACCGTTGGAAGAAGAATTGGCGTTCTTTCTATTTTTCAATGTTACCAGAAGATGACATTAATGAAGATGAAACGCATTCGCTACTAACTCATCTAAACGAAACACCTAGTAATGAACTACCAACTTGGCTAGATTTTTTATCTAAGTACCAAGCTATAGATAAAGAAATTTATGTGAAAGTTGTACGTTTGTTAGTTGAAAAGTCAGAAGATGATAAAAACTACGCGGCCTCATTACGTCAGTTATTTAATAAAGATTACGAGTTATTTGGCAACTGGTTTGAGGTTTTTAAATCAGATACCCAATTAGTGTTTTCTGCGTATTTAGCGGCATTCAAAAATGAGAGGTATTGTGACTATAAAGGTGAAGCTTTAGCTCTACTGACCGAAGAAGAACCAAGTTTCATGAATAAAATAGTTGACTATATTTACGAAAATGAACGCTACCCTGATGAGCACACAAGCATGCCTGAGTTAACTTTTTTATGGGAAAGAGATAATTACTTAGATGCAGTAGAGCAATATGGTAAATATGTATACATCAAAGAGCAAAACTCTTACGGCTTTGAAGGTAATATTTTTATTAAATTATTTTCAAAAGAAAAAGGAAGATCCGAGCCTGACGAATTAATGGTCAAAAAGCAGGATTTTATAAAACATACGGTTCGAAATAACATTGACGATATTGGTTATATTTGTTTTATATTCAAAGCAGCAAATTGTATGGGACAGAGCTTTAGGCGTGAGTTGTTAGGTATCTTCCTACAACACAATAAAAAAATTGATGACTTTAAAAAGCTTGAGTATGAGCCAACGAGTAGAAGCTGGTCAGGAAGCCAAGTCCCCACACTGGAAAAAGAAAAGAATTATCTTATCACGCTATTATCTTTGTTAAATTCTGTTGATTTATTAGAACATCGTTCAAATATCGAAAAACGCATAGAGTATAAAACAAAGTATATTGAGTCTGAGAAAAAACGTGATTTCTTGGAAAGTCGGCAATAATCCAACGTATTCTATTGTGTAAGCCGAACTTTGTTTTAGGACTTGTTTGAATATTCAGTCTACCAAAATGCAATATGAGTTTTTAGTAACTCGTTTTGGGGCAAAAACGAGCTACGATTGAAGGTCAGCTGGCACAGAGCCGAACTTCGTCAAAGAGCGATCAGCAGACGTTGAGGTTGGCTAAAAATCGTAGTTACTTGGTTGGTCAAACTGCTCTTTGCGCGTATATTCATGAAAATAAGCGACGCGCGCATATTGTTCTATTAAACTTTACTTTAAAGCTTTAAAAAACTTAGTAATAGTAATACCTTAGTTTATTTGTTAAAACTATATAATGTAGAAAAATGAGCGTAGCGTCGGCAAAAATATGCGCGATGAGCGCACTATTAAATTGTTAGCATTCAAGTCAGGTTTGGAGAAACAATGAAGTTTATCTTATCAATTACAGGGTTCTTATTATTAGCTGGTTGTGCAACGGGCTATCAGGCACATACATGGTCAGGTGGCTACAAAGATAAAGCGCTAGGCGAAAACCACTATTATGTTGAATATTTAGGTAATGGCACAAACTCCACTGAGACAGTGAACATATACTGGGATATGCGCGCAAAGGAATTATGTCCAAATGGTTACACTGAAGTAACTTCAGAATTGGGCAAAAATAACTCCTTTGCAGCCGGAACTGCTGGTGTTTCATTTGATCACCCTTGGAAAAAAGCGGAAATTAAGTGTAATTAAATGCTAACAAGCACTTCAAACGGAAAAAATACAGCTGGCTGTTTTCACTCCGTTCAACATTTTAGCCAGCTATATTTTTCCGCTTAAGCGGGCGTTATAAGTTCATGGAGTGATATGGCTACTATTGAGCAAGTTTTGCAAAGAACAGAAGATACTCTTTTAACAGCCAAACATGGTTACGAAGACTTACTTTCTGGTGATAAATCAAGAAGGTTCACTGGTTTGCGAAATTTAATAGTCTTCGGACGTTCAGTGACTTTTGTGCTTCAAAATTTACGTTCAACAGTTGGTAAGGAGCGCTTTGATATTTGGTATGAGCCTCAACAAGAATTAATGAAATCAGATTTGGTTTTAAAATATTTTGTGAAACTGAGAAATGATTTGGAGAAACAAGGGAAACTCCCTGTTTCAACATCAGCACATATTAGTAACTTTTCATCGAATACTTTAGATAAGTATCAAAAACCACCAGGTACAGTGGGTTTCTTTATTGGTGACCAAATGGGGGGAAGTGGTTTTGAAGTTGAGTTACCTGACGGTTCAAAAGAAAAATATTATGTTGAACTACCTTCGGATGTTGCATCTGTGACTCAACATTTTAATGAATTACCTGTTCCTGAAGATGATGAACTAAAAAACAAAACAATAGAAGAATTGTCTGGTTATTTTATCTCAAAATTAGAATTACTCTTAGATAATGCTCGTAAAGAGTTTATTGGTCATCAAGTTAAAATCGTAAACGGTAAAAGATTGCCAACATACTTGAGAGTGGTGAAATAGAACTTATAACAAGCCAATCAAGCAGGACAATGCTCCTCACCCGTTTTAGTGTCCGCAATTGGCACAGAGCAGACCGCCGGTAATTATTGAGTGATGCAATCCACGGCTATAACTGACCAAGAATAGAAGTTCTTTATGTAATGAAAAATAAAGATGCGCTGTCGCTCCTCTGGCAAGCATCGGCCTAAATAAACTCTACCTCGAAGTAAACCCGATTAGCTTTCGTATAACAGATAGGCAAATTACCACTTCAAATCACTTACTGTAATAGATGTTTTCAAGCGATTTCTCGTTGTTTAAGAAATTTACCTAATAAAAAACATAATTATTTTTAGAGTGTAATTTAGTTAATAAATCTCAATTTAAGTGCCATATTTCATTATAAATCAACAAGTTCTCAACGCGCCGTGAATTCTCGATTTAAGTGGCACTGATCAATTTTTTTGAAAAATAACTAATTTTACCCCACAAACAATTGATAACCATTATTGTTTAGATTAATATGCACCTACTAAATGAAATTGAGAGTAGTTTGTATTCATGTATATTTGTCTTTGTCACGGGGTCACCGATAAAAAAATTGAGCAAACAATTGACGATGGTGCAACTACCATGCGTGAATTAACTAAAGAGCTTAAAGTAGGCAGCCAATGCGGTAAGTGTTGTTGTTGTACTAAAAAGATCCTAAATCGCAAACTTATTGAGATTGCAGATATTACCGATCAAGTCGCTTAATTCGTTATTACAAAATTCAGATACAAAATTCAGATACAAAATTCAAATACAAAAAAAGCAGCTTATAAAGCTGCTTTTTTATGACCTAAATTTACCTTACAGTTGAGACTGTAAGTAATTTTCAAGCCCTGTATTTTGAATAAGTAGTTGCTGGGTTTCTAGCCAGTCAATTTGTTCTTCCTGCTCGTTCAAAATATTGTCGAGTGCTTCACGGCTAATATAATCTTTTTTGTTTTCAGCTAATTTAATTGCACTGCGCAAATCATCAATTGTATCAAGCTCAAAGCTCATATTTGCGGCAATCATTTCTTCGCTGTTTTCGCCAATGCGTAAACGGCCTAGGTCTTGTAAGTTAGGTAAGCCTTCTAAAAATAAAATACGTTCGATTAAACGATCGGCGTTTTTCATTTTTTGAATTGAAACTTTGTAGTCTGCTTTATCAAGCTGGCTAAAACCAAAATCTTTAAACATGCGGGCATGCAAAAAGTATTGGTTAATACCCACAAGCTCATTAGCGAGCACTTTATTTAAAGCTGCTATAACGTCTTTATCGCCTTTCATACTTTATGCTCCTTACTCGCCCATTTGTGCTTGGTGGTAGTTTTGCGTACCAATTTTATCAATTAGACCAAGTTGTTGCTCTAACCAATAAACGTGATCTTCCTCGGTATCAAATAATAGCTTTTCTAACACTTCGCGAGACTGATAATCTTGCTGCTCTTCACAAATAGCAATTACCTCTTTAACACATGCAACTACTTCAAGCTCTAGTGTTAAGTCGTTTTGCATCATGCTTTTTACATCGTTACCAATTAAAAGGTCACGGCGTTTAGTCATGTTAGGCACGCCTTCTAAAAACAAGATGCGTTTGATTAGCCAATCAGCATGATCTTTTTCTTCTTCCATTTCATGGTTAAGGCGTACATATAATTTATCTAAACCCCAGTCATCATACATGCGTGAATGAATAAAATACTGGTCAATTGCGGCTAACTCATTGGCTAGCAAAGTATTAAATGCATCGATTACTTTTTGATTACCTTTCATGATAAATCACCTTAACTATTTTAATTGTGCACAGTGTAGTTAAATTTGCGTATTTTGCAAGTTTTTCTATAAAAATCATTAATTTACAATTGGTTTTGATTCTTATTTAAGTTTGCGTTATTGCTTGGTTTATGTACAGTTTTGCATTTTCATCTAACAGGTAATGCTATACCCACTTGTGCCGTTTACACCATAAATAAACACCACTGAGTATAAAAAATGCTAACGACAGTGATATTAAAAGCCATACAAATTTTACAATCGGCCCTGCAAATGCGCCAGTATGAAACACATATTTAAAGTTCCATACATGGGTGACTGCATTTGCTTTACTGGCATCATACGCGCTAAGCACTTTAGCGTTGTATGGATTTACCCACACCCAGCTATAAGCATGGCTTTCTCTTGGGTTTTGTAGGCGTAAAGCGATTGGGTCATTGTGCTTTTTAGGTAAGTAAATACGATACAAAATCCCCTCAGGAAATACATCAAGGGCTTTATTTATTGCTTGGTCGTAGTTAATACTTGCTGTTGATTTTGCTATCACTGTGGGCGCTTTAGGCCTATTTTGTACTTGAGAAAATGCCACGGTTTCTACTAATGTTTTGGTCGCGCTTTTCCAATTAAAGGTGATACCTGTAAAGGCTATAAGCAATAGCGGTAATAAAACATAAACACCAAGCACGGTGTGTAGCTGATACATAAGTACTTTAAATTTGGCTTTAGGTTTAATCGCCAGTCGTTTTAGGCGGTTTTTAGGCTTTACCCATAAATAAAAACCCACTAACACATTTATTATTAATAATAGGGCGCATACAGAGACCACGTTTTTTAGTGGCTTTTCACCAAAGGCTGTTTCAAATAATAGCCAGCGATGCAAAGCAAGGGTAAAACCATACAGCGTGTCATTTGTTTGGTATTGAAAAATTACTTTGCCTGTATACGGGTTCACACTGGCGTTACTGCCATCACCTAATCTAAATTGCCAGCTGGCATTAGGATTACTAAGGGGCATAAAGCGGGTGATTTTTTTATCTGTTTGCTGCTGTACTGCGCGGATTAACTCTGCGTGGCTAAGCGTTTTGGTTTGTGGTTCTACCTGCCATTTATCGGGCTGAATATAATATTGTATGTCATTTGCATAAAGTAAAATGGCGCCGCTAATACTGAGTATTAACAAAAAAAGGCCACTTAGTAAGGCAAGGTATAAGTGAATTCGACGTAACCAGATTTTCAAAAGTAATCTCTATAATAAGCAGTGACAGCGATTGTAAGTGATAGAACAGGTGTTTATCAATTTATAAAATGTGACCCTTTGTGTAAGCAAACTACTGTATATAAAACCGCGAACAACACGCTAAGCTTTAGACCCATAAATAAAGTTTAAAAATTTAGTGGCTTTAAGTCAGTAAAAGTTCGTATGAGTAATGCGCTTTAATTTTTATAATAATGAAATAAATACCAGCTAAAAATTAAAATATGCACGGTTTGCGTTCTTGCTTATTTTTACGTGTAAATTTTAATTGCAACTTATTGATGTTTAAACTGTAATTATGTGATGTATTTTAAACGCTTTGCGGGCTAAAACTTGCGTCTTTTAGGTTTTAGTGCATTAATATAGGTAATAAATAATACAATTACAGTTATTGGATATATAGCATGGTTGAAGGAAAAAAGTATGGGCTGCTAAATGGCACAGCTCAGTCTGTGCGTAGTAAGCTGATCATTACTTTTTTAGTTATTGCTATTGTTCCACTTTGCTTGCTGACCTGGTTTAGCTTACAGCACGTTAATAATACCTTGCAAAAAAATGCAAATGCAGAGCTTCATGAATTAAGCTCTATCGCCTCAGAGTTTGCTAATTTATGGTTTGATGATCACCTTACTGATTTATATACCTTTAAAAATCAGTTTTCTAACTTCCCGCTTGAACAAAGCAAATTAATAAATCATTTTGTTAATCAATATGACTTTGTAAACAGTATAGAAATTATAGCTGCATCGGCACTTAAGCAGCCCATTATCTCGCCTTACGGGCAGATAAACAAAGGTGAGCTTAGTACGCTTATAAATTCGGTTAATACCTCAACGCCAGCCGCTTTTGGCTCTGTTATGTTAAATGGCAAACAGTTTAATATTGTGGCTATGCCTTTGCTTAATGCGGCGCAACAACTAGAGGGTGTAATTCTCACAGAAGTAAATATTAATGGCCTTTTAAAAAGCTTAAACACCATTCACAACATGCACAACGAAGTGAGTTTTTTTGTACTACATAATAATAAAATAGAGCGCTCTTCAGTAACAAATGCAGATGAGGCGCCTGTTTTTTCGCAAACGGCACTCACCAGTAAGCAAGTGTTTGATTACGCCAGTGCCAACGGCACGACATACCATGCATATATTAGTGATTTAAATTTTTTAGGTGTGCAAGGGTGGCAACTTTTAGCAGCAAAACCTTTGCATATTATGCTCAAAGACTCTACTTATTATAAGCAGCTGGCTATTTTTACAAATGCAGTTTCTTTACTTCTCATTTTATGCGCAGCGTGGTGGTTTAGTCGGCGCTTATCTAAGCCTTTAATTCAGCTTACCTCAGTAATGGCCCGAATTACCGATGGCGAGAAAGTTAAGGTGCCTACTTTAACTGATAGCCACGAGTTAAATAGGTTATCAGTAGATCTTCAAAAAATGGTGGCATTTAAAGAAGAGCAGCAGAGCATACTGCAAAAGCAGCGCTCTGCTTTGCAAACTGCGTTTAAACAATTGGATGAGCAAAAAAGTGCCCTCGATGAGCATGCCATTGTTGCGGTAACAGATTTAGCGGGCACTATCACTTTTGTAAATAAGAAGTTTTGTGAAATTAGCGGCTATGAAGAACATGAGCTTATAGGCCAAAATCACCGTTTACTTAATTCAGGAAGGCACGACAAAGGCTTTTTTAAAAGCATGTATAAAACCCTTAAACGGGGTGAAGTATGGAACGGCCAAATATGTAATAAAGCAAAACATGGTGGCTTTTATTGGGTAGACACCACCATAGCGCCATTTTTTGATGAGCACGGTAAACCGCAAAGCTATATAGCCATTCGTACTGATGTCACGCCATTAAAATTACAAGAGCTTGAACTTGAGCAGCACAAAACCCAACTTCAGTTAGTCATAGATACCACCGCCGTAGGAATATGGGATTGGTTTATAGATACCAGCAAAGTGACTTTTAATAATCGCTGGGCAGAAATAATAGGCTATAAACTCAGCGAGTTAGAACCTACCACTATTAATACTTGGTATAAGTTTGCACACCCCGATGATTTGGTTATTTCAGAGCAAAAGTTAAAAGCGCACTTTAATGGTGACACTGATTACTATGTCAGCGAAGCGCGAATGAAACACAAAGATGGCCACTGGGTTTGGGTACTCGATACTGCAAAAGTAGTCGACTGGAACCTAGATGGGTCGCCTCGTCGTATGATTGGAACACATTTAGATATTACCGAGCGTAAGCAAATAGAGTCTGAGCTAAAGTATAGCCGCGATCGCTTTGCTTCTTTAGTGGAAAATATTCCAGGGGTTATTTATCGATGTAAGTTCGATAAAGCTTGGACCATGTTGTACATGAGTGACCAAGTAAAAGACATAACAGGCTATACGCCTGATGACTTTATTAATAATAAAACACTAAGCTTTGCCGCTATTATTCACGATGGCGATCAAGATGTTGAGCTGCAGGTAAGTACCTGTATTGCACAAAAGCTGCCCTGGTCTATTGAATACAGAGTAAAAAGAAATGATGGCAGTATTCGTTGGGTACACGAAAAAGGCCAAGCAATTTATGGCGATGACAACGAAGTTCTTTATTTAGATGGCTTTATTTTAGACATTACTGAACGCCATAATACTCAAGTAGAAATTACCCGCCAACAAAACCTGCTTGAAGCAATGAGTAAACAAGGCCAAATTGGTGCATGGGAAATAAACCTTGAAAACCAAACCATGTATTGGTCAGACGAAGTAAAAGTAATACACGAAGTTCCCGACGGGTTTGAGCCTAGCATTGATACTGCCATTAACTTTTATAAGCCAGGAGAGCATCGCGATAAAATTAGCACGTTGTTTGAATGTGCGGTGACTTTAGGCGAAAGCTGGAGTGTTGAGCTGATAATTTTAACTTATACCGGTAAAGAGCGCTGGGTTAAGTCGATGGGGCAGGCGGAATTTAAAGACGGCAAATGTGTGCGTGTTTTTGGCTCGTTTCAAAGTATTGATGCACATAAACGCCTAGAGTTAGAAAGCGAAAAAGCAAACGCCTATAACAAAAATTTAGCGTCATTAACGGTTTCGCCTGAGGTACAAAACAGCGACGTTGCGCAAGTTAAAAAGCTGGCGATAAAGTCGATGGTAGAGGTATTAAATGTTGAGCGTACCTCTATTTGGATATTTAACAAACAGTGCGACGAAATGGCGTGCCATGGTTTATATACTCGAAAAGATGGATTTGTAGATTTTGACGGCGTTCTTAAAAAGGCTGATTTTCCAAGTTACTATGAGGCTATTTTTGAGCAAAACCTAGTGGCGATTGAAGATGTATATACGCATAAGGCAACCATTGAATTTACGCAAAGTTATACTCAACCATTAAATATTCAGTCGATGCTGGATGCGGTTATTTCATCTGGCGATGGAAATTTAGGTATTTTATGCGCAGAAACTGTAGGGGTTAAGCACACTTGGACGCAAAGCGAAGAAACCTATTTGCGTTCTTTGGCTACGTTAGTCGGTAGTACCTTGGTCTCGCAAAAGCGTAAAGAAACCGCTGAAAAGCTAAAGGTTGCTTTAGTGCAAGCACAAGATGCTGCTATAGCAAAAAGCCAGTTTTTAGCAACCATGAGCCACGAAATTCGTACACCGATGAATGGCGTACTAGGTATGTTAGAGCTGGTAGAGTTAGAGCCATTAAGTAAACCAATAGAAAAAAAGGTCGCTATTGCTAAAAGCAGTGCTCATTCTTTACTTGGCGTTATTAACGATATTTTAGATTTTTCTAAGGCGGAAGCAGGCAAAGTTGAGCTTGAGCATATACATTTTAATGCGCGCGACTTAATTGGCGAAATAGCCGAGGCACAGGCCTTTACCGCACAAGAAAAAGGCATTGAGATTATTTTAGATTTAGTCTCCTTGGAGCCTTCACATTTAATGGGCGACCCCGGGCGCATACGCCAAGTGGTAACCAACTTAATTAGTAATGCGGTTAAATTTACCAGTCAGGGTGAAGTGGTGGTGAGCGCATCTATAGAAAAAACTGACCAAGACCTACTGCTAAATATAAAAGTAAAAGACTCAGGAATAGGCATAACCGAAGCAAAACAACAGCAATTATTTACCCCTTTTTCGCAAGTGGATGCATCAACCACGCGAGAATACGGAGGCACGGGGCTAGGGCTTGCTATATGTAAACAGTTATGTGAGCTAATGAATGGTAAAATTTCACTGGCGAGCGAACCTGGCAAAGGCAGCGAATTTACTGCAACCATGCAAGTGGCTGAAGGCATCGAAAAAGAACGTATCATCCCTAATATAAATATGAGTTCGTTAAATGTATTAGTGGTTGATGATAACGAGACAAACCGCTTAGTTATCTCTCAGCAATTAGGGCATTGGGGGGCTAATGTTACGCTTGCTAGTAGTGCAAAACAGGCGCTTGAACTATGTGCGCAGCGCATAGAAAATAATCAGCCTATGTTTGATATTGCCGTGCTAGACATGCAAATGCCAGAAATGGATGGAATGGAGCTGTGTAAAGTGCTTAAAGCACATGATGACTATAAAGCCATGCCATTAGTAATGATGACCAGTATTGCAGGTATGGAAGGCGCTCAGCGCTACTCAAAAATTGGTTTTCAGGCTTATTTTCCTAAGCCGGTTACAACCGCCGATTTAATTTCTGCTTTATCGGTTATTACAAGTTCAGACAGCACCGAGCCCCTTCCTTTGGTGACCCCTGGGTATATTTCGTCACTCAGAAAAGAAAAATCAGACACACCTGCAAAAATTTTATTAGTTGAGGATAACCCCGTTAATCAGCATGTTTCTACACTGATGCTTAAAAAGCTAAATTGCGAAGTAATACTGGCGCAAAATGGTCAAGAAGCCATACATACCTTAAGCGAGCATAACGAAGGGTATTTTGATTTAGTGTTAATGGATTGCCAAATGCCGGTAATGGATGGCTTTGACGCCACGGCTAATATACGAGACGGTATGGCAGGGGATGAGCACAAAGCAATAAAAATAATTGCCCTAACCGCCAATGCAATGGACTCAGATAAAGAGCGTTGTATTAATGCCGGTATGGACGACTACTTAACTAAACCCATTCAGCTTGATATTTTAAAAGAAAAAATAGAGCAGTACTTTTAGGATTAATAACATGAGTAAGCAAATACAAATACGCGACGCTAAAAAAAGCGATGCGCCAACCATTTTACAGTTTATTACCGAACTGGCCATTTACGAAAAAGAACCCGATGCAGTAATAACAGATGAGCAGGCAATTATAAAAACGCTGTTTAGTGAGGGGGCAACAGCACACAGTGTTATTTGCCTTGAAGATGATGAGCCTATTGGCTTTGCGGTGTATTTTTATAATTACTCTACCTGGCTGGGTAAAAATGGCTTATATTTGGAAGATTTATACGTAAGCCCCGATAGCCGTGGCAATGGTGCGGGCAAACTAATAATGAAACACCTTGCTAATAAAGCCATAAAAAACGACTGTGGACGTTTTGAGTGGGTAGTATTGGATTGGAATAAACCCGCTATAGATTTTTATAATAGCATTGGGGCAAAAGCCCAAAACGAATGGATAATCTACCGCCTAGCAGACCAAGACTTGCTCGATTTTGCAGAGCAATAGTGATACTAAAACGCTTAATTAAGTGGGTTAGTATGATACTTTTTAAAAGCAGATGAGTGCCGAAAACGGCCAGTATTTGCTTTAAAAATTGTTATGCTGAGGTACGTTTTATTGATTAAGACCCTACATGAATAATCAGTATTGGCAAAAAGCACGGCAAAGCCGCGATGCACGATTTGATGGCTTATTTTACGTTGCGGTAAAAAGCACCGGCATTTATTGTCGGCCAATTTGCCCCGCGCCCACCGCTCAAGAAAAAAATGTGGTGTATTATCAATATGCGCACAACGCAGCGCAAGCAGGCTTTAGACCGTGTATACGCTGCAGACCCGATAGTGCTCCGGGCAGCGCTGCTTGGCAGGGGGTAAAAACAACCGCGCTCAGAGCTAAGCAGTTAATTGATTTAGGTGATAGCTGTAATTGCGAAATGCTAGCTACTCGTTTGGGTATTACCAGTCGATATTTGCGACGCATATTTAATCAGCACTTTGGTGTGTCTGTTACTCAGTATCGGTTATTTAACCAATGTCAGTTTGCTAAAAAGCTCATTCAAGAGACCACATTACCTATAACCGATATTGCATTTGCCGCTGGGTTTAAAAGTGTGCGACGTTTTAACGATGCTTTTTTACAACAATTAAATATAGCCCCATCAAAGCTCAGAAAATCAAAAAAAGAGGCAACCCCTGTGATTGTATTAACTCTCCCTTTTAGACCTCCTTACAATTGGCAGGCTTTGCACAGCTTTTTGTCAAAGCGGTTAATAGAGCCTATGGAGTGGATAACCCCAACCAATTACGGGCGAACATTTAAGCTAAAAGGGGCGGTAGGTTATTTTAATGCGCACTTTAAGGCGCAAAATAACCATTTTAAAGTTGAAATAGTAATAAATAATACCGAGCACTTACAAAAAGTAATTAATAACATACGCCGTGTACTTGATGTAGATGCCGATATAAACCCTATTGAAAGCCACTTAAAAAACAGTATTAATGGGGCATTTACATTAAGTGAAGGGCTACGCTTACCTGGGATATGGTCAAGCTTTGAAGCGGGGATCCGCGCTGTATTGGGTCAACAAGTTAGCGTGGGGGCAGCGCACACTTTAGTTACAAAGCTGGTCGCAGAGCGAGGCGATAAACACGCAGGTAAAGTGTATTTTCCACAGCCTGAGGATTTAGCGACATGCGACTTTGAATTTTTTAAAATGCCGCAATCGCGCAAAAATGCATTAAAAAATTTATCTAAGTACTGCGCTGATAACCCCGATAACAGGGTTTTGGATAATTGGCTCGATATAAAAGGCATAGGCCCGTGGACTGTTAACTACGCTAAACTGCGCGGGCAAAGTAACCCAGATATACTATTAGCCGGCGATCTCGGGGTAAAAAAGGCGCTGATCAATGCTAAGCAATTTAACCCAGAGCTGAGCGCTCCATTTCGCTCGTACTTAACGTTTCAACTATGGCAGCAACTTTCATGATTATACAGACCGCAATTTCGAGTCCGATTGACGATGTTATTATTCAAGCGACTGAAAACGGGGTGAGCTATGTTGGTTTTTACCCAAAAACACACTACACCCATACACCCGTTGAGCAAGTAACAAATGAAGCGGTTTTAATCTGCGTAAAGCAATTAAACGAATACTTTAATGGTCAGCGAAAAACCTTTAAAGTGCCATTAGATACGCAAGGTACGCCTTTTCAAAATGGTGTGTGGCAAGCGTTGCTCAGCGTCCCTTTTGGCAAAACCATGACCTACGGCGATATAGCTAAACAATTAAATAACCCTAAGGCGGTAAGAGCAGTCGGAGCTGCAAATGGCAAAAACCCCATTAGTATTATTGTGCCATGCCATCGAATTATTGGTGCAAACTCAAAGCTTACTGGGTACGCTGGTGGCCTTGAGAGAAAAAGTTGGCTACTAAAGCATGAAGGGATAATTTAACTGTTACAGCACTGGCAGCTTTGTTATCACAAGCTACAATTTACATTATTTACTAATAAAAATTATTATGAGTATCAGCAGCTTAAATTATTTATTTATATTTGGTTTGATGTTTTCTTCAGCAGTGTTTGCTAACCCACAAACACTTATATTTTGCTACGAAGATAAAGACGTTGCACCTATGTTTTTGGGCATTGGGCAAGAGGTACCTATAGATAACCCTGGCGCCTCAATTGAAATTTTAAAGCAACTGGATGCCGACATACCCAATGTGGATATTTCATTTGTTAGAAAACCATGGCGCAGATGCCTAAACGATTTAGAGCTCAACCGTGTTAATGCCGTTATTGCCAGCTATCGTGATGGGCGTGAACGTTTTGCTGTGTACCCTACAAACGAAAAAGGGGTGTTGCTAGAAAAATTTGCAGTGAGTCGTTTTAGTAGCTGTTTAATAGGGCGGGCTCGTTTTCATAAACAATGGCAAACACGTGAAGTATTTCAAAATAAAGCGTTCACTATCGCCATTCCTAATGGCTATGGCTTAAACAGCGCGCTAAAAGAAGAGCCTTTTTATATTCATAATACTTTTTCAAAAGACAAAGCATTTGAATTACTTGATAAAGGAGTGGTACAGGCAAGTGTTGATTTATGCCAAGTAGATGACTTAAAAGTGTCGAGCTATCAACATAAAGGGAGCGATGTAAAACCCCTTTACCCACCTTATGAAACAACCGACGGTTATTTAATTTTTTCAAAGCAGTTTTACCAGCAAAATAGCCAGCTTAGTAAAGAGATATGGCAATGGTTAGCGCGCTTTGACAGTGCACAAATTTATATAAAATACTTGCAAGCTGTTGAGTAGTAAGAAAATCAAAGTGCTTATTAACTAAAATAGCGATATGAAATTGGTATTAATCGCATATTAAGGTAGCATAAGCGCACTTTTTATCTTAAGGCACGGCAATGGCTCAATTATACTTTTACTACTCTGCGATGAATGCGGGTAAATCAACCACCTTATTACAATCTGCGTTTAACTATCGTGAGCGCGGTATGGAGCCAGTTATTTTAACGGCTGCAATTGATAACCGCTCTGGTGTAGGAAAAGTATCGTCTCGTATCGGGCTGCAAGCTGATGCGCATATATTTGATTCGTCAAAAAATGTTTTTGAGCTGATCCAAAATCTGCAAAACGAAAAAAAGCGCCATTGTGTATTGGTTGACGAATGCCAGTTTTTGTCTAAAGAGCAAGTTATGCAGCTGACTGATGTGGTTGACGAACTTGGTATTCCGGTATTGTGTTATGGCCTGCGAAGCGACTTTAGAGGTGAGTTATTTATTGGCTCTCAGTACTTGCTAGCATGGGCCGATAAACTGGTTGAGCTTAAAACAGTGTGCCATTGCGGCCGTAAAGCCAATCATGTATTGCGTACAGATGAAAACGGCAATGCCATTGCCGATGGTAACCAAGTAGAAATTGGCGGCAACGACCGTTATGTGTCGGTGTGCCGCAAGCATTATAAGGCTGAGTTAAATATGGGCCGCTAAGGCTCGTATAAAAGTATCTATATCATCTTGGTTTATATCAAGATGAGTGACTAGCCTAAGCTGTTTGCTTGGGCTAATTAATATGCCTTGTTGTGCTAATTGCTCGCTAATAAGCGCTATATTTAACTCACTTGAATAGCGCGCATACACCATGTTGGTGGTGTTACTCATATCAACGCTAAACCCATCGAGTTCGTTAAGCTTACTTGCTAAATAACGCGCATTAGCGTGATCCTCTTTTAAGCGAGAGACGTTATTTTCAAGTGCGTATTGCCCCGCGGCTGCCAGCATTCCGGCTTGGCGCATGCCACCACCGAGTACTTTTCTCCAGCGCCGTGCTTTTTTGATAAGCGCCTTTGTGCCCAGTAATAGCGAGCCAACGGGAGCACCTAGCCCTTTTGATAAGCAAATTGAAACAGAGTCAAAGTGCTGGGTAATATCTGTAATATCAACGTTTAATTCAACCGCCGCATTAAACGCACGTGCGCCATCTAAGTGCAGAGCTAACGAGTGCTCATTTACAAAATGACGTGCTTTGGCTAAGTAGCTAAGGGGGAGCACTTTTCCGCCTATGGTGTTTTCAAGGCTAAGTAAGCGGGTGTTGGCAAAATGGCTATCGTTTGGTTTTATTGCTGCGGCAATTTTATCAAAGCAGAGGCTGCCATCGGGTTCATTCTCAATCGGTTGTGGTTGAATAGAGCCTAATACTGCAGCGCCACCGCCTTCAAATTTATAGTTATGGGCATTTTGCCCGCAAATATATTCATCTCCGCGTTCGCAATGAGCCATAAGCGCAAGTAAGTTAGCTTGCGTGCCAGAGCTACAATAAAGTGCGGCTTCAAAGCTAAAACGCTCACATGCATAGGCTTCTAATTGGTTTACGCTAGGATCATCCCCGTACACATCATCGCCTACTGGCGCGCTATACATTACATCGCGCATGGCTTTTGAAGGTTTAGTAACCGTGTCTGAGCGAAAATCTATCATGGTTTTTATTCCTTTATTAAGTACTACAGGCTTTATTGTTTTTATGGGTTTAAACAAGCTCTTCAAAAATTTGTTCACGGGTGGCTTTATCAAAATAACTCCAGGCAATAAAGCGACTTACTTTTTGCCCTTGTGCCATGTCTATAATTTTATATTCGGCAATAGGGAGGGTGCTTAATTTATTTTCTAACACTTTAAGTGTTTCTTTTTTTGAAACCAAGGAAGTAAACCATATTACTTGCTCTGCAAATTGCTCACTTTGAGCAATCATATTGCTAATAAACTGTGCTTCGCCGCCCTCGCACCATAGCTCATTATTTTGCCCGCCAAAATTAAGGGTGTTTTTAGGCGATTTTCCTAAGTTTTTCCATTTGCGCTGCGACCCTTTATTGGCCTCTTCTGCGCTTGCGTGAAACGGGGGGTTACACAGGGTTAAATGAAATAAATCTTTTTTATTTATAATGTTTTCAAAAATAGATGATGTGTTTTTTTGGTGTTTTAGGGTTATTTTTAAACCATTAAATTGGGCGATTTGCTTCGCTATTTTTATAGAATTTGCATCGATGTCGCTACCAGTAAAGTGCCAGTTGTATTCATGATTACCCGTTAACGGGTAGACCAAATTGGCCCCTGTGCCAATATCGAGCACCTTAATTTGCCTGCCAGTTGGAATATTTTGTTGGTTGTCGTCGCTTAATAAGTCTGCCAAGTAATGAATGTAATCAACGCGACCAGGAATAGGAGGGCAAAGATTATGCTCAGGAATATCCCAAAAATCTATTTTATAATGCGCTTTTAAAAGCGCTTGATTAAGCGTTTTTACTGCTGTGTTATTGGTAAAATCAATGCTTTTACTCCCCGCAGGGGTGACGATGATGAAAGGGGTTAACGCATCGTGCTTATCACATAGCATGTCTAAATCGTAGCCATGTAAATGTTGGTTGCGTGGGTGGAGCTTGTTAGAGACTTGTTTTGATTTCATAGCATTAATTTAGCAATTAAATAATGGCGCAATTGTATCAAATGCCCCACTAAAAAGTGCAACCATTTACTTTAGAATTAACAGTGGTACTGGTAGGATGAGTGGCTAAAAATAATAAAGGAAAATTTGTGGCAATAACACAGCACTCACATTTTGTTCAACTAGGCAATCAGCAAACGCTACATTTACGCCGTATAGCAAACGACAAGCAAGCGGGCCCCGTGGTGTTTTTTATGCACGGCGCAGTAGAAAACGGCAAAATTTTTTATACTCATAGCAATAAGGGGCTAGCTCCTTATTTGGCTGAGCAAGGCTACTGCTGTTATGTAGCAGACCTGCGCGGGCGTGGAGAGAGCAAGCCGCTTATTTCGGAGCAGACTAAATATGGTCAAACAGAGGCAATAGTAGAAGATATCCCCGCCTTTATTAATTACATTGAACAATTTGAGGGTAAAAAGCCAGACTATTGGGTTGCTCACTCTTGGGGGGGCGTTTTAATGAATAGCGTTTTTGCACGTTTTCCTGAGTATTTAAAAGAGGTTAAAGCGTGTGCTTATTTTGGCTCTAAACGCTCTTTGTTTAACAATCACCCTAAAAAGTTACTACAAGCAAATGTAATTTGGTACTTTATGGCGCCCATATTGGCTAAAAAACAGGGGTACTTAAACGCAAAAGGCTATAAGTGGGGCAGCGATAACGAATCGCAAAAGTCGCATTATCAGAGCATGCAGTGGGCTAAAAAAAGGCCATGGATAGATAGCGATGATGGTTTTGACTATGCAAAAGCCTTAGCTAAAGTGCAGGTGCCTCCTACACTACATATTGGCGCTGTAAACGATAAGGCTCTTGCGCAGCCTATTGATATTAAAAAGTTTATGGCAGAGTCCGGACCTGGAAAACAAACCCTTAAAATTTATGGCAAGCGCCATGGTCATAGTGTGGATTACGATCATATTAATATGCTTACTCACCCTCAGGCACGGGATGAGCAATTTAAAGATGTTGTAAGCTGGTTTAACGAACACAGTTAGGCAATTAGGCTCATTCAAATTGTTTTAAAAACGGTGTTTTATAGCGCTCCCAATGCGCAAGTGCCTGTGTATTAATTGGCTGCCTAATGGCTTGTTTGCTTAATGTGCTAACAGCAGCCTTACGCTTATAAAATGCTAAGCATTGCGGTTCATATTCACACCCTAAAAACGAAAATAAAGCACTTAGCTGCGACTCAGGCTCGGCAACTATTTGCTCATAATGAATATCGTATAGCGGTAATGAGGGCAGGCTGCGCCAATGATCCATTAATTTTGCATACAACGCATGGTAAAGTTTGAATTCTTTTAAATCACAAAAGTACGGCTCATTTTCGGCAAAATAGTTACTGAACACCGAAAAAGCAGTGGCGTTAAAATCCCTACTTAAATTAATAAATTTAGAATTAGGGAACAGCAAGTAAATTAAGCCAATAGACTGATAGTTACTCGGTAGCTTATTAATAATGAAAGGGCGTATAGGCTGTGCTTTTTTTAATTCTTCAATATAAATATTGCGAGCTTTTGCGATTAAATCGTTACTAAGTGCGCTTAAGCATTGCGGGTAAGGGGTTTGCGTTTGCTGCTCTATAAATGCCACCACTTGGTTAGCAATACTGGTGTTTTCA
This sequence comes from Pseudoalteromonas sp. Angola-4, assembly GCF_028599265.1. Classification (NCBI taxonomy): domain Bacteria; kingdom Pseudomonadati; phylum Pseudomonadota; class Gammaproteobacteria; order Alteromonadales; family Pseudoalteromonadaceae; genus Pseudoalteromonas; species Pseudoalteromonas sp. Angola-4. Next base: position 452,375 of record NZ_JAQREK010000003.1, on the reverse strand, counting down.
CCTAATGTGGCAAACTGTGAGTGGCAGGCCATCATTTGCTCAAGTAAGGTTGAGCCGCTGCGGGGCATACCAATAATAAACACGGGCGTAATAGTGCCGGTAAAAGTGTGATCGGCAGATGCAATTAGCTGTTGTGTATTATGCGTTATAATTGCTTCATAAAAAGGCACTAAGTCACTGGTTTTAAAGTGAGTAAGCTTTTTTTGAAGTTTGTTGGCAAGCACATAATAGTTAAATGCTTGCTCTGTATCTTCTAGTTTGTCGTAGCTTTTTCCTAACGCGTAGTAACACACCATTTTTAAACGCACGTTATTCGTTTGCGTTAAAAAGTGGTGCAGGTTGCTCACATAATTATGTTCTTTATTGAAACGGCCTAATTGTACTAGTTCAAATAAAATATAGGCAGTTACGGGGTAAAGCCCCATGCTTAGCGCATGCGCAAATGTGGTGTGTGCTTTGTCTAATTCGCCGTAGCTTAAATAATGCTGAGCTAAATAATAATGAGGCTCTGGGTTATGGCTTGCAAGGCTTTTAGCATATTCGAGTACTTTAAGCGCATCATTAGGGGAATTAACGCCGTTAAATGCATCGGCAAGGGCGTGCAGTGGCTCAAGCATATGGGGTAAACGTTCGCATGCTTTTTGTAATAAGTATACCGCTGCATCAAAGCGCTCTAACCTAAGTGCTATCCTGCCTAAACCAAATAATGCTTCGCCGCTTTGCGGGTTACTATTTAAAATTGCTTTAAAATGAAACTCGGCTTCTTTGAGTTTATTTTCTTGTAATAATTGATTGGCTTTTTTAATTAGCATGATGAGGCATTATTGTTTTTTAATTAATATAAAATAAAAAAGGCGAAATGTCTTAACATTTCGCCTTGGTTTATCATGAAAAAATATTAGAAAGTATAGGTTGCTTTCGCGTAGTAGAAGCCACCGTTAATACCGTATGGAGACGTTTCGTAGTATTGGCCACCCCAGTTATTGTTAGGGATACCCGTACGGTCTTCAAAATCAAGTTTTTCAGCGTCTTGGTCAAAGATGTTTTGTGCACCTACCGAGAAACTAATAGACTCATTCAGGAAGTACGTTATTTCAGCGTCAATAGTTACTGCTGCATCAGCTGTTTTTGCTGTTGCATCGTAATCTACGTGAACACCTTGGTATTCGCCGTAGTAATTAGCACGGGTAAACATTGAAAAAGATTCCCACTGCTGTGCCCAAGTAAGCGTTGCACGGTGGTTAGGTAAATCTTCTTCTAAACGCTTAACTTTAAACTCACCGGTAATGTCGCTGAACTTAGTTACCTCAGTTTCATTCCAGTTGTAAGCAAGGCTAAATGTAGAGCTTCCGCCTAACATGTCAGCTGTGTAGTTTGCTACTAAGTCAATACCTTGCGTTGTTGTATCAAAGTCATTAGTGAAAAAGCTTACTTGTGCATAGCTTTGCGCATTTGGTACGCCTGCTGCTTCTAACGTGTCTTTATCATCTTGGCTAAGTACAATTTTTTCAGATTGGCTGATACGGTCATCAACTTCAATATTGTAGTAATCAAGTGTTACAAATAAATCCCCAATAGTGTAAACCGCACCTAGTGTGTAACTTTGCGATTCTTCTGGCTCAAGCTCTGTACCACCTAATTGCACTGCAATTGGGTTTGTTGGTGGTAAAAGTGCTGAATCTTGTAATACACCATCACTTAAGTTTGTTTGTACGTTACTAACGTTCGCTTGGCCAACAGTAGGGGCACGGAAACCTGTGCTTACTGAGCCACGAATATTTAGATCTTCAGTTACGTGGTACTGCGCCATTACTTTGTAGTTTGTTGTTGTACCAAAGCTGTCGTAATCTTCAAAACGTACCGCAAGGCCCATTAAGAATTCTTCTGTAAATGGTGCTTCGATATCTACATAAGCTGCGTAGTTACGGCGTGTATATTCGCCTGCATCAGAAGGTTTGAAACCAGGGAAACCATTAGAGCCAATACCAAAACCTTGCTCAGTTAAAGGACCTGCAGTGAATGATGCTTCATCACCTGAAATTACAGTAAATGTTTCTTCGTGCCATTCTAAACCACCGGCAATATTTACATCGTACGCTAGGTCAAAATCAAAGCCTTTAGAAAGGTCAAAGTTAAAGTTTTTCTCTAGTTGCTCATATTTACCTGGGCTAAAATCACGTGGGCTGTCTGCACCTAATGACGCATTAACCGTGTCGTAAATAAAGTAGCGAGATTCGTTTAAACCCACCGTACCACTTAAATCGTAAAATGCATCTTTAAGGAAACCACCCGTAAACATACCCTTTGTACCAATAGTTAAAGAGGTATCGGTAATGTTGCCACCAAAGTTAGGTGTAAAACCACCAGGAATGATTTCGTTAAATGCAAAACAATCAGGGTTATTAGCAACACCGCTAATGTAGTCTGGGTTATCTAGTACGTTGTCATCAATTGCGATAGTTGGACAGTTACCGCTCATGTCTTCTGTTAAATCGGCAACAAGCAGTGTTTCACCGCCATCGTTTGAGTATACACCTGGGCGAGTATGCGGGTTACGGTAGTAAAAACCACCACGTACATCACGCTCAGAGTAGTTACCAAACATATAAAATTCTGAATCGTTTGTTAGTTCTAAACCAAAGTTACCAAAAATTGAAATGTCGTCATCAACCTCTGGGGCACCCCAAACTTGCGCAAGCGAAGACACTTCTGGTACGCCTGCAGCAGAAAGTGCGGCTGCATCAGGGCGTTGCTCTGAGCGACTTGTTGCATCTGCTGTTTTATATTGAAAACTTAAGTTAGCAAAACCGTTGTCTGTGAATGGTAAGCCTACGTTACCCGATATCTGTGTTGTATCACCGTCGCCTTCGTAGTATTGACCATGGCGTACTTCAAATTTACCGCCTTCAGAGGCATCTTTAAGTTGGAAGTTCATTACACCTGCGATTGCATCTGAGCCGTATTGTGCTGCTGCACCATCACGTAGTACTTCTACTTGCTTAAGTGCAATGCTAGGAATAACTGAAATATCAGCGCCTTGTGCGCCATCGTTAATACCACCACCTAAAAATGCAATAACAGAAGCACGGTGACGGCGTTTACCGTTTAAAAGGATTAATGTGCTGTCTGAAGGTAAGCCACGTAAGTTAGCTGGGCGAACTAGTGATGCAGCATCACTGATTGGGTTTTGGTGAACATTAAAAGAAGGAACAGAGCCTTTAAGTAGCTCTAGCATGTCTGTGTTACCAGACTTTTCTAGCTCTTCACCGCCAATAATATCAATAGGAACCGGTGAATCACCAATAGAGCGTGGCGCTGAGCGAGTACCCACTACGGCAATTTTTTCAACGTTTTTATTAACTTTAGTTTCACTTTCTTCTGCTGCAACAGCAGAACCTGAAATAAACAAACCTGCGGTGGTTGTTGTTGCTAATGCAAATTTAATTGCTTGATTTAGCGCGTTGCTTTTAAGTTTCATTCTAATTTTCCCCAGTTAGAATATATTTTGTACGTAATGCAGTAATTAACATTACTTATTTATAATTTTGGACGTATTCACATGGGGATAAAGAGTCAACCTACTCGACTTCTTAAAGCTAAAAGCCCACCTCATGTGAAGTCCTATGTACAGACTATACATAAAAAACTTTCAGGGCAATTAATAATTAACTCTTTAATAACAAAAAGTTCAAAATAAAATATATTTGCAACAATGGTGCAGTATGTAACTAATTTGAACTAATAAAGTGCGGTTTTATCGCTTTTGCGAAGATTTAATGCGCGAAGTGGGTGGGTGGATGTTATCAACTTGTTTCTTTTTGTGAGGCAGGTGGTGTGTTTTGCGCTTGCCAGTCACGATATTTTTGTCTGTATTCGTCCCACACGCAAGGGCTACAGCTACCTCCGCCGCAGCATTCATCAGGCTGTGGTTTTTGGGGTTTGAGGAGTACTATTATTTGTTTGTTTTGCATAAAAATGAGCTTGTGAGCACTGTTATGGTGCAAAAGAGTAAAGTATAGGGCGTATTAAGTAAATTATTCTTGTGTAAAACCCTTTATGTGTGAAAATAAAGGGTATGCGATTATATAAAGTTATTCACCGTGCGCCTTGGCGGGTAGTTAAAATTAGTAAAAAGCGCCAACAGCTTCGCTTTCGTCGTGCAATGGTGGCGCTAAAAATTGCTCTTGCGCAAGAAAGGCAAGAAACCATAGAAATGCTCACCATTTATAGGCGTTACACGCAAGGGCAAACCAGCAAAGAAGAGTTAAAGCGTGCTAATGAGCAGTTTGTAGATATTTTAAAAGGGCTTGGCTTAGGTGTATTTGCCGTACTGCCGTTTGCCCCTATTACTATTCCATTGGTTGTAAAGCTAGGCAGAATGGTAGGTGTAGATGTATTGCCCAGCTCGTTTAACATTAATAAACCAGTTAAAGAGCTAGACGCTGAAATAGTTAAAGAGGATTTAAAACAACACACTAAAGCGCCAAATAAAGAATAAATCTGGCTAAAATTAGCTATACCTTTTAGCCGGTCTTATTGGTATGCTTTGAGCTACCATTTTTTATTATGTGAGCTTTTCAATGAGTGCATTACTTCGTCATACTTCTTCTGGTATTCCTTTATCTTTTATTCTTAAAAACGAGTTAACTGACTGGCAATCACAACAACCGGCTTTTATCCAAACATGGTTAACAAATAGCGGCTTTGAGAAGCAAGGTTTAGCGCTTGTGCCTGACGCGCAAACCGGTGAGCTAAGCCACGTTTATTGTATATTACAAAGCCAAAATGATTTTTGGGCCGCAGGCGAGCTTGCCAATAAATTACCGCTGGGCACGTATCAAATTCAAGGCGATGATGCCTTTATAGAGCAAGTCGCGCTTGGTTTTGTGTTAGGCGGCTATGAATTTAGTGAATATAAAGAAAAACCAACGGCCAAAGCACAATTAGCCATTGCCGATGAAGCGCTGTATCAGCGTATTAAGCAACAAGCCGATGCCATTTATTTAGCGCGTGATTTAGTAAACACACCTGCGGTAGATATGATGCCGCAGCATTTATCGCAAGTAATGGAAGATTTAGCCAATAATTACAACGGTGAATTTACCCAGTGGATTGGCGATGAGCTACTTGAGCAAAATTACCCAACAATACACATGGTCGGGCGCGCGAGCGAAAATAAACCGCGTTTACTTGATTTAAAATGGGGCGATGAAAACGCACCACTTATTACCTTAGTCGGTAAAGGGGTATGTTTTGACTCTGGCGGGCTTGATTTAAAACCAAGCTCGGGCATGCGTAACATGAAAAAAGACATGGGCGGGGCAGCGCACGTTATTGCTTTAGCGCAGCTAATTATGGCGGCTAATTTACCAATTAGACTGCGTGTTTTAGTGCCTGCGGTTGAAAATGCGGTATCGCGAAATGCATTTCGCCCAGGTGATGTAATTAAAACGCGTAAAGGCATTATGGTAGAAATAGACAATACCGACGCAGAAGGGCGTTTAGTATTGTGTGATGCGCTTAACGAGGCACAAAACGATAACCCTGAGCTAATTATTGACTTTGCGACCCTTACCGGTGCTTGTCGTGTTGCTTTAGGTACTGAGCTGCCGGGCTTTTTCTCAACAGAGCGCGATGTAGCAAATGGTATTATTGATGCCGGTATGGATGTAAGCGACCCAGTATGGCAATTGCCTTTATTTGATCAGTACAAAAGCTTTTTAAAGAGCGATGTAGCCGATATGGCAAACTGTGCCAGCACACCATTTGGTGGTGCAATTACCGCGGCGCTTTATTTAAAAGAGTTTGTAGAGCCAACCACACCCTGGGTACATTTTGATGTAATGGCGTGGAATTTACGTGCATTACCTGGTCGCCCAACTGGCGGCGAAGCGTTAGGTATTCGTGCAGTATTTAATTACTTGCAAAGCCGCTTTAAATAAACCTTGTTATACGAGGGTTATACCTCGTATAACTCAAGCGGTAAGTTATCTGGATCGGCAAAAAAGGTGAATTTTTTGCCGGTTATTTCATCCACTCTTATCTCTTCCACAGTTATATTTTGTGACTCTAAATACTGCTTTGCTTGGGCAACGTTTTTAACTTTAAATGCTAAATGCCTTAAGCCTTGCGCTTCTGGGTAGCTTGGTCTTGCAGGTGCTCCATCAAACGAAAATAACTCTATTTGGCTGCCATCAGGCATCGCTAAATCTAATTTATACGAATTACGCGCGGCCCTAAAGTGCTCGTTAATAACTTTAAGTTTAAGTACGTTACTATAAAAGTGCTTAGAGCGGGCGTAGTCACTGCAAATAACAGCAGCATGATGAATGCCTAATAGTTCCATATAGTTAGTTCCATGTAGTTAGCTCCATGAGTTTGTTCTTCTAAAAAAACAAAAACGCACTAAAAAGTGCGTTTAATTTTTATGTGCTTTTAAAACTTTTAGCTAGGCTCAGCGTCTTTGCAGGCTTTAACTGCGGGGGCTACAAGCTCAAGGCCTGTTAGCTCACACGGTGGCAAAGTTGCATCACTTACTTTAATCGGCGTTACACGCTCGCCCCATTTTATATAGCTTGCTGCCCACGTTAAACCTGCGCCAAACGCTGCCGACATAATATTTGAATGCGGCTTAATTAAGCCTTGCTCTACGGCTCCACATAACGCAATAGCAATCGTAGCGGCTGAGGTATTACCGTAGTCAGCAATGTTTACCATTACTTTTTCATCCGGCACTTTTAAACGATGCTGAATTGCTTGAATAATACGTAAGTTAGCTTGGTGTGGCACTAATACGTTAATGTCATCAAGGCTTAGGTTGGCTTGCGTTAATACATCATCACACGCTTCGCTCATACCTTTAACGGCACGTTTGAAAATTTCACGGCCTTCAAACAGTAAGTCCGATGGGCCAATTGGCTCATATTTATTTAAATCACTACCAAAGTTGGTGATATGCAAAATGTCTCTGTCTTCACTGTCGCAACCGGTTTTAGTACCAAGTAGGCCTGCGGGTGTATCTGCGGCTTCTAGTACTACTGCGCCTGCGCCATCACCAAATAATACAGCGCTGTCACGGCGTGCCCAGTTTACATACCAGGTCATGCGCTCTGCAGCAATAACCACGGCTTTTTTAATCATACCCGCCTGAATTTGAGCGGTAGCTGCCTGAAGGGCATATAAAAAACCAGAACACGCAGCATTGGTATCCATAGCTGCAGCGCCGGTCGCACCAATGTTTTTTTGTACTAAAGAGGCGGTATTGGCCACCACAGTAGAAGGGGTACACGTTGCTAAAATAACTAAATCGATATCTTTTGCGTCAATCCCTGCACAATCGATGGCGTGCTTTGCGGCAACGGTTGCAAGTTCTGCAGTGCTTACATGGCTAACCCTACGAGATTTAATACCAGTACGTGTGGTGATCCACTCATCGTTGGTATCAACTATTTCGCTAATTTCATCGTTGCTAATGCTTGCTGGTGGAATACATTTACCCCAACCAGTAATATGTGCGTAGGCCATAGTGTGTTCTCTTAAAAAGGTGGTCTGACGTGTATTGCTAATGGGTGAGTTATATCAAAAATTGCCCTTTAAGAGAAGTTATTAACCTGTTTTGTCTCGTAAATAATAGTAATTGTGGGCAATTTAACGTAAAGCTTGTTTAAAGAGTAAGCAAGTATTAAAACTATACGTAGCGATGTGTTAAACAGCATATAATTGAATAGTGCATGATTTTGCAGCTTTACTTAAACGTAAGTGGCTTGCGTTTATGGCACTGCGTTCAAGCTGTTAGCTTGAGTGAATTAAAGTAAGCCGATATTATTAATTACTGCCCGTTTAACGTATAAACACACAAACACGTGGCAATTGCATACATAATAAGGAAGCCCATGAGCAATAAAATAAAAGTGTCGTTGTTTAATCACTTGATTGAGGCCGAACGACAGTTGCTCGACCCTGATGTTCGTCAATCAAGCCATGCATTAAATGCCTTACTTGATGATGAGTTTATTGAAATTGCAGCTAATGGCACCGTATTTGATAAGCAGCACGTACTAACACGTTTACCTACCGAGGTTGTTCCGCAGTTTTATAATCAGCACTTTAAAGGGCGAATGCTTAGCGATGATGTCGCACAAATTAGTTACCAAGCGGCTTATAGGCGCTCAGCCCGAAGTGAGTTTAATTACTCCTTACGTATGTCGCTTTGGCGTAAAAGTAATGAACAATGGAAAATGGTGTTTCATCAAGGGACCCCGTGCGCGCTGTTTACTATATCAATGGATGAAGATTAACTTTTTTAACGTATTAAATTTTATAGGTACATCACACCTTGTTTATGCAAACCGACCCGACCATTAGTCGCCTTTTAATGCTGCGAAGTGGTGCTATTGCTGTGCAGTTAATTGCTGTACTAAGCGTGTATTTTTTATTAGAACACCAAATAGCGTTACTCCCTTTATTATTGGTAATAGCTATAGAGGCGATATTTCAATTAGTAAGCGTATTCGCCTATCGAAATGTTAGCCAAGCGCGCCCTATAGGGATGTTAATGCAGCTCACTGCGGATGTGCTGTTTTTAACTATTTTGCTCTCATTAAGTGGCGGCGCAACCAATGCGTTTGTATCGTTATTATTGCTACCTATCATGATTGCAGCGGTCACCCTTCGTGAAAAAGGACTCGCTTATATCGCCGTACTGGCAATTGCCGCTTATAGTTTTTTACTCATTAGAATGCCCGATCACAGTATGCATCAAATGAATATGAGCGGGCATTTTATAGGCATGTGGGTTAACTTTGTTTTAAGTGCAAGCGTTATCGCTTTGGTTATTGGCGCTATGAGTAGAGCATTAAAGGAGCGAGAGCGCACAATAGCTAAAGCTCGCGAGCAGCAATTGCGCAACGAGCAACTGGTAACCCTAGATGGCGCAGCTGCGCAAATAACCCATCAACTAGCCAGTCCTATCGCTAACTTACAATTACTATTTGAAGAGCTTTTAGAAGAGCAGCCAAATAACCCTGTCGTGGTGCAAATGCAAACACCGCTCAAGCAATGTGCTAGGCAATTAAATGACTTTAGAAAGCTCTCTGCTCAGCTTCGTAATAAAAATACCACCGAGCACATTACAGTAAACCAGCTACAAACGCAGATCACCGATACATTATTACTGCAATACCCTGATCAGCACATTAATTGGTTAAGTGAGCCAATAGCAGTCACCTTAAAAAGTGATGCAATGCTATTGCCTGCTATTCTCAATTTGCTACAAAATGCATGCATTGCTAATCAAAAAAATAACCAAACCCAGTTAGAGCTAAACTTGCAGCAAGATAATCAACACAGTGAAAGTATATATTTGCTAATTCGTGATTTTGGTAGCGGTTTTAGCCAATCACAATTAGCAGAGCTTGGCGGGCAACTTATGCCTAGCAGCCAAGGTATGGGGCTTGCGGTTTTACTTTCTAATGTAACGTTTGAGCGACTAAACGGCTCGTTAACTTTGTATAATCACGCTGGTGGCGGGGCAGTGGCTAAAGTAAAATTAGCCATAGCAAATAATGAGCAATCACTTTCATGAAATTACTTATAATTGAAGACGATATAAACCTAGCCAGTACACTTGCTCGGCGTTTAACAAAACAAGGCTTTAGTTGTGAAGTTGCGCATAACCAAAGTGATGCATTACTCAGTGCACGTAAACACTTACCAGATTTTATTTTGCTCGATATGAAACTAGGTAACGACAACGGCCTTGCCTTAATTAAGCCACTTCGCAGCTTATTACCGCAAGCGTATATTGTATTATTAACAGGGTTTGCAAGCATAGCCACCGCTGTAGAGGCCATGCGTTTAGGCGCTAACGACTACCTTACTAAACCCGTTGATATGGCCACGTTATTAAAGGCCCTAAACGCAGATGTAAATACACAAAATGTTAGTGATGTTGCCACACCAGTTATGTCACCAGAGCGTTTAGAGTGGGAGCATATTCAGCAAGTGCTACGTAGTAATAACGGTAATGTGTCGGCCACTGCGCGGCAACTCAATATGCATAGGCGCACATTGCAGCGTAAGTTACAAAAAAAGCCGGTTCAGAAGTAACCGCTTAAGGGGTATAAAATGAGTGATGATGCGGCTACATTAATGCGTAATCAAAAAATTATATTATTCGATGCACAGTGCAAATTATGTAGTGCGTGGTGTAATTTTATTATTAGGGCCTGTTTATCTTTCGAGGTTAAATTTGCAGCAGCCTGTTTGGTAATTAGGCAAGACAGAGCCTATGTAGTGTGGTTGTTCCCCATAAATAGGCGATAACGTAGCATAAATGCCAAACAGGCGCTGCCCGAAGGGTTTCTGCCTAGGGGTCATTTACTCTTTGTTGCTCGGTTTTTACTTAGCCCACTAGGTTACAAACCTCGCGCCGCGATTAAATGGCCCCTAGATTGAACAAATTTTAATCCTGAAAGGTCAACAGGCCCTAGTAACGATGCCACTGCCATTTTTAAACTGTGCAGCGTGCAGTCCCCAAAAGGTGCACTGCTATTAACTCACTTTGGGTTTTCAACCACACAATACGCCTCAATGGTTTACCTACAAAACGGCAAAGCGTACACGCAAAGTCATGCTTTTTTTGAAGTGGTAAAGCAGCTAGGTTACCCCTATAAATTAGCCACTGTATTTAGTGTTTTACCCAACACCTTTAATAATTGGCTGTACGACAAAATTGCTTTAAACCGCTATACCTTATTTGGCAAGTACAACTATTGCAGAATACCCAATCCAGATGATGCAAAACATTATTTATAATTGATCGCAGGTAAAGAAATTTACTATCGTGTTGAATCATTGTCTCCATAAACAAATATATTGTGTAGTCCCAAAAAATTAGGTGCTGATATGTTTAATAAAAGTAGAGTCTTTTTTGTTGTAATGCTTTTAAGTTCACTAGCTTGGAGTGCATATTTAGTAACCGTTGTTTCAGAAGGTCTGACTACGAAAAGTTGGCCTATGGTTGAGGGTACTGTTATTTATAGTAATGGACTACGTATACAACATAACCAAGAGCGCTATATTATAGAGGTTGAATACTCTTATATGCTTGATGAAAAGCTATTTGTTGGAAATCGAGTATCAAACGTCAACTCTATGCTTGATAGAGCGGAGCGAGATTTACAACTTAAAAAATATCAAACGAGGGATAAAGTTAATGTTTATTATAATCCTCAGGAGCCTAGTAAATCCTACCTAATGGTTGGTGTAGGCTACGGTATTTATCTTTTGTTGTTTGTGTGTATAGCTATGGTATTTTTCTCAGCTGTGAATTTAAGAACGTTATTAAAAAACTGATTTTAAAAAGGCTCTTAGCAGAAGCAGAAAACTAATTGGGTTAGGTTTTTCTTCTTGCCTTTGGTTGATCGCTGCTAATATTGAGATGTTAATTTATATAAATCAAGGGGTTATAATGTTTTTGGCCTCATAGTTTAAAGTGTGCGGATGCGTTATAGAGCAATCCTCCCGGAAAGTTAATAGAATCCAAATATGAAAAAATTTATATCTATGTCTAGATTGTTAGCTTTAATGGTTGTGGTCTTTTCTGTAAAAGCATTTCCCTTACAGGAAAGTATAGAATGTAAAAAAGTATCATGGGGTCAACTGTTTAAGAATCAAAATGATTTGGTTGGAACTAAAGTGTGCTTAGTTGGACATTACGGACACCTTGATTTTTATGAAGATCGTGCAGCTCTAGAAAAAATGTCAAAGCAATACTTAGTATTCCCATTTTACGGTGATGTAACTGAGGGGTTTGTTAAGCATTGTAGTGATCGAATGCTTTTAGTGGAGGGATTTATTGCCAGTCATGAAAAAAGTAAAGCACCACGAATTAGAAAAGTAACTAGCTTGAGCCCACTCTCGGACCCTAGCTATAGCTGCTTAGACCAAATATCAGGTTTTGTGAATTAAAGCGTGCTATTGGGTGACGCCAATTATTTGATTGGTCAGCTATAAGTAGATGCTAGGTTTAGGTGGCTGTGCTAAAATCGCCGCGTTTTAAATTATCAGGGTTTTGAAATGGCAAGCACAGCGCACGCACTCCACATATTGGTTAAACACAAAGAAATAGCAGAAGACATTATTAAGCAATTAGGTAAAGGTGCCAAGTTTCAAACCTTAGCTAAAAAATACTCGTCGTGCCCATCAGGTAAAAAAGGCGGTGACTTAGGTGAGTTTAGACGTGGGCAAATGGTTCCACAGTTTGACAAAATAGCCTTTAATGGCGCTATTTTAGAGCCACATTTAGTTAAAACTAAATTTGGCTGGCATGTAATTAAAGTGCTTTATCGTACTTAATAAGCTCGCTGTCAAATACTAAAAAGGCTGCACACTGCAGCCTTTAAGATATAACCTTACCCGATTATTAATTATCCAAATTAAACTCAATTGTCATTTCTAAGTTTTTATCAGGTACAGCAACACCATTAACAACTTTAGGTGAGTATTGCCATTTAGATAGGGCACGTTTGGCTTCGCTATTAAACACTTGTTCAGGTTTAGCGTTAATAACTTTAATATTATTTGGGCGCCCATAACTATCTACATCATAAGACATGGTAACAAAACCTTCTGTTTTGTTACGTACCTCTGCAACAGGGTATTTAGGGGGAACTGTTGATTTTACTGTTGCGGTAGGACTGTCTTGAAGTGGAGTTGTAGTACAGCCAGTAATGATTAGAGCGGCAATTATAGACAGTAAGTATTTCATTTTAATTCCTTTTATTATTTAGTTAGTCCCCTTTTTTACACTAAAATACCAGTCATGTAAAATAATCCGCTTAGTTATCAAGCCCATTATTTAACCTGAATTAAGGTTATTTAATAAACATCCAGATACCCGCCGCAATCATAAACAGGTTTTCGGTCAGAGAGACAAACCCCAGCGGTACATTACTATCTCCGCCAACACAGGCACATTTAAGCTCTCGTTTGTCTATGTAAACAGCCTTAATCACCGACACGGCGCCAACACCCCCAATAAATAAAGAAATTGGTGCAACAATATATGCTGAAAGCCCTGCAATCATGCCAATACTTACAAATGCTTCTAAAAATGGATACACATAAGCATATCTCACTACTTTCATCGCAAATAAATCATAGGTTATAAAAGAATTACTAAAGCTGTATAAGTCGCGTAATTTTTGAATAGCCAGTACGCCCATTGTTAACGCGACAAACAGCATAACTGTATGCATTGAAAAAAGTGCAAAGCCAGTCGAGTAGCTAAATGCAAAGGCAAGCAATAGTGTAACAGCAAAAATGGCCGTTACGGGAGTATAAGTAGTACCTTGTTGGCCAGGCTCCGATTTATTAAAGTAAGCGCGCAGGTCGTCATACCCGCCAATGCGTTCGTTATCGATAAATGTTTGTGGTGTGGTATCAACATTGTACTTTTGTTGAAATGCATCGGTTTCTTCGCGCGAAGTCAGCGGCTTATCATCTACCTTATAGCCTTTTCGCTTAAGTAAATCTTTTGATTTGAGTCCAAATGGGCAAATATGCTCATTAGTTACCATTCTGTATAATGTTGCTGACTTAGCCATGTGTACTCCTTACTTTAAATAGTTAATTTATTTGTGCAGACAGTACAAATGTAGGTTTCAACATTGTTGGTCGCTTTGAAAAAAGGGTCTAAATAAATGTAATTTTTACCTATCATTCGCACAAAATTATCTCACAGAGCATGTAATAATTTTCTTTGCTAATAATGCACTTATAATGCCAGTGTAAAAATCTATTCGTGTAATGTTAATTGTGGCAAAGGAACAAATAGTAGATATGTTCCTATATTAGAAATTAACCATAAGCAATATCAACTACCTATTATTATGAAAAATACAGTCACGCTAATAAAATCTAAAGGTGTAGGGATAGGAGCTATCGCTATATTAGCAGGGCTCGTTTTAGCGTTAGGGGAGCTTACTAGTCTATTCACTCATTTACCAACATACGAAGGTGGCTTTAACAAAGTAGCAGGGGAGATGATACTGACAATTAGCTGCTTAGCCAGTTTGTATATAGTTTATAAATATTTTCGATTGGCTAGGGTTATTAAAATAAACTTAATAACAGAGCAGGTAACAATAAATAATAAATCCCTCATAGGCTTTTTAGAAATATCGATTAAGACTTTCGAAAATACGCATCGCTGCGCGTTAATAATTAAAAATACTGAGGAGGAAATACTCAAGTCAGGGGCGCTCTATTACTGCGCTAGTAAGGATTACTTAATCAACTACAGCGGCGAATATTTGCATATTACAGTTGAGAACCAATAGGGCTACAATGTGCAGCCTTATTTAGTTTTAAACTTGTCTTGTCCTGAAATGTGTAAACAGATTTCAGGACAAGACACTTTGAAAGAGATTGGTGACTATTTTCAATTGCACTATTCTCGTGTAAGTAAAATAGTGTCAAAAAGAAAGACCTGACCACCCTATTTACACAAGCCTTGGGCAACACTTTGCAAGCATTTGATAGTTATTCTGATAACATTGAATTTCGTAAAGTGCAACAGAAGTTTCAAACTGGCAGTAGTTTAAAACCAACGTTTGACGTGACAAATTACACCATTGGAAAGATTCAGTTATGAGCGATTTAAAGTACCACAATGACCACTATAAATTAGTGAACTTGCAAAATGCCTTTCATATTCATTTAGATACTTATAACAATAGGTGGCAGCGTTATCTCGAGCTAGAGCCCGCGATTTATGAGGAGCCGCAGGCACGGTTAAACTCTGACGCAATGGATTGTATAAGTCTAAGCTTTCATGCACAAAATGCAGAAAAAGGGCTTGAGGGCGCGTCTATTATGCGCTTTGGCCTAGATTTATTACATGCGCACTATAATTTAGTGTCAAACCCCGGGCAGCGCCATATTTTTACTTTAAAAGATCACGTATTTTGCTTAGAAGGTCATTCTGAACATCGCTTAATCATGGTTGATGATTGGTTACTGCAATTAAGTTTAGCCCTGTGTTTAAGAGATGCTGATGCGACTGAGCTAATCTGTCGATGCGAAGAAAGTTGGCTTGAGTACCCTGACGCCCTTGACTTCGCACTCCTAAATTTTGTGCGAAATATATTTGTACAAGACGCGGACCAAACAGTGTTATTACGCGAGGTAATGGAAAAATCAGGCCCTGAGCATGTTGATGAATTTAGAGCGCCTTATGTGAACATGCTTTTCTTGCCTTATTTGGATGTGTGGGTAGCGCTTTTATCAAACGATGAAGCTCATTATAAACGGGCAATCTACAAGGCTAATGAATTACATTATACATTCTACAATGACCCACCTGAGGGCGCAGTTACGTGGACAGGCGATGTAGCTCTGCTAATAAGCGCAGTGGCTAGCCTTGCCTATGATAAACATGGTTGGCAAGTGCCCGACACCCCTTACCTGCCAAAGTGGCTAATTTATAAAGAGTTTGAAAATGCTTAAATTAGCATTGTTTGGCTACGAGGCTGCATATTGCAGCCTTTAATTTTGCTAGCTAACTAAGCGTCTTGTTTGGCTTCTTCTTCACTAATTTGTTTTAGTGCTTGAATAAATGAGTCGCTTGGTTGTCCGCCACTGATTGCGTATTTATCGTTGATAATAAATGTAGGGACTGAAGTAATACCGAGTTGCTTAAAGCGGTCTTGCTCTTGGCGTACTGTTTGAACGTATTTATCTGAGTGTAAAATACTACGCGCCTGTTCTTTATCAAGGCCAACACTTTCTACTACATCAAGAAGAGCGTCTTCCTGATTTAAGTATTTTAAATCGGTGAAGTGTGCTTCAAACATGGCAAGCTTTAATTCGGTTTGCTTATCTTCTTCACGCGCCCAAGTAAGTAGGCGGTGTAAATCAAAGCTGTTGATCATGATGCGCTCACCATCAAAATTAAAGGTAAACCCGGCACGCTGACCTGCTTCGAACATGTTTTTGCGATTTTCATCGCCTTGCTCTTCAGTCAGGTTGTACTTTTGCATTAGGTGCTCGTTTAAATTTTGACCTTCAAGCGGCATGTCAGGGTTTAGCTCAAAAGGATGCCATGTAATATCTGCACTCATCTCGTCTTTAAGTTGGCCAAGCGCTGTTTCTAGGTTTTTATAACCTATTACGCACCATGGGCACATTACGTCTGACACGATATCAATTTTAAAGTTTTTCATATTCATCCTTTTGCGGATTGCTTTGGTATAACAGAGGATATTGGGATGAAGTATGCATTATCAATCCTCAAACTAAAAAGAGCAGCTAATGGCTGCTCTTTATAAAGGGTTTAAGCGTTAAGCCCAAACGGGTCGTCAATACTATAACTTGGCTGTGTAAACCAATGTGGGCCGTTGTCGGTCATATAAAAGTGATCCTCCAAACGCACACCAAATTCATCGGGTATAACTAGCATTGGCTCGTTACTAAAACACATGCCAGGTGCAAGTGGGGTTTTGTCTCCACCGACTAAATAAGGCCATTCGTGAATATCTAAGCCAATACCATGGCCCGTACGATGCGGGCAGCCCGGTGTTTGATACTGTGGCCCCAATCCGTGAGCCGCTAAATAGTGACGAGCGCCTGCATCAACTGCTTCACACGTAGCGCCAATTTTTGCAGCACTAAAAGCGGCGAGTTGCGCTGCTTTTTCATGATCCCAAAACATGCGCTGGCGCACTGTTGGCTCACCAAATACATAGGTGCGGGTTATATCTGATAGGTAATCATGCACTTTGCAACCGGTATCTATTAATACCATATCGCCTTTTTTAAGCACTTGCGCATCTTTAACGCCATGTGGAAATGAGGTCGCCACACCAAATAAAACAATACAAAAATAGTTACCTGGGGCACCTACCTTTTGATGCGCTTTTTTAATGAAGGCTTCTACCTCTGTGGTGGTAATACCTTCATATAGCATACTTGCAGTTGCTTGATGTACAGCTAAAGTCATGTCCATTGCGCATTGCATAAGCGCTAATTCGTTTACCGACTTATGCATGCGGCAATATGCAGTAACGCTTTGTGCATTAACTATATTTAAGCCTTTTTGCGCTTTGTTAATACCGTCGAATATAAAAAACTGCGCACTTTCATCAATGCCTATTGTGGCATTGTCATTAATGTTGAGCTGCTTTAATACGTTAACAAATAGCGCATAAGGGTTTTCGTGCTCTTGCCAGCCATGAATGGGGCCTTCAATCACTTTAAAGCCGTTTAGGGTGCCAATTTCAAAATAAGGGGCTATGTATTGTACATCGCCTATAGCGGGTAAAATGGCGCCAACCATGCGCTCACTTGCATACCACTTCATGCCTGTAAAATAAGTAAGGTTTGTACCTGCATTTAAATAAATTGCATCTATATTATTTGCTTGCATGTACGCTTGTGCTTTTGCAATGCGCTGTAAATATTCATCTGCTTGAATAGGGGTTACATTGGCGGTCATGTTGCTTAATCCCGCTAATGCTTGCTCGCTTGTGTGTGTACCAACGCCTAGTGTGGCCATAAAAGTCTCCTTGGTTTCAATACCAAGCTGCATAAATACTTGAGCAATTGAACATATTAAATTTCACTAAAATGTTAAAAAGCCCGAATAAGCAGATTGGTGTTAGGCATTGTGTTTAATGTAAAAGCATAATTCAATATTATGCGACAACATGCATGCTAAGGTTTTTTAGCGTAAGGTAAACGCGATAATTTATTGCTAGTGTGGTAGCTATCAAGCCCTGTCACAGCCACTGTTTCAATGGCTTGCAAATCTAAAAAGCCATCACTTTGTAGCGCAGCTTCATCTAAATACACATCGGTAATTTCACCTATAACCAGCTCGGTGCCATTAACGGCTAAGTGTTGGTGCTCAACGTATTTTACAGAGTATTTTAATCGCGACTCTTGCACAAAAGGGGCTGTAAATTCATTTAGGTATTCTGGCGTTAAACCTGTTGCGTCAAACTCTGACTCGCCTTTATCGTAGCGGGCTGATGTTTGATGAGCTTGCTTATATATGGCCTTATTAACTTGGTTAATAGTGTAACAGCCGGTTTCTATGATGTTTTCGAACGTATGTCGAGGCACGCTATTAGGGCGCATTATCATGCCAACCAATGGCGGGTGAGCCCCTAAATGAATAACCGAGCTAACAATAGCTACATTTGTATTGCCTTGCTTATCTTGCGTGCCAATTAAGTTGGCGCTTTTAAAACCCGAAAGTGAATTAATTAAATGAGTACGAGTGTGTTTTTCAAGTGCGTTTATATGCTCTTTAGTAAAATGCATTAAAGGTCCTTACCAGGGTATGGCTTTGCCTTGCCAATCTAAATAGGCGGGCTCACCGTTAAGTTCTAAATGAGGGTTATTAAACGTAAGTGTAAAAAGCTGTTTAGCTACAAATTCAGCGCTAAAAAGCTTATCCGCAGGTACGTTTTTTTGAAATGGTTTTGAAAGCGCAGTATCGGTAGTGCCCGGATGAAATAACACCAGTTTAGTATTTTTAGCTCGGCGCGCCAGTTCTATCGCTGCGGTTTTAAATAGCATGTTTAAGGCCGCTTTAGATGCGCGGTATGTATACCAACCGCCTAATTTATTATCGTTTATACTGCCCACACGCGCACTGAGCGCCGTTATAGTGCACTGCGTTTTATGTGTTAACAGCGGCAAAATGCTTTGTAAGCATAGTAAGGGAGTGAGTGTGTTGGAATTAAATAATTCGTTAAAATAGTCTGCGTTTAGCTCTTCTAGCTTTTTTTCTGGCATGTGGGTTTTGTTGTGTAAAGTGCCATTAAACATAACGACTTGTTGAATATCGGCATTTTGCTCTTTTAAGTAAGTTGTAACCTTGGCTAAGCTTTGCGCTGTGTAATCGCTCTTTAGGTAAACAACATTACTATTTGTATCTGCCTTTTTTGAGCTAACACATATAACTTGCACTGTGGGGGCATTTATTTGTAGGTGCTCAATATAAGCTTGTGCTATTGCGCTGCTGGCACCAAATAAAACAATTGTTTTCATTGTTTGTCCTTTGTATTAACAGTGCATTGGCCGTTTAAACAGGAGGCGTTTGGCATGAGCAAACGGCTTATTTTTTGTCTGTGTTTTGCAAAAAACACATAGGCGCCATCAGCGAAGTAGCGAATTATTGGCAAGCGAAAAATTTTCAACCAACGGTATTTTCCTACTGTTTTCCACGCTTGATAGGTAACATCTAAGCCGTAAATCATCTCGCCAGTTGGTAACTGTGCATGCAATATAGCCATGGCCTTGTTTTTATTAACACTTGGATAACGTGCGCTAAAATCGTGGCTATTAAGGTCTTCTAAAACAATTTTATGTTTAGTATCAGCATCTTTAAGGTGCTGCATTTCGGTATTGCAAAGCGGGCAGCTGGCGTCGTAAAAAATGATCATAAAAGCCGTTTTCTAATAATTTACATATAGCTAATTACGATTCACCATTGCAAATGGATCTATTAAATCTGCGCTCATGATGATATTAATAGCATTCCATGAAACAAAGGAGACTGAGAAATGAGTGAACAATATGCCGCCTTGCGAGGTAATGTTAATTTACTTGGGCAGCTACTAGGACAAACTATTAAAGATGCCCAAGGCCAAGCGATTTTAGATAAAGTAGAGGAAATTCGTGCTTTATCAAAGTCATCTCGCAGTGGTAATGAAGACGACAGACAAGCGCTAATTGAGGTACTACATGCGCTTAGTGATGAAGAGCTTTTACCGGTTGCCCGTTCATTTAATCATTTTTTAAATTTAGCTAATGTAGCAGAGCAGTTCCACACTGTTTCGCGTTTTAATGATGTTGGTTTTTGCCAACTAAACCCTCTCACTCAAACATTAAAAACGTTAACTGCAAAAGCAAAAGAAGGCCAATTAGATAGTAATCATCTGGCCGAAACACTCTCAAAACTCCACATAAACTTAGTATTAACTGCTCACCCAACCGAGGTGACGCGCCGTACCATTATTAATAAGCACGTAGAATTAAGTGATTGTTTAGCCTCGCTTGAGCGCAAAGACAATTTACCACAAGAGCGTGAAGCTATTTTAAACCGTATCGCTCAGCTTATCAGCCAAGCATGGCACACCGATGATATTCGTCGTTCTCGCCCAAGCCCAGTTGATGAAGCTAAATGGGGATACGCTGTTATTGAAAACAGCTTATGGCATGCTGTGCCACGCTTTTTACGTGAGTTTTCAGATCAAGTTAAAGAGCATTTAAATTTAGAGCTCCCAATTGATTACAGCCCCATTGAGTTTACCTCTTGGATGGGCGGAGACCGTGACGGTAACCCATTTGTAACCGCACAGGTAACACAGCAAGTACTTGATCATGGTCGTTGGATGGCGCTTGATTTATACAGCCGTGATATTGACACGCTAAGCGCAGAGCTGAGCATGTCAGATGCAAGCGATGAGCTAATTGAGCTGGCAGGACAAGACTTTGAACCTTATCGCGCTGTACTTAAAAAGCTTAAAAACCAAGTCTCTGAAACAGTTGTACATTTAGGTGCAAAAATTAAGAATAAGCGCAGCGATTCAGAAGACTTAATCACTGATATAAATCAAATCAAGCACCCAGTAGAGGTGTGCTATCGCTCTTTATTAAAGTGCAACATGAAAGTTGTCGCCGATGGTTTATTACTTGATTTACTGCACCGTATAAATAGCTTTGGCCTGCGTTTGGCAAAACTTGATGTACGCCAAGATTCAGACCGCCACAGCGATGTGTTTTCTGAGCTTACACGCCACCTAGGCTTAGGCGATTACAACCAATGGCAAGAGCAAGACAAACAAGCATTTTTGCTTACCGAGCTTAATTCTCGCCGTCCGCTTATTCCTAAAAACTGGCAACCAAGTCCAGAGGTGCAAGAAGTACTCGACACCTTTGATGTAATAGCTAAGCAAGATGAAAAAACATTTGGCTTGTATATTATTTCAATGGCGCGTACCGCCTCTGACATTTTAGCTGTACAACTGCTTTTAAAAGAAAGTGGCTGTCAGTTTGATTTACCAGTAGCGCCTTTGTTTGAAACGCTTGACGATTTAAACGCCGGTAGCGATGTAATTACCACGTTGCTTGATAACGTATGGTACCGCGGGCATATTAAAAATACCCAAAATGTCATGATTGGTTATTCTGATTCAGCTAAAGATGCCGGCATGATGGCCGCAGGTTGGGCACAGTACGAAGCAATGGATAAACTAGTGCAGCTTGCCGATGAGCGCGGCATTGAACTTGTTTTATTCCATGGTCGTGGTGGTACGGTAGGGCGCGGTGGGGCGCCTGCTGCACAAGCACTGCATTCACAACCGCCTGGTTCATTAAAAGGTGGCTTGCGTGTAACTGAGCAAGGCGAAATGATCCGCTTTAAGTTTGGTTTGCCCGATGTAGCACTGCAAAGTTTAAACATTTACGCGGGTGCCGTACTGCAAAGTAACTTATTACCACCGCCAGAACCTAAGCAAGAATGGCGTGAAGTGATGAAGTTGATAAGCGAGCAGTCGTGCGATCACTACCGTAATGTGGTTCGCCATGATGAAAACTTTGTTCCTTACTTTAGAATGGCAACGCCTGAGCTAGAGCTGTCTAAATTACCATTGGGCTCGCGTCCTGCGAAACGTAACCCAAATGGTGGGGTTGAGAGCTTACGTGCTATTCCATGGATTTTTGCATGGAGCCAAAACCGTTTAATGTTACCTGCATGGCTTGGTGCATTAACAGGCTTAAAAGCGGCACTCGATAAATACGGCATAGAAACACTGCACGAAATGAGCCTGCAATGGCCATTTTTCAGAGCACGCCTTGAAATGCTAGAAATGGTATTTAGTAAAGCCGATAGCTGGTTAAGTGAGCATTACGATAACGCGCTGGTGGAAGATATGTACAAACCACTAGGTATCTCGTTACGTAAAGAGCTAGAAGAAGCAGTTAGCTTAGTGCAATCGCTTAGCCCACAAAATAGCTTATTGGCAGATCAACCATGGATAAAAGAGTCGATTGCGCTGCGTAATCCGTACACCGATCCGCTTAATGTACTGCAAGTTGAGCTGCTGCGCCGTTCGCGCTCAAGCGATAAAGTAAGTGAAGGTGATATTGATAATGCATTAATGATCACTATGACAGGTATTGCTGCAGGTATGCGCAATACTGGTTAGTCTACTTTAACTAAAAAACAGGGGAGCACAGTGTGCTCCCTTTTTTTGCTAGCATTTAGGCGCCTAACCTTTTAAACTACTTAGCCATTAAATAATTATAATATGTTATGGCATCAGCAACTTTTACTGTGCAACAAGACACAGCACTCACAAATTCACATATCTCACTAAGCGTTTCGCAAACTCAAGCATTACGCAGCCAATTAAAAGCCCAGCGCGGTATTTTACATCCTAACGATATTAGCCAATTATGCGCGCAACTTAATGTATCTGATGATTCGTTATTACAAGGTTTGGTGCCTTTAGCGTCTGAATTTTCGGTGGCTCCTGTTTCTCATTTTCATGTGGGAGCGATTGTTAAAGCACTTGATGAGCAAGGTGATATAAATTTTTATTTTGGTGCTAATGTAGAGTTTGATCACCAAGCGCTTAGTTTAGTCGTGCATGCAGAGCAGTCGGCGATTAACAATGCGTGGTTAAATGGCGCAAAAAAAATACTAAAAATAGCAATTAGCGATGCCCCATGTGGTTATTGCAGGCAGTTTATGAACGAACTGGCTGATGCAAAAGAGTTTGATATTTTACTGCCAGAGCAACATTTTAAATTAGCTGATTTATTACCGCATTCATTTGGCCCCACTGATTTAGGCAACGATTTTAGCCTGTTTAACCCAAAACAGCAGCAACACACATTTGCAGATACAGCCCTTGATGAAAAGCTAGCAGCCATGGCGCTAATGGCCTACGTACCTTACAGTAACAACTTTAGCGCAGTTAAAATAAGTACCTTTAACAATGGTGACTTTTACGGCAGTTACGCAGAAAACGCGGCTTACAGCCCAAGCCTTTCGCCACTACAAAGTGCGCTTAGTCAATTGTTTTTAGCGGGTCTAAGCTTTAACGATAAAACGATTAAAGCAATTACACTCTTAGAAACCCAAGGTCATGAAAACCAAGGGGGAGTAGCACGTGCGGTACTTGCAAGCTTTAGCAATTTGCCAGAAATAGAAGTGATTAGCGCAAAGCTAAGGTAACCAGAATTTAGGGTAAGCTAAAAACAATAAAGCACAGCAATTGCTGTGCTTTATGCGTTTTATTAAAGCGCTAAAAAGGCATTAGCCTAATAGTACTTTTGCAGCTTCTAATACCACAGCCACTGATTTTTTCTCAATTTCACCGTGATCAACGTTTGGAATTTCTTGGCGAGTACGGTTAACCAATACACCGGCAACACACGCCGCTTTAAGGCCTAGCGCTGCACACATGGTAAATAAGGTAGCAGACTCCATTTCGTAGTTCATCACGCCTAGGTTTTGCCACTCTTCACAGCTACCTTGTAATGACTTAGGTACATAACCCGAATGCGTATCGTAACGCTCTTGCCCTGGGTAGAATGTGTCGCTTGAGGCAGTAATACCAATGTGGAAGTCGATATCTAGGTTTTTACACGCTTGCACCATAGCTTGAGTCGCAAAAAAGTCAGATACCGCAGGGTAGCTAAGTGGTGCAAAGTGTTGGCTTGCGCCATCTAAACGCACAGACGCTTGGCTTACTAAAATATCACCTTCATTAATATGTGGCTGAATTGCCCCAGTAGTACCAATACGTAAGAAAGTACGTACGCCAAGCTGTGCCAGCTCCTCTACAGCAATAGAGGTTGAAGGGCCGCCAATACCGGTTGAACAAATCACCACAGAGTGACCATTTAACTGGCCTAAATAAACATGAAACTCACGTGTTTGAGCAAGGCAGGTTGGGTTGTCTAGGAATTGAGAAATGCGTGCAGCACGATCTGGGTCACCAGGGACAATAGCAAGCTCAGCCCCTTTTAAATCGTCAATACATAATCCTAAGTGAAATACCTTTTCCATAACTAAGCCTTTTTATAAAAATTTGTTGTCAATCTAGCATCATTACGGCAAATGTAAACTAAGTACAGGACGTATGTCCGATGTTGAAAAATACTTATAAATGATGGCTTTATTCATTCACATTGAATATTAAATCAAAGGTTTAAAGTTCGTTAAAAGGTGGGTGGTTGACTTGTTTATTGAGAGTCTATATGTATTGATTATGGTGATAATTTAAATTTATCAATACGTGGTTTAAAGCATTTTTAGTTATTTAATAACAAATAGTTACGGTTTTATTTTGACTTTATTTTAACGGCTTTTATATAAGCGCGTAAATAATGCTTGAGCAATAAGTGAGCGCATTACGCGATATTTGCAAATAGGTCGATAATTTTAGTTTTTGCATAACTAATCAAAACCACATGAATAAAACACACAAGTATAGGATTTATTATGAGCACACAATTTGACGCGTTTAAACGTAAAGTAGAGCACTGTTTATGTGCACCTGGCGATGGTGTATTTACAGTTAATACCGCGAAAGAGCGTAAAGCGGCATTACGTAATAAATTGTATGGGCAAAGCGAAAATGTTGATGTTTTGTGGCGCGATTCTTTAACACAATTACCCGAATCTCCTCACAAAGCGGTTATGTTAGGTATTAGCTCAGATTGTGGCGGCGGTATTTTACGTGGAGCAAACTGGGGGCCATTATTTTTACGCTCAGCCTTGATTGATCAGCAAACCCAGTGCCGCTCTTTTGATTTAGGTGATGTACGCGTTATCCCGCATTTATTGCATGATAAATACTTAAACGACGCCACAATTTCAAACTGCCAAAAAGCCCTATACGGCGATAAAAACGATGATTACTACGTAAGCCCACTTTCTATTACCGAAGATGTGTGTGACAGCTTTTACGCCACATTTAAAGATAAAGGCATATTTGGGATTGGGGGCGATCACTCAATTAGCTACCCGCTAACTAAAGCGTATTTAAAAGCTAAGCGTGAGCAAGGCAAACGTACCGCTATTATTCATTTTGATGCGCATACCGATTTATTAGTAGAGCGCTTAGGGATAGATTTATGTTTTGGCTCGTGGTGTACGCATATATTAGAGTTTTTACCTGCACCGCATCATTTAATCCAGTTTGGTATTCGCTCAAGCGGTAAACCTAAATCGCACTGGGAAAGCACCTTTGGTGTAAAACAACATTGGGCTAATGAAATAATAGAGCGTGGTACAAAAGCGGTTGCGGATGAAACCATTGCGCAGCTTAAAGCCGATAACGTAGATGAAGTGTATGTAAGCTTTGACATAGATGCACTCGATGCCGAATTTGCCTCAGCCACGGGCACACCAGAAGATAACGGCTTAACCCCGCAACATGCACTGGATATTTTACAAGCTATTGCCGATGAGTTTCCAATTACTGGCGCCGACATGATGGAAATAGCGCCATTTACCGACAGCTCATTAGTAGGCCAAGCAAGTTCAGAAACAACATTACGTGAAGGCGCTAAAATTTCAGCGTTCTTAATTAGTGCAATGAATAGATAGCAGGTTAGTCTTTAAAAAACCTAGTCCTATCAGTGTATAGGGCTAGGTTAAAAACTAGCGGTTCGGTTACCCTCGGCTATAGTTGGTGTATATCTGTTTTAGTTTTGAGGCGAAGCTGAATGAAGCTGTACTTATTTTTGTTGTGTTTTGCATGCATAAGGCTCAATGCAGCTGAAATTACAATAGTGACCGAAGTATTCCCCGATTTTCAATACATTGACGAAAACAACCAACTTGCAGGGCGCTCTGTAGATAAAGTGAGAAACGCGCTCGCCAATACAGATATTAATTATATTATGCTAGCGCATAGTTGGGCGCTATCTTATAACGCTACATTGCGAGATAAAAACACCTGCATATTTTCAATTGCAAGATTGCCCAAGCGAGAAGGTAAGTTTAGTTGGATAGCGGAGCTTGAAAGTTTTGACTCTGCTATTTATGCCCTTAAATCACGTAACATTCGCTTAAAAACGCTTAGCGATGCTAAAAAATATAAAACCGCAGTTATTCGTGATAATTTTAGTCATCATTTTTTATTAGAACGCGGTTTTACTGAAGCTAAAAATTTACTGATAATTGATAGCTTTGACAAAATAGATAAATTAATAAGCACACGGCACGATATTCTCGACTTTGTTATTTTAAGTAAAAAACAATTTAACTACCGCGCACAGTTTGAGCCAAAGCTTAAGTTATTAGAGCCTATATTAACGCTCAATACACAACACTCTCCCCTTTACTTTGCCTGTAATAAAAACATGTCGCAAAGCCTACAAGATAGACTTGCGCTGGCATTCGATGAAGCAAAAAAGCAAAATAAACAACGCTAATTCAATGGCTTATTAATTTAGCCTGTAAAAGCATAAATATAAATTGCCGCGTTTAAAAAAGCGTCTATAATCAGCTGCTTTTTATTGAAAAAGCGCTAACTTTTTGGAGCGTTAAATGGGTGATTTAATCGGGATTAGCTTATTGATCTTGATCAGTGCGTTGTTTGCCATGTCGGAAATTGCTATTGCAGCGTCGCGTAAAATTAAACTGCGGGTAATGGCCGATGAAGGCAGTGATAACGCGGCCGCGGTATTAAAACTGCAAGAAAACCCTGGGGCGTTTTTTGCGATGATCCAAATTGCCCTAAACGCGATTGCTATTTTAGGCGGAATAGTGGGCGAACAAGCGCTATCGCCTTATGTACAAAGTATCTTGGTGCTTTTTTATCAAGGTGTACACCTTGAAAAAATTAGCTTTTTATTTTCGTTTTTTACCATTACCTCGCTGTTTATATTATTTGCTGATTTAATGCCAAAGCGTTTAGCGATGATCATGCCCGAAGCGGTGGCTGTGCGTGTGGTAACGATAATGCGATGGGTCACTTTTGCACTTACGCCATTAGTAATGTTTTTTAATGGTTTAACTAATTTTGTACTGCGTTTATTTAAAGTACCCGCAGAGCGAGAAGATATTGTTACCACCGAAGACATTGTGGCGATGATGGATGCGGGCGCAGAATACGGCAGCTTACAACAACAAGAGTATGAGCTAATTGGCAATGTGTTTGAACTAGAAGCACGCTTTTTATCAAGTGTAATGACCCCACGCGACCAAATAGTTTATTTTGACTTAAATGAAAGCAGCCACGATATAGCCACCAAAATTATTGAAAACCCCCATAATCATTTTTTAGTGGTCTCGGGTAATTTAGATAAATTACGCGGCTCTGTTGAGTCAAAAGATATACTACGACAAGTACTAAAAGGTGAGCCAGCTAATATTAAGCAAGAGCTGATTGAAACAGACGTGTTTTATTTACCAGAAACCCTAAGCCTGTCTGAGGCGCTAAATGCATTTAAAAGTGCTGCAAAACCGTTTGCTGTGGTAGTAAATGAATATGCCTTGTTAGTCGGTATTGTTACCGTAAAAGATTTAATGAAAGGGTTTATGGGAGATTTAATTACCCACCAAGGCGATGAACTTATTATTGCCCGCGATGAGCACTCGTGGTTAGTGGATGGTTTAACCCCGATTTCTGATTTAGCAAAAGTATTAGACATTGAGGAGTTTCCCGATCAAATGCACTTTGAAACCGTGGCTGGCTTTTTAATATACACAATGAAGCGTATACCTAAACGTGCTGAGCACTTTACCTTTAATGGCTTTAAATTTGAGGTGGTTGATGTTGAGGGCATAAGGGTTGAGCAATTATTGGTGTCTCGTATAGGTAAATAGTTATAAATTTGCATTAAAGCCAAGCTTAGCTTGGCTTTTTTGTTGCACGTTAATAAATAACGCACCGCAATAAAATTTATTTTTCATACTTATCCGTTTTATTTTTCATCAAATTAACACCTTCTACAACCTATGGCGTAGTTTAATTTTGCAACTGTAAGTTAGTGTAAATTTGCACCCGTTTTAATTTATTCTCGTTTAGATTTACTTTAGAATGATCGTTCACTCTAGACATAAATAGACTAAAAGGTATTTAACATGCAGCGTTCTCGCATCGCTTTATTTGTATTAACAGCCCTCGTTGGATCTGTTGCTTTAACAGGTTGCGACCAAGCAGCTGACTCGCAACAAGCTTCAGCTCCACAAGCAGTACCTGTTGGTGTAATTACATTAAAAAGCCAAGCGCTTACACTAAAAAAGGAGCTTCCCGGTCGCATTAGTGCTTTTCAAATTGCGGAAATCCGCCCGCAAGTAAGTGGCATTGTGCAATCGCGTTTATTTAAAGAAGGTGCTCAAGTTAAGCAAGGCCAAGCGCTTTATCAAATTGACCCCGCTACGTTTGAAGCTGACCTAGCAGCAAGCGAAGCAGCTGTGGCCCGCGCTGAGGCAAGTATTGCCAGCACTAAATCAAAAGCGTCGCGTTATAGCGAGCTTTTAAAAATTAAAGCCGTAAGTCAGCAAGACTTTGACGAAGCAGATGCAGCGCAAAAGCAAGCACAAGCAGAGCTATTAACGGCAAAAGCACAGCTTAAATCGGCGCAAATTAACCTAGACTACAGCCATGTATCTTCTCCAATCAGTGGCCAAATTAGTAAATCGAGCGTTACTGTTGGTGCGCTTGTTAGCGCTAATCAAACAACAGCACTGGCAACAGTGACCCAGCTTGACCCTATTTATGTTGATTTAACCCAATCAAGCAACGAGCTAACTCAACTTAAAAAAGCTATTTCTTCAGGTTCATTGAGCGTTGATTCACAATCGCAAACAGATGTTGAACTGCAAATGGAAGATGGCTCAACTTATCCACTTAAAGGCACGTTACAGTTCTCTGAAGTGACAGTAGACCCAAGCACAGGGTCGGTTACCTTACGCGCTAAATTCCCAAATCCTGATAAGTTATTATTACCGGGTATGTATGCACGTGCCTCAGTGGTTGAGGGCGTAAAACAAAACGCTATTTTAGTGCCGCAACGTGGGGTTAGCCGTAATACAAAAGGCGAGCCAACATCCATGGTTGTTAGCAAAGAAAACACCGTTGAAAGCCGCGTTTTAAAAGTAGGCAGAACGATTGGTTCAAACTGGTTAGTAACCGACGGGCTAAGCGATGGCGATAAAGTGATTATTGAAGGATTACAAAAAATTCGCCCTGGAGCGCCGGTAACACCGACTGAAGTTTCAGCAACAGCTGACAAAGCGCAATAACGGAGAGTTTTAATGTCACGATTTTTTATCGACAGACCCATCTTTGCATGGGTACTTGCTATCGTGGTTATGCTTGCAGGTGTTTTAGCTATTCAAAGTTTACCAATAGCTCAGTACCCGTCAATTGCCCCGCCGGCAATTAGTATTACTGCAACATACCCGGGCGCATCAGCACGTACCCTAGAGGATACAGTTACCCAAGTTATTGAGCAAAAAATGAAAGGCCTTGATGGTTTGCTATATATGTCATCGACTTCTGAGTCGAGTGGTTCAGCAACCCTTACGCTTTCATTTAGCGCCGAAACTGACCCGGATATTGCACAGGTACAAGTGCAAAACAAGTTAGCCACAGCCACCCCTTTGCTACCTGAAGAAGTGCAAAGGCAAGGTGTATCGGTGGCTAAGTCTGCACGTAACTTTTTAATGGTACTGGGTTTTGTATCAAAAGATGGCAGCATGACGAATATCGATATTGGTGATTATGTGTCATCTAATGTTCAAGATATTGTTTCGCGTGTTGAAGGGGTAGGTGAGGTTCAGCTGTTTGGTTCTCAGTATGCTATGCGTATTTGGTTAGACCCAGCTAAGCTGCAAAACTACAAGTTAACCCCTGCTGATATTAGTGCATCAATCAGTGCTCAAAACGCCCAAGTGTCTGCTGGGCAATTAGGCGGCATGCCTGCGGTTGAAGGTCAGCAACTTAATGCTACCGTTACTGCACAAAGCCGTTTACAAACAGCAAAAGAGTTTGAAGACATTATAGTTAAGGCAAACGCCGATGGCTCGTTTGTACGCCTTGAAGATGTAGCCCGTGTAGAGCTTGGTGGTGAAAGCTATCGTGTTGTAGCGCGTTACGATGGACAACCAGCATCGGGCTTAGGTATTAAGCTTGCCAGTGGGGCAAATGCACTCGATACCGCAGAAGGTGTAAAAGCTGCTATTGAAGAGTTAAAAGCGTTTTTTCCTGAAGGCTTAGATGTTGTTGTTCCTTATGATACTACTCCGTTTGTTTCGTTATCGATTGAAAAAGTAGTGCATACATTGATAGAAGCGGTTGTGCTGGTATTTGTTGTTATGTATCTGTTTTTACAAAACTTCCGCGCTACGCTTATTCCAACTATAGCTGTACCTGTGGTGTTGTTAGGTACTTTTGGTATTTTGTACGCGTTTGGCTATTCAATAAATACATTAACCATGTTTGCAATGGTACTTGCCATAGGTCTACTGGTTGATGATGCGATTGTTGTAGTAGAAAACGTTGAGCGTGTAATGAGTGAAGAAAAACTCTCTGCGCTTGAAGCAACACGTAAATCGATGGATGAAATTAAAGGCGCGCTAGTGGGTATTGCCATGGTGCTGTCGGCTGTATTTATTCCGATGGCGTTCTTTAGTGGCTCTACCGGTGTTATTTATCGTCAGTTTTCTATTACGCTGGTATCAGCAATGGGGCTCTCGGTATTAGTAGCACTTATTTTAACACCTGCATTGTGTGCCACGCTTTTAAAGCCTAGCCACGTGCATGATAATAGCTCGATGTTTGGCCGTTTTTTCAGTGGTTTTAACCGCGGGTTTGATAAAACAAATGCCGGCGCGCAAAGTTTTGTAAGCCGTATGATCCGCTTATCTAAGCGCTACCTTTTATGTTATGGCCTTATTGTTGCGGGCATGGTGTATATCTTTTCAAGCCTACCTACAGCGTTTTTACCTGATGAAGACCAAGGTATTTTGTTTAACCAGGTTTCACTGCCTGCAGGCTCAACTACCGAAGAAACATTAGAAGTGGTTAAAAAAGTAGAAAACCACTATTTAAACGATCAATCTGAAGCTGTTAACGGTATTTTTACGGTAACCGGATTTAGCTTTGCAGGTTCTGGTCAAAACTCAGCAATAGGGTTTGTAAACTTTAAGCATTGGGATGAGCGCGAACGTGATGATTTATCTGTGCAAGGTGTGGCAGGTAAAGCAATGGGCTATTTCTCAACGATTAAAGAAGCGTTTGTGTTTGCTTTCCCGCCGCCAGCCATTGTTGAGCTAGGTACTGCAAATGGTTTTAATATTTTCTTACAAGACAGGGTTGGACTTGGCCACGATGCTTTATTAGCAGCGCGTAATCAATTACTTGGTTTAGCGAGTCAAAGCCCAATTTTGGCGGGTGTACGCCCTAACGGACAAGAAGATATGCCCGAGCTGCAACTTGATGTTGACCTTGCTAAAGCACAAGCACTGGGTGTGTCTCAGGCAGATATTAACAGCACGCTATCAACTGCGTGGGGTAGTAGTTACGTTAATGACTTTATTGACCGTGGCCGCGTTAAAAAGGTCTACCTTCAAGGTGAAGCGCAAGGACGTATGGTGCCAGAGGATTTAAACAAGTGGTATGTACGTAATGACAGCGGCGATATGGTGCCATTTTCAGCCTTTGCAAGTTCGTATTGGACCTATGGTTCACCACGTCTTGAGCGTTATAACGGCTTTTCAGCAATGGAAATTCAAGGTACTGCTGCACCAGGTTACAGTACTGGCCAAGCAATGGATGAAATGGAGCGCTTAGTTAAACAACTTCCTAATGGAATTGCCTCTGAGTGGACGGGTATTTCGTTTCAAGAGCGCTCTAGCAGTGGCCAAGCCCCGTTACTTTACGGTTTATCGCTATTGTTTGTATTTTTATGTTTAGCAGCGCTTTATGAAAGCTGGTCTGTACCGTTTGCGGTTATGCTTATTGTGCCATTAGGTATATTTGGTGCGACGGTTGCCGCGGTAATGGCAGGTTTATCTAATGATATTTACCTTCAGGTAGGTTTATTAACCACCATAGGATTAGCCTCTAAAAATGCAATATTAATCGTAGAATTTGCGATTCATAAAATGCAAGAAGGTCTAGGGTTAGTCGATGCGGCTATTGCAGCAGTACGCTTACGCTTACGTCCAATATTAATGACCTCAATGGCCTTTATTTGTGGTGTTATACCGCTTGCTATTGCCTCAAGTGCCGGTTCAGGTGCGCAAAATGCACTGGGTATTTCGATTATAGGTGGTACGCTTGCCTCTTCTATTTTAGTGGTGGTATTTGTGCCGTTATTCTTTGTTTTAGTTCGTCGTGTATTTCCAATGAAAAACACCGACGATAAAAAGGAGAGCGCACAATGAGCATTAAACGCTTCACTTTAAGCGCAATTACATTAGTTGTTTTAAGTGGCTGCCAACTAGCCCCTGAGCAAAAAGAGCTTGGTTTACCAGTGCCAGATACTTATGTATCTGACACTGAGCAAGCAGCAGCGCAACAGTTACACTGGCAGCAATTTTTTAATGATGAAAAATTGCAAACCTTGATTAGCTTGAGCCTTGAGCATAATAAAGATATGCAAATAGCGGTATTAAATGTGCAGCGTGTACGCGGTTTATACCAAATTGAAGATTCGGGTTTATACCCTTCATTAGATTTTAATGGTGGGGCTACGCGCCAACGTTTACCGGCTGACTTAACCAGTACGGGTGAAGCAGGTATTAGCTCACAGTACAGCGCAACGGTCGGTATTACCTCTTATGAATTAGATATTTGGGGTAAGGTACGTAACCAGTCTGAGCAAGCCCTGCAAAACCTCTATAACACTGAGCTTACGCAATACAGCACGCAAATTTCACTCATTGCTGAGCTTGCCAATGCTTGGTTAAACTACGCAACTGACTTACAGCTATTAGAGCTTGCTAAAGAAACATTAAGCTCGCAGCAGGAGTCGCTCTCGCTTACGCAAAAAAGCTTTGATTTAGGCGCTACATCGGCAATTACGCTTGAGCAGCTTAAAAGTACGGTTGCTACTGCAAAAGTAGATATAGCAACATATAAACGCTTGTTAAAGCGTGATAAAAGCGCGTTAGATTTACTGGTAGGGCGTCCTGTATCGAGTGATTTATTACCGACTAACTCGTTAACTAATTTACTGGATTTACCAGAAGTACCTGTTGGTTTACCCTCTGATTTATTAACGCAGCGCCCTGATATTAAAGCCGCTGAGCACGCTTTATTAGCCGCTAACGCGAATATAGGTATAGCGCGTGCGGCGTTTTACCCAAGCATTAGCTTAACCGCGACTGCGGGCAGTACGTCTAGCGATTTAAGTGGCTTGTTTGATTCAGGCTCAGGAACATGGAGCTTTGTACCGTCAATCAACTTACCAATTTTTACTATGGGACGTAATCAGGCAAACCTTGATGTGGCTAAGGCCGATCAAGAAATTGCGGTGGCGACGTACCAGCAAAAAATTCAAAATGCGTTTCGTGAAACCGCCGATGCATTAGCAGATAGAGAAGGCTACAAAGAGCAACTTGATGCCCTCGATATGTTAATTAGTTCGCGTCAGCTAACGTACGATTTATCAAAAATGCGTTACGAAAAAGGCGCTGATAGCTACCTACAGGTACTTGATGCACAGCGTACGTGGTACTCGGCTCAACAGCAGTTAATAACAGGTCAGCAGGCTTACCTTGCCAGCCAAATTAATTTGTATAAAGCTTTAGGTGGCGGCTGGAATATAGCTAAAACACCTGTGCAAGAGCAGTAAAATGAAAGGTGTTGTTAAGTTAAGCTATGCAATGAGCTTACGCTGTATTAAGTATGCGCTTAATACCGGAGTAGGGTTATGAGCACGAAAGCTAAAAGGCATATAGACCCAGCATTAGCACAAGCTAGGCGAGAGCAGGTGCTTAGTGCTGCCTCAGAGTGTTTTAAACGCAAGGGATATCATGGCGCAGGCATGGCCGAAATATCCCGTACGGCAGGCATGAGCGCTGGGCATATATATAACTACTTTGAAAGCAAAGAGGCAATAATTGAAAGTATTATTGCTAAAGACATGGAAGAAATGTTTTCTATCTTTCAGGAGTTTGAAGATCACCCAGGTGATGTTCTGCAAGCGCTTATAGATGGCTTAAACATTGGTGTACAAAGGCATATGGATACCGGTGCCTGTGTGGTTGATTTAGACATGATGGCGGAAGCGGGTCGCAATAGTAAAGTGGCCTCGCTTTTACGAGATATGGATATTCAAGCACGGGGACGTATGCGTCAATTGCTCACCAGTGAACGTAGTGCACTTAAAGACACTGATGAACACGAACTTGAAAGCCGCATTAACGTTATTTTTTCGATGATGGCGGGGTTACTGCTTCGTAAGATGCTCTACCCTGAGCTCACCGAAGAAACGGTGTTAATCGCGCTTAGGCCTGCGATGAAAACCTTGCTAATGCCGTTTGATAAAACCAAGTAATAGAAAACTAAAAAGCGAGTCAAACGACTCGCTTTTTTAATGCTAAATGCGCTCTACGCACCACAATAGCGCCATTGCAGCGATTGCAAGAGAGCCAATTGGCATCACCCATTTTATGTAAATAGGTTTATTGCGCATGGTTAGTAACACCGGCAGTGCAATACACAGTATACTCAGCTGCCCAAGCTCTACACCTAAGTTAAACGCTAAAATGCTGAGCAATTGATAATCGCTCGAGAGCCCAAGCTCACCCAGTACACTGGCAAAGCCCATTCCATGTAACAAACCAAACGCAAAAGTAAGCCAGCCAAGGCGTAATATAACCGGCCATACATTGTTTAAAGCCGCAAATAATACCGAGATTGCAATACCTAGCTCTACCCAGCGGCTACTTGGAGAAACAAGATTAAGAGCCGTAGCTGTAAGGGTAAGTGAATGCGCAAGGGTAAACGCAGTCACAATCCACGCAGTGTGTTTAATAATGTGCTTTTTACTTGCTATTGCCTGCCAGTGACTTTCAGTGCGGGTTAAAACGCAGGTTAAAAGTAGTGCAATTAAAAATAAAATATGGTCAATACCAATCCAAATATGTAACACGCCTTGATAAACATATTGGTTAAAAGTCGTTAAATAACTTGATTGCCCAGTGGTAAAAGTGTGTTGTTGCTCATCTATAGTGAAAACCCGCGAAACCTGATTTACATTTACAATAACTTTGTGGTTTGCGTCTTGGTTAAAAAAAGCGCGGTACGTTAACGTTACATCTGCATTAGTGTTACAGCTAAAAACTAGCGGTAACACTAAATATGCTTCATTAAAATGATTATCTAATTGGTAGTTATCGGTAATTTTTAATGGGCAAGTTTGCTCATTTTGTAAAACCGATAGAGTATTTTTGGCATAGCGATTAATAGCCGACTTTTGTGATTTTAATTCGCCCCAGCTTATTTGTGTGTCTTGGTTAACATCAAGCGCAACTTGTTGTTCTAAATCGCTAATATTTATTTGCCAGGTGCCTGTGTATTGCTTTTCGTTGTTGGTATTATCCAGTGAAATATAGCTTGTGCTCAACTGATGTGCTTGTACACTAAAGTTGGCAAATAGCGCAACTATAAATAAAACAAATAACGCGTTTATTTTACTCATAAAGAATCCCTAACCATCGTATTTGCTTGGCTTAGTAAGTGTTTATCTGTACTCATTTTTGCTTGCTGCCAATTTATATTTGCCCAGTATTGTGCCTTGGCTTGGTTTGCTTGTACATGAATATAGTAGTTAGCTAAGTCGTTGGCATGGAAGGTATCTTGGCGTTGTTCACGTAATTTTACGCGCTGTTGCATGAGCGGTTGCCACACCGTATTAGTGTGCTTATTACTGCGTTTTTCAGCTATGGCTAACTTGAGCAAAATAGCGTCTTCAAGCGATGAGTGGCTATTGGCAAGTTTACCGAGTGTATTAAGCACTTTTTCAGGGTTGTTTTGCTGCAGTTGAATATCGGCCCACAGCACAATAAGGCTCACTGGGGCTGTGCTTAAATCAATATTATTTATATGCTGCTGCGCACGGGTGAATTTATTGAGTCTAAACGCCATTTCGCTGAGCACATGTTTTGTTGCTAAGCTGCTGTTTTTGTTTTGCGTAAGCTTAACTAACGCGTGATAACTTTCACTAAGTTTGCCCTGTTGGCTTTGTACATCTAGCACACACGTGCTGGCCGTTAATAGGCTGGTGTTACCAATTAATGCCACACAATGGCGCTTAGCTTGTTCAAATTTGCCTTGTGTCATCAACATATTAGCGAGTAATAAATGGGTGTTTACATGATCTGGCTGGGTTTTTAATACGTTATTAGCAACGTCTATGGCACGCGAAAACGCATGCTCCTTTTGAAGTACCCGTGCATATAAATAACCGCTTTGTGCAGTTGCAGAAGCGGTATATAGGTTTTTTAAGCGTTTTTTTAATACACCTTGATAGCGCTCTGTTTGGCCTATGTATTGGCTATTTAGCACCAGCGCAGTGAGTTGCTCAAGGGTTAAATTAGCACTTAATGTTGCATTGCTTGAGGCAATAATTGCGTTATCTTTTGGGGTAATTGGTTTTGCAAGCACGTTATTTACACACAGTGCAGCGCAAAAAACAAAGAGCATTTTTTTATAATGACTGCGCATTGTTTTATCCTCTTAAAAAAGCCATCCATGGCCATCAGCTTAATTTACTTACTGAGTTAGTTACCAGAAGCGCCCGATGAAATACCGCTTACGTCTGTGTCTGTATTGATAAAGACACGTCCGTTGGTAGATAGCGGTTGCGCAGTGGGGCTTTGATTAAATGCATCGCTTGCAAATTGTGCAAAGTCCACTTGCAGTGCTTCTATGGTTATATTTACCGCTGCAGTCACTTGCTGGTTAACACCGTCTGATACACCAAACATAAAGCTGTCGCTACCGGTTGCTTCTTTGTTTGGGGTATAGGTAAAGCTGCCATCGCTATTTACTACAGCGTTACCTAATGTCGGCTGCGAAGTTAATGTGTATGTTAATGTATCGCCATCAGCATCGGTGGCCACTAACATGTCGTTAATTTCAACTTCTGTTTGTGTGGTTAACATTGCATCACTAGCATTGGGCGCAGAATTTACAACCGGTGTGGGTTGTTTGTTATCATCATCACTGCTACACGCGCCTAGTGCCAAAGCGCATAACAATATACTGCTATGGGTAAGGTTTAAATTACGCATACGTTACTCCTTATTTAGAGCCTGCAAGTGGGGTGGCTAAGTATGGGAAAGTGGCATCCATCATGCTCGCATCAACTGGAGCACCATCAGTGAATGGCACTGTACCTACATCAGCATCCTCTGGTGTACATAGACCTAAGTCGGTGTCTTCACCATTTACAGGAATAGGGTGACATAAACGCCCCATTACCACGCGAAGTGCAATATCAACGACATCGTCACCTGGACGGCGCCCGTTTGGAAAACCTGCTAAATCATCACCGGCTACACCAAATGCAGACTGATCAGTTTGTGCTGTGGCTGCAATTGCAGTATTTAAACGTAGCATTTCTGATGGCGTTACGGTGGCTTGTTGGTTTACCCCTGCAAAACCAGTTAAAAATGCGGTGATTAAATCAGTACGTGGAAAGTTAGTTGGAGCAAGAGTTTCTAAATTAGCGCCAAGTGTGGTATTTACTGCATCTTTAAATAAAATATTTAACAGCTCTGGTAAAGACGGGTGCGAAACGTAATCTAAAAACTGTGCATCGTCTTTAGGGTGAGCCGTTGAGAAGGTATCTTTGTCTTTAATACCAATAACTAGCTCATTAACTAATGGATTACCTAAGCGTGAAACCTGCGTTAATGCACCGCCATTTACCGCGTTATCTGCAAATTTAGCGTTAGGGTTTAAAATGCGTGCTTGAGGTAGGCTCGCTGTTGTCCATGAACCAATTACGCCGTTGCCTTCACCTACAATACAGCTTTTAGGCATTTCAACTGCAATTGAGGTAACGTTTTTATCTACGAGGTCGTCATTCTCACTGCTTTGTGTGATCCCTCCAGGGAAACCACCGCCATCCCCAGCACCTGGCGCACTATCACCTTCAACGGGAACGTAATTTACTAAATCGAATGTTTTACCTAAGTTAACGACAAATGGGTCTTTGCGCTGACCAACAAATACTTTGGCCATACTGTCACAGCCTGGTACCGAAACTTGATAAACAAACTGATCTGCATAGGTTTGGTAATCAGCCATTGAACCAAATGTTTTGTCACCAATATAATCAAGCGGTTTATTAAACGTGGTTGAACTGGTGGTGGTATTACTTAATGCTGTACTGGTACCCGTGCGTTGTGGACCGCTTATCATGCTGAGTGTGTATGACTCGCTAAAATTAGCGGCGCTATCATCACCTGCTGCTACACCACCAACGTTTTTAAGAGGTACAGATACAGTACGCTGATTATCTTCTGGGCCAACGGTTAATTGCACGCCTTGATTATCGTTTGGCAGCATACTGGTAAAATTAAAAGCAAAGGTAATATCCTCAACTGCATCACCGTCGTTATCAATATGAATACTGTAGGTTGCATCTGGGTCCATAGCAAAGTAGTTAGGGCCGCCGTAGGCATCTTGTAGAGGAATATAGTTGGCAATAAATGTAACGTAGTCGTCTCTGCCTGCTTCATAACTATTAAATACGTAAAAGTCGGTAGAGTCTAAGGTTGGAAAGCGGCTAATGTTCGGCGCTTCACGATGACTTGATGCCTCGCTAGAGGTGCTTACTAAGGTACTGCATACTACTACTGCGAGTATAGATGGAGTTAAAGCTTTCATGACTTTTTCCTTTAGTTTTGATTGGAGTCATAACTAATAACGAAGCAAAAAGCACAATGGATGCAAAAAAGTTAAATATTTTTTATTATTGTTAATAAAGGGGTGTTTAACGTTCAAGATTAAATTTTCAGCAGGCTGTTTTGCATTTAGATAAGGAAGTGATAAGAGAGTGTTAAGGGGCTGAAGCGGTTTGGTTTTATACTTATTACAGGGGGTGTATGCAATTAAAATAACGCAGCAGGTATTGAGCACACAATATGATAAGCATCGCACTGCGATTAAGTCTACTTTAGTTTAATCAAATATTAATGGTTACCCAAGGTAAATAAAAAGGTTGGCCAAACAAAGTTTGACCAACCAGTCGCGTTTATTTAGTTATAAAATAACTAAATCTGTCGTGTACAGTACTTGTGTTGGTAGGCCGTTTGGCGAGCCACCTAAAGGCTCTAAGCTAACAGCGAGTAGGGCAATGTCTTGTGCCTTAAAGCGCGTGCCTTTGAGTAACTGTTTTTCACCGTTTTTAGGCAGTAGACCCAACGAAATTGGCGTGTCTTGCCCTTTTAAAATCATCCACAGCTCGTAGTCTTTATCGGTTTGCGCAACGAGTTTATCACTGGCTTTAACCGATAATGTTTGCTCATCTACGTTAATAAACCACAGTGATTGCTTATCTTGATTTTGTACTAAAGCAATTTGTTGGCTGTATTGGGGCTGAGTTGTGGGCTGAATAACCAAAAATGCTAAGATAATACAGGCAGCTGTGGCTATAAATGACCAATTGCGCCATAGCGATGTAGCTGGTTTGATCACCGTTTTAACGGGTTGGTTGGTGTGTTCTAATGTATTTAAAATATTCTGCCACACTTGCGCGCTGGGTGTTTGAGGTGTAATTGCACTGGCTAAATCATTTAAATTTTGCTCCCACATTATAGTGGCTTCTCGGGCTTGCGGTAAGCTGAGCATTAAGCGTTGAAAACGTTTTCGTGCCAGGCCTTTTAAAGTACCTAATACATACTGCCCTGCTAAAGCATCAAGTAATTCTGGTTTATTATAATTCATAATGTTAAACACCTCTGCAACTGCTGCAAACCACGCCTGATCCAGCTTTTAACTGTGCCTAAGGGCGTTTCTATGTGATTGACTAACTCACCATGGCTTAGCCCTTTGTAATAGGCTAAATGAATGGCTTGTTTTTGTTGGGGATCAAGTTGCTCAATACAATTAACAAGTTTGGTTTGTTCGTCGTAGCTAACATCGACTGCTTGTTCGTCGTATTCATCGTCACCCATTGCCTGCTCTTTTCTTACCTTGTGATAACGCAATGCATCTAAGCTGCGGTATCTCACAATGCTTATCATCCAGCTAATAACTGTGCCTTTAGATGAGTTGTACTCTGACGCGTTATGCCAAATTTTTATAAATGCCTCTTGCAGTACTTCTTCTGCGTGCGCGCGGTTTGAAAGCATATTTAAACTAATCGCAAAAAGCTTTGCGCTTGTTTGCTGATACAAATCAGCAAACGCGGCTTTGTTACCCTGTGCTGTTTTACACAAAAGGGGAAGTAAATTGTCGTTTTCCATAAGGTTCCTGTTGTTTTTATTATTACCGAGGTGTGTTGAGCTTAGTGAATTAACAATTGTTTTATTTAAGCACAACCTAATCGCTTTGAAATAGAGATTAAACAGGCTGTTATAAATTTAACAAATAAAGATAAACACACTCTCAATAAACGTGTGAAAAGAGTGATTGGATGCAAAAACTTTTAAGCTGACATTTATATTAGCTGCTGTACACATTGAAACAAGTTTTAAATATAAACAGTTACCTTTGAGTAGTGAGAAAAAATGACCGATTACTGTGTAAAAAGCGCCTAATATGCGAATACAGCTAAAGCTAGCTACTTTTATTTATTTTATATCAGTTACTTAGTGTTGTTTTTGTTCCTAAAAAACAACTTTTGTTGGCGTGCAAATTGCTACTACACTTATACACAGCTGTAAAAAAATGTGCCAAAACAGTAAAAATAAAGGAGAAAATATGTGGGCTGCAACGAGTTATTTAATTTTAGCGTTAATTTTTATATTTATAGGGTGGGAGGTTAACTCGGTATATTTTGCAGTGGTATTTTACTGGAGTGCATTGTCGTTAATTCTTGTCAGTGGTGCTTACATTTTTAATTTGGCGAAAATTTTTAGAAAGCGTGAAAATGGTGTCATCCCATTTTATATCCGCTGGGCATTTGTGCCTTTTTTACTGGGTGCTCAAATTTACAATGCGTATTCTCGCAAGCACGATAAAGTCCCTCCCATTCAAAAAATTAACGACCATTTATTTTTAGCATGCCGATTGTTCCCCTCTGACATTGATACGTTAAAAGAAAACGGCATAACGGCAATATTAGATGTAACGTGTGAGTTTGATGGCTTAGAATGGAGCTCTACACAAGAAAATATTAGCTATTTAAATATTCCGGTGCTTGATCATAGTGTGCCTACCCATTCGCAATTAAACCAAGCCATTAACTGGATACATCATCATATTAAAGAAGACCGCCGCGTGGTAGTTCACTGTGCACTGGGCAGAGGGCGTTCGGTATTTGTTATGGCAGCGTATTTACTGAGTCAAGATAAAAACGCCGATGTTCACCAAGTGCTCGCGCAAATAAAAGAAACCCGCGAAACCGCAAATCTTAATAAGCATCAGCTTCGTCATTTAGCAAAGCGACATAAAAAGGGCGAGCTAGTTATTAAAAACAAAGCCGTTATTATTGCAAACCCTGTGTCGGGTACCAAAATGTGGCAAGACAAAGAGCATTTAATAGTGGCTAGGTTGTCGGCGTATTATGATTTAGAAGTATTAACCACCACCAAAGAAATAGACGGTATTGAGCTTGCTAAACAAGCCATTAACGATAAGCCAGATATAATAATTGCCTGTGGCGGCGATGGAACCGTGACAGAAGTAGCAAGTGTGTTGGTAAACACTCAATGCAAGCTGGGAATTATCCCAATGGGCACAGCGAATGCCTTAGCGCATGTGCTCATGGGTATTAGCTCTAAAATCATTCCTGTTGAGCAGGCCTGCGATCTTATTATTGATGGGCAAACCCAAACAATTGATACGGCCTATTGTAATGACGAGCTTATGCTGTTGTTAGCTGGGATTGGTTATGAGCAATCAATGGTAGAAAAAGCAGATAGAGACTCAAAAAACGAATCGGGTCAGCTTGCCTATTTAAGTGGTTTTTTTCAGGCATTTAGTGAGCAAAAAGCGCAAACCCTTTATGTCACCCTTGATGATAATCAAACGCAGGAGGTAAATACAAATAGCTTTATTGTGGCTAATGCTGCGCCATTTACTACGTTACTAGCTCAAGGAGGTGGTCAGCCCGATCACGAAGATGGCCTATTAGACATTAATTGGCTGCTACCTAGTGATGAAAACACCACTCGCGTGTTAAGCATTGCTGAACTTATGTTTAGTAGTATTACACAAACGCATTTAGCAATTAGCTCGCATCATACCAACGCTAAAAAAGTAACGATAACCGCAGACGAAGAAATTAAGTATGTACTGGATGGTGAAATTAAAACAGCGGATACGCTTACTATTACAGTTGACCCCGCCTCGTTAAAAGTAATTAGTAAGGAGCTATAAAATACAAAATGCACGTATTTGACGTGCATTTTTGTGTGTTACTTTTTAATGCTTGGCCAAACAAAACCACTGCTATCGCTTTGGCTGGCAGGCTTAGGGCGCTGAGCGCTTTTGGGTTTACGCAGCGGTTTGTTACTTAACGTATGTAAGTAGAGAGCTTCAACTTTATCGCGAGCCCAAGGGGTTTTACGCAAAAATTTTAAGCTTGATTTAATACTCGGTGAGTCGGTAAAACATTTAATGTTTACTTGCTCGCCCATGGCTTTAAACCCTAAGCGCTGCTCAAGCTCTACTAAAATTTGTTCTAACGTTACCCCATGAAGAGGATTTTTTGGTTGATTATCCATAGCCATACTACTTATTTAAACTGTGCGCATTGTAGCGTAAATCCTCTTTTAGCGCTAATTGACCGTAATGGTTTTAGGCTTTGTGGGATAAACAATATTGCCTTTTTTATCTAATTTTAGCCAAATTAGCTCACTGTTATTATGCTGCGGGTTATTAGCAGCGCACACTAAGGTAAAAGAATGTACTTGCACCAGCGCGCCTTCACTATAACGTTTGTTGTCGTACCAACAAATATCACCCTTATTAATAATCTCATTAGCGTCAATAAGAGAATGCGTTTTGACTGTTTTTGCATAACTGCTAGGGGCCAAAGTGAACGCAATTAAAAAAATAAATAAAACCATAATATGGCGCATGAGCGACCTCGAATTTTGATAGTTTAAAAATAGTACACACGATTAAAAAACATGCTAGGGTAAGTAATAGCGTTAAACAACACTGACTTAAACACACAATTATAAAAAGGTGAACACATGCAATTTAATCAAACAATGATAGATGAATTTACGTTATTAGCTAAATTTCCACGTGAGAGCAAAATGCAAGGGATTAAGTTACATTCGGATGCTGAACCAAATTTATTAAGCGCGGCACAAAGGTTGTTTGATAAAGGCGTGATAGACAGCCCAGATGGCGGCTATTTAACCGAACTGGGCCTTGATTTAATAGAGCACGTGAGTGTTATTCACTGCGCGTTAAAAAGTTAAACTGCATCGCGCTGATTTTGCGGCGCGGCGTCACTAAAAGCGGGCAATGCATTACAACGTGCATAAATGGCTGCAATTTTTGGATACGCAGCCATATCTACATTAAAACGCAATGCATTAAATACCTGTGGCACTAAACATATATCAGCGAGAGTGGGTGTATTGCCTACGCAAAACTCATTGTTTTCACTTAGCATCATTTCAATTTTTTCAAACCCAAGCTCTACCCAATGCCTATACCATGCGGCTTTAGCTTGCTCGTCTACACCCAATTCGTTGCTTAAATACTTGAGCACTCGTAAATTATTTACTGGGTGAATATCACATGCCACTGCATAGCTAATATTACGAATTTGCGCTTTTTGCCATGCAGTGCCATAAATTAACGGCGTTTGCGGATAGCTTTCATCTAACCACTCTAAAATAGCGAGTGATTGCGCTAATACGCCTTCGTTCGTTTCAAGAGCAGGAAGTAAACCTTGCACATTTTTATCTAAGTAAGGCTGCGCTAGCTGTTCAGATTTAAGTAAATTAACGAATTGCATATCATGCTCAATACCTTTTAAATTAAGTGCTATGCGTACACGGTATGCGGCAGATGAGCGAAAGTAGCTGTATAGTTTCATTGTTATTATTCCTCGCCTGTAAAATGTTTTGTGATACTTCGCCAGCACTGAGTGTAATTAGTTTGACGCTCTTTTCC
Source organism: Pseudoalteromonas sp. Angola-4 (assembly GCF_028599265.1). Classification (NCBI taxonomy): domain Bacteria; kingdom Pseudomonadati; phylum Pseudomonadota; class Gammaproteobacteria; order Alteromonadales; family Pseudoalteromonadaceae; genus Pseudoalteromonas; species Pseudoalteromonas sp. Angola-4. Next base: position 408,069 of record NZ_JAQREK010000003.1, on the reverse strand, counting down.
TTCAAGGGCATATTTAGTGGGCGATATTATGTAACGAGACTCGAACATAAAGGCCAACGTGTTCTCGTATTTTTGCGGTGCCAGCTCAGCGTTAGATGCTTTTTCGAATACCTCGGCTTCAGGCCCATGTGGCGACATGCAATTATGCAAACTAGCGCCTCCTGGTACAAACCCGTGCTCTTTTGCATCGTAAACCCCTTCTATTAAGCCCATAAACTCACTCATAATATTGCGATGATAGTAAGGAGGTCTAAATGTATTCTCTGCCACCATCCAACGCGGTGGAAAAATTACAAAATCTACATTTGCCATGCCTTCAGTGGCTGAAGGGGAGGTAAGTACAGTAAATATAGAAGGATCTGGGTGGTCAAAACTCACGGTATTAATAACATTAAAACGTGCTAAGTCGTATTTGTACGGTGCGCTGTTACCGGTCCAAGCAACTACATCAAAAGGCGAGTGTGTAATAGGGCAACTAAATAAATGACCGTTAAATTTAGTGACTAATTCAAAGCTACCTTCTTTATCTTCAAATGCAGCGACAGGGTATTTAAAGTCTCTGTCGTTGGCATAGCCATTTGCCCCGACGGGGCCGCGCTCGGCAAGTTCAAATGCGTGACCATAGTTTTCACAAATGTAGCCACGTGCGGTTTCATCAATTAAATCAACCGAGAATTTAATCCCGCGAGGAATGACGGCAATTTCCCCCGGCTTTACTGTGAGCGTTCCGCATTCAGTGTGTAATAACAGTTCGCCATGCTGAGGCACAAACAACAGCTCACCATCGGCATTACAAAAATAACGCTCTTGCATAGAACTGTTAGCAACATAAACATGAATACCCATACCGGTTTGTCCATTGGCACTGCCATTTGCAGCCATTGTAATTAAGCCATCAATAAAATCAGTGGGCTGTGTGGGAATATCAATAGGGCTCCAGCGCATCATTGTAGGGGGCGTAATTGCTTCAGTTATAGGCGCTGTTCTTATTAGTGCGTTATCTATAGCGGTGTATTCACCTTGTACTACTGATGGACGAAGGCGGTACAGCCACGTACGACGATTAGCGGCTCGCGGTGCCGTAAAGGCCGTGCTGCTAAATTGCTCGGTGTATAAATTGTACTTCACCTTTTGTGGGGTAAATTGCCCAACCGGCAATGCACCGGGTAGCGCTTCGGTTTCAAACTCATTGCCAAAACCGCTCATGTAGTTTATTTCGCTGGCCATATTTAGATCCTGTGAGAGTGACATTGTTTTATCTTTCTAGGGCCTGTTTATCTTTCGAGGTTGAATTTGCAGCAGTCTGTTTGGGAATTAGGCAAGGCAGAGCCTATGCAGTGTGGTTGTTCCCCATAAATAGGCAATAACGTAGCATAAATGCCAAACAGGCGCTGCCCGAAGGGTTCTGCCTAGGGGCCATTTACTCTTTGTTGCTCGGTTTTTACTTAGCCCACTAGGTTACAAACCTCGCGCCGCGATTAAATGGCCCCTAGATTGAACAAATTTCAATCCTGAAAGGTCAACAGGCCCTAATTAGTTTAAAGTACTCTCAAGTGAGAGTAATTTCAAATGGGCGCATGTTTTAGCCTGTAAATAAAAATGCACAGTTTTCACTGTGTGTAAATGCGATGAGAAAGTAATAATGGAAATAGATCTAGAGCAGTTTTTGCCTTATCAGTTGAACCAAATGGCAAATCTCATAAGCGATGATTTTGCGCGTGTTTATCAGCAAAAATACAACTTAACCATCCCTCAATGGCGGGTGTTGGCAAACTTAGCGCAATATGGCAAAAGCAATGCAAAAGATTTATGTACACAGGCCAATATGGACAAGTCAACGGTTTCACGAGTTATAAAATCATTACTGCAAAGAGGGTATGTAGAAGCACAACTAAATCAGCAAGATAAGCGAGTAACGCAGGTTATGTTAAATGAGCAGGGCAATGCACTTTACAAGCTCATAGCACGTGATGCACAAAACTGGGAAGGGCAATTAGCTGAAAAATTTAGTAAGCAGCAACAAGTCCAATTGCTAAATTTACTAAAAGAGCTTAAAGGTGCCTTATAAAATCAATCCGCAATAATACTTAATCATTTTGAGGGGCTAAATGTGTCGCTATCTGCGTTATTAAATTTTCATTTAGAAAGCTAAATAGCAATTTTTTGCCTAGCTCTCAACACATATATCCATCATTAAAATAGATCATTTAATTAAGCTGGTTGGTAAAAAAAAGCCCATCAAAAGATGGGCTTTAATTAGTCGTTTTTTACGCTAATGCGATTAAAAAGTGTAACGAACACCTACACGCATTTGCCATAATGACGCATCAGATTGTACTGATGTATTTGCGTTGTTTTCATTAAAGCCAGAGTAAACGTAACGGCCTTGCTCATCAATTGATGTTGAAATCATGCTAGCGCCAACGAAAGGACCTTTTTTAAGTACGCCCCAATCATCGTTTAATAGGTTAGTTAAGTTATCAATTACGAAGAACGCTTCACCTTTATGGCCATCCATAAAGCCTGGTAATTCTTGAGTAACTTTAAAGTTAAATTTAACAAACCAATCTGAGTTTTCAGCATTACGGCCAGTGATTTCACCACGCTCTAAACCGTTAGACGCGATGAAATCGTTAAACGCGTTAATTTCATCAGCGCTCATGTCGTAAACAACGTTAGGATCGTTTTCAAGTGGTACGTAAAGTAACTGACGGTCACCATTCCAGTTAGCATCGCCCCATACATTTTCGTCGCTACCATCAAATGTGTAGCTGTATGGTAAGCCTTTGTATGCTTCACCGTATAGGTTAAAGCGAGTAGCAAAACCATCAACAAACTCATGCGTGTAGCCAAGCGTCATAGTAAAACGATGTGGGATTTCGTAATCTGATGATGCAACACCAGGGTTACCAGGATCCGTTAGCGCAATATTACCGTAGTTTGAGCCGGCAACAGAGCTTGTCATTGGGTTAACATCGTCTGAATCTGTGTATGCGTAACCAAAGTTAACGCTTACGCCATTGTCAAACATTTTGCTTACAGCTAATGAAATAACCGATGAATCACCGCTATCACCACTTACATTTGTAAGAAGGTATTCACCATCACGGCCTTCGATTGACTCGTAAATAGGACGACCATCAAATGTAGTTTCGCCCGAATCCTGAAGTGCGATGTCGCGCATTAAGGCAGCATCTTTCTTCTTAGAGTATAAGTAATCAAGTGAAATTACATACTCGTTTTCAGTTGTGTATGTTGCACCGATTGAGTATTTCCACTCTGAAGGAATTTCAAAGTCTGGGTCAACTGCATTTACTGTAGCATCACCTGAGCCAATTACAGTGTTAGCAACTTCATCAAACATCTCTTGCGGTACTTCAAAACCAGGCGCGCCGCCATTTACGTTTGGCGTGTTGAATAAATCAACCGAGCTGCGGAATGTACCGATGTTTGTAATACCATCGTTAGAGTAAGAGTTAGATAACCAAACATTTGGGTTACCACCAGAGAATAAGCCAACACCAGCACGAACTTCTAACTCGTCTGTTGCATACCACTGGAAGCCAACACGTGGTTGAAGTAAATCAATACCATCAAACGTGCTTTGGTTACTAAAACCATAGCGGTCAGTATAGTTTTGGTTAAAGTTTGGTACGTCATCACTTGTGTATTTATCGTAGCGTAAACCAAATGTGATGTTTGCATCTAAGTCTGTAAATGCATATTCGTCTTGAACATAAAACGTATGCTGAGCGTATGAGAAACTTGCAGCCGCATCGTTAGGATCATTAGTACCGGCAGCATTGTTGTAGTAAACAGCGTTTGCGATACCTTGCTCAAATAAATCAATACCCGTTACGTCTGAATCTCTTTCGTTATAAAAACGGTACTCGCCTTCAGTTTGTTGTACGAATAAGTTAAATACGTCTAACTCTTCAAACTCATAGCCAGCTGTAATGGTATGTTGGTCAAGGTAGTAAGTACCCGCTACTTTAAATGTAGTGGTATCGTAATCTAAATCATTTGATTGACGAGAATCATCTGGACCAATGTAAACTGTACCACCGTTACCTGTGCTTATTTGCATTTCACCAAAGCTGCTTGCAGCATCAAGCGATTGTACCGTTGCGTCTAATTCTGATTTACCAATACGAACTTCAGTTGAAAAATCATCTGACCAATCTGAATACACAGACGCGATAATTGAAGTAAATTCTGCACTTTGGTCGTAAAAGTGGTTTGATAGTGAAACACGGCTAGAACCAGTGTCTGACTGTGAAACCGTATTACCGTCGTTGTAGTTGTAGATTAAGTTTGCACGGTGATCTTCGTTGATGTTCCAATCTAATTTAACTAAGATTTTTTCATCTTCAACAGGCATACTTGAAGGCATACCGCCTACGTCATAGCCATATACAGTTTGAGCAATGTTTGTAATACGAGCAATATCATCTGCAGTTACACTGCCGCTGCTTAAACCGTCGTAGTTAAACTGTTGCACACCTTCAAGCTTTTCGTATGAAGTGAATAAAAACAGTTTATCTTCGATTAACGGTAAGCCAACGTTAAAGCCGTAACGTTTTTCGGTGTAGTTACCGTTATCAACGTCTTCGCCTTCGATTTTATCGCCTTTTAATGAATCGCTTGTGTAATCATAGAAGATGCCACCGTGAACTTCATTTCCACCAGATTTTGTTACCGCATTAATGTTACATGAGGTAAAGCCACCGTACTGTACGTCAAATGGTGCTAGCTCAGCTGAAACCTGTTCAATTGAATCAAAAGAGAAAGGGGCACGAATAGTTGGGTAACCGTTAGAGCTTAAACCAAAGTTATCGTTCATACGAACGCCATCTAGCGTTAAGCTGTTGTAACGAGGGTTACCACCACCACAGTTAATTGAACCGCGGCTATCATCAATTGTGATACGCGGGTCAATACGAATGATATCTTTTAAATCACGGTTAATAGCAGGCGTGTTTTCAAGATCAGTTAAAGTAAATGTAGACGCTGGGCCAGTACCACCAGACATAGAGCTGATAGGTGCACCCGTTACTACAATTTGCTCCATGCTTGATTGTGGCTCAAGTGCAGCATTTACTGGGTAATCGTTACCAATGTTTAGGATAATATTATTAAATTCTTGATCAGCATAAACATCAGAATCAACGATTACCTTGTAAGGACCACCAACACGAAGGCCTTTAGCAGTAAAGTAACCTGCATCATTTGCTTCTGTTGTTTTAACTGAGCCAGACGGTACGTGTAAAATTGTTATTTTGGTACCTGGAGCTGGGTTACCGTTTGGACCGGTAATTTGACCCTTAATCGCAGAGGTTGTTTCGTTGGCGAATGCAGCGCCACTTACACTTACACACGCAGCGATAGCAAGTGAGAGTGCTGTTTTTTGAAGTTTAGTCTTCATTTTCATTTCCCGTGAAAGTTATAATTAAATTGTTATTTTAAGTAGTATAAAGTCAGCAGTGTTGTTGAATTTATACTCTTGTAATATGCAAAATTAATTTGCACAATTTATACTTGTATACTTAACTAAATTTGGATTAATTACTTATTGTTATGTTACCGCCGTTATGTGACAGTATTATGAAATGCAAACTTTATAATTCCTTTTACAATTAATTATTTACATTTTGTAATTAATACATTTTTAGCTGTATTATTTTAGCTATACTCCAGAGAGTGTATAAACATAAATTAATTCCCGTGTGTAGGTTTTTTATTTATAGGTTGATTGTTATTTTGTCGTTATTTTTAATTTTTTAATGTCATCTGACGAATCAAATAAATAGTTCAATACACCCGCAAGCCTAACGCCTGCTTTTTGCAAACGCTGCTTAACAAGCGGATTGTATTTGAAAACATAACTATAGCTCACTTCATCACTGGTTGAGGTATAAATATCTTCGGCCAGTTTGTGAGATTCCATCAGCCAAGTAGTAGGGCTGCTGTTTAAGTATGTTTTAATTAATGCTGCATCGTCGGTATCTATAAACTTAGCGTATTCAGTGTAAGCTAAGTTTTCATTTTCTATTAATCCAGTGTCCCAAAGGCTATGTAAATTGGTTTCGTTGTCAAAAAAATCAACTTTAATTAAATTGCCGCCTCTATCTTCACTTCGCCCAGCATGAAATGGTTGATGGCTGTCGCCAACCAAGTGAACTAAAAACTTTAAAGCAAACTGTTTTTCATTAAGGGAAGAGGTAGATGACTGAAGTGTATTAATAGAGAAGTAAATACCTTCTAGAATATTTGTTACATCGTCTTTGCTGTGTGTATGTGCGTGATTTAGAGAAAGTGTTTTATTTTTAGGAAGGTTTATGTAGTGCCAGCGCGAAGATTTTTTACGCCAAAATAGTTCAGGACTAGATCGCATTTCATCTGCCCAAGTAGAAATTTGAGCTAGGGATTGTCCTTCTAATAGTGGCAACAGGTTATGAACTGTTTCGTCACTCAAATGTTGCTCAGCAATATGCCCAACAATTCGATGACCATTTTGACCCCACGCATACGCTTTAGAAGTTGTAAAAACAGCACCAATTATTAACGTTGTTGCTACGAGAGTAGCAATTTTAATGCGCATCAATGTTTCCTGCATTTATTTTTATTCACCTATTAGCTGGTGTAAACATTGTGATTGTTTTTGCTAAATATAGAAAGGAGTCAAGAGTATTCATTATTTCTTATTCATAATTGCATTAAATCAATGACTTACCTTTGATGGGTAAAATTACCTGTTGTAATAAGTAAATAATATTGTTCAAATAAAGCCTTAGCGTTGTTAGGTACATCTTATTGATGGGGTTTGGAAAGGTCATGTTACATAAACTGTCGTTTGTTACACTTTTGTTTCTGGTTATGGTTGCTGCATGGTCTGTTGGAAAGGTGAGCGTTAAAAGTGATGAAATAAATTTCCCAGAACTAATAAAAACGTCAACACAATGTTATACAACAGCCAGTGAAAACAAAAATCAGCTTATTGTATTTACGCCATCGCAAAGCGTGGCAGAGAAGCTTACAGAGTCTCTATGCCTTGATACCGTGGTAACGAAACAATACGGTTCAGTTAAAGGTTACTGGGGTGACAGTACAACGGAAAGCTTCGATTTTGTCGGCAAAGGGATTGCAGACCTCGTACTTGCAAAAAATAATATAATGGATGCCTTTAATGCAGAGCTAACTTATAACTATCAATCTGTGGTGGGCTTTTCTGATTACACCGCATTTTTTATCTCCTCAAAAGAAAAGCCACGCTTAACAAAACAATACTTTTTAGATAAGCGTATAGGCTTATTAGATTACCCTACAAGCCGCTCTGGCCATATACTTCCAAAGAAAATGTTTAAAGATTTAAATATCAACTTAGCCAATCTAGATATTACTTACGCCAGTTCGCACAGCGAGCTTCGTGACTTATTAGCTAATGGGCAGGTCGATATTATTGCGTCTTTTTGGAAAGAAAGTGATGCTGCTCGTTTTTCAAAAAATTATATAACCCCTTTAAGTAATAAAATTTCAGGTTCGCGCTGGTATCTAAAAATGCAGCAAAACAATACAGACCTTTTATGTGCTGTACAGCGTCATATTCTTGATATGTCAAAGGAGCAAAAACTGAGTTACTACAAAGAGGCGCAATCATACTGGGATTGCAGTTCAGAGCAGGTAACAGCTAAAGATGAGAGCGTTAAAAATGGATAAGTATAAATATGTTTTTTTTGGCTGCGCTGTTTTTATTATTAACTGTTTAGTGTTTTATGTGTCTTTAATTAATGAGCAGAGTGACGCTATTAAACGCCAGGTTATTGAAACCGAAAAACAAGTTGCACTGGATTTACCGTTAATTGCGCTCTCTAATGAGCTTTTAAAGCACTCGGGTAACCAACATGCAGTGCAAGACTACTTATTAAAGCTCAACGGCTATTTAGACAATAATCTTCGCTTAGTTAAAATTGTGCCAAAATCTGCTAAACCTTTAACTTTAAAGCCAAACCAGTTTGTAAGAACACTCAAGTCGAGCACTACCCATGCCTCTTTAGTGTTTGAGAAAAACGCACAGTTTTGGTCAGAAAACAGGTTTTTAATTTGCTTGTTATTTTTGGTTTTGAGTATTTTATTTAGCAAATGGCTGAAGTCTATTATAGGTATGCCTGTAGATGCTAAAGGCCCATCACTGAACGCTGGTACCGACTTAGGAAAACCAAAAGAGCTGGCATTGATCATTGATTTAAACACTAAAACACTCAGTAATAGTTATATGCCTGAGGCTACAGTGTGTTTAGCTAACAAACCGCTATGCTTTTATTTAGCATTAATAGAGTTTTGTCGTGATAATAAAGATGTTGTGCTAAATCAAAATAAATACGTGCCAGATGAGCTTATAGAGCTTGCTAATAAGTACTTTTATAGGTTGATTGAGCTTGGGCATACTATACGTAAGCGGCCAAATTTTAATAGCAGCTTAGAAAAAACACTCAGTGAGATTCGTGCAGCCCTAGACGAAGTCTTAAACGAACACCCTGATATGAAAGATATTTATTATCCGCCTAAAGCATATGGCGAGGGCTCTCGCTCACGTTTACACAGTTACGGTTTAATAAATATTGCAAAGGGAAACATAGAAATAAAAGGAAAGTAGTCAGCTACTTTCCTTAAACATTATCTTTTAATAACGTTTTGTTATTTAGGTGCAAACTGCGCAGCTTTAAGTGGACTATTTTGCGATACAAAGGTTTTAAGTGCCTGGGCATCGGTTTCATCTGTGCTAACAAACCCTTTGAGTTTATTAATAGCAGGGTAACCATCACCACCTGATGCGTTATAGCTATTTAAACTCATACGGTAAGTTTTATTTTCATCAAGTGGCTTACCATCAATGAGTACACTGACTAATTTGCCATTTTTACGGGTAAACGCTAATTTGTGATATTGCAAATAGGCACCTGCATCAACAGGGAAGCTGGTCACTGTTTCTAAGTAGTTCCATAAATCACGCCCTTGCCAGTCCATGTAAGTAATGCGATTTTTAAACGGGTGTACTTTTAAAATATCTTTATAGCTAATATCGCCAGCTTCAATAGAGCTTCTTATTCCGCCACCACTAATAAGGCCAAAGTCGGCGCCAACCACATTCATTTGTGCCTGTATAATCACACGCGCTAAATTAGTTTGTTGGTAACGTACCTTGTTTCTATCGCCCTCTAAACGCGCATCAACACTGCCAATTTTACCTGCAATTTGTTTTGCGCCTTTTGCTTGGTAACTTGCTAAAAAAGCTTCTAGGGTCGGATCGGGTTTAATGTATTCGTTGGCTAATACTTGTTTACTAGACCCGTCGGCTTGAATTTCATCAACATATAAATTAACTGGCAGCAATTTATAATCGAGTAGGGTGAGCTTTTCGTTTTCTAGCTTAAACTCTGCCTTACCCACATACTTACCCCACTCATGTGCTTGCATAATCCATGTACCGTTTTGCTGATCGGGCTTACACGCAAGACCGGGTTTAAAGTTATCGTCATTTTTATTTTTAGCTGCCATACAAACCGGCTCTTGCGAGTGACCACCAATAATCATATCTAAGGTATTAGCGGGTAAAGAGCGGGCAAGTGTGACATCACCCGGGGCATTAATCCCAAAGTTTGCATCTACATAATGACCCATGTGAGTAAGTGCAATAGTGATATCGGGGTTGTATTGCTCATTAATTTTTTTAGCGAGAGCTGCCGTCACATCAACAGGGTCTTTAAATTCTAAATGGCCAATATATTGTGGGTTAGCTATTTTAGCGGTGTCTGTAGTGGTAAGTCCTATAACCGCAATTTTTAAGCCCCCCTTTTCAAAAATTTTATAGCCTTGAAATGCGCTTTCCCCAGTTGCTTTGTCAAAAATATTTGCAGACAGTAAGGGAAAGGTAGCCCATTGTTGTTGCTTAGTTAAAACGCTCAGTGGATTATCAAATTCATGGTTACCAATGGCCATAGCATCGTAACCGAGTAACGACATCCCCTTAAAATCAGGCTCTGCGTGTTGTAAGTCTGACTCAGGTATACCGGTGTTAATATCACCGCCAGAAAGCAGCAATACTGCATGGCCTTGCTGTTGAGCTTTGTTACGTAAAGCGTCAATTAACGTTTTACGCGCTGCCATACCATATTCACCTTTTTCGTTATGCCAAAAGCGCCCGTGATTATCGTTAGTATGTAATACAGTAATATACTGTGGGGCAGTGGAGGTGTTTAAAGGTGAGTTTGTACAACCTATAACAGATAAAATAATTGAAAATAAAATAATTATACGCATGAAATACCCATTTATTATGGTGTGCTTAATTTATTAGGCGGTTAGTTTAAACTAATTTAGCGATAAATAACGTACTTATTTTATACTTTTTTATATTCGAGTTTTAAAAGTAATATTAAATTATTAAATGCTTTTACACAAAGCGAATACAGCGAGTGTTATTTAAAAGAATATGTAATGAAGTGTAACTAAAAGGGTGTTAATTGTAGTTGTGCCTTCTAAATGCTTTTCCTTGGCGTATAGTGTGGATTAGTATTAACACTTAATTTAAATAACAATAACAAAAAGGACTCATAATGAAAAAGTGCCTGATTGGCTCACTACTTGCGTTTTCGTGCTTTACTAGCCAAGCCACTATTGTTGAAATGCAAACTTCGCACGGGGTGATAGAGCTTAACTTGTTTGATCAACAAGCCCCCAATACGGTTGCTAACTTTTTAAGTTATATTGAAGATGACGCATATAACCAAACCGTAATACACCGCTCAGTCAGCGACTTTGTAATACAAGGCGGTGGCTTTACATTTACCGACGAATTAGTGCCAATAACCACCAAGCCTGCTGTTGTTAATGAGCCTGTTTTATCTAATGTGAAGGGCACAATCGCGATGGCTAAATTAGCCAACGATGAAAACAGCGCAACGAGCCAGTGGTTTTTTAATATGGTTGATAATAGCGAAGCGCTTGATACCCAAAATGGCGGTTTTACAGTATTTGGACAAATTACAGCGCAAAGCCAAGCTACGCTCGATAATATTGCTGGATTGGTACACTGCGGCGATATCCCATTGGTTGATATAACCAGTGAACAATGCTCAAGTAGCGATGTCGCTCTTAGCAGCGCTAACTTTGTAACTATTAATAGTGTGGTGGTATTAGATGACGACCCGCTTTCATCTGCCAACTTAAACCCAACAGCCAATACATTAATAAGCCAAGACGATTCATCAGCAGAGGCTGGCTCATCAAGCAGTTCGGGTGGGAGTATGGGTGTTGGTTTTTGCTTAATTGCACTGCTTGGTGTGGGTAAACGCTTAAAACGCGCTAAATACTAATTATGTGTTAAACAGTAAATAAAAAAGCGGCTAATTAAGCCGCTTTTACTAAAATGCTAAAATTCGCCAAACAATCGCGAGCCATAAAGCAAACACACTGGCGCAGCCTAGTAAAAAAACATTAAATCGCAGTCTTACATTATTACTGCCAATATGAATAACCGTATGCACAATACGCGAAATAACAAATAAGCACGCAAGCGCAGTAATTAAGTAGCTAGCGCTGTTAAGTTGCAATGCAACAATACAACCGATATAAAAAAGCACTGGTATTTCAAACTGATTGGTAAAGTTTCTATCTGCTACGCGTACGGTATCGCCTGCGTTATCAAGGCGCATGGTTTTAAAATCGCTCAACTGTAATTGTTTGTTTTTTGCAGCAGCAAAGCGTCGCTTGCCCATAATTAACATTACAACGAGCGATAACGTTACTTGTGCAAACATGGCGAGTATTATTATTTTTTCCATTCTATTTCCTTCGTTATTATTTTACTGACTTTAAGTATGCAGGTGTTTTTCACAATGTGTTACATAAATTAGTATTATTTTGTGGTAAACCCTTAATTGTTAGTGTTAATTTAGCTCTATTACGTTGTTTTGAGCGCATCCTAAGCGCAATTTTAATGGAAAAACAAAATGAAAAAAATTCTTGGTTTTAGCGTCATCGCTTTAGCAGTTTTAAGTGGCTGTACTAATACATCATCTACCTCATCGGTTGCTAGTTCTTCGCAAAGCTCCTTACTCTCAGACACATTAGTTGTAAGCCCAAATGATACGCGCGAATATAAAACCCTTACCCTCGAAAACGAAATAGAAGTCATTTTAGTCTCTGATCCAAGCGCTGAAAAATCAGCAGCATCGCTAAGTGTAGGCGTAGGCTTACTACACGACCCTATGATGCAGCAGGGTATGGCACATTACTTAGAGCATATGCTTTTTTTAGGCACAGAGCGCTACCCCGATACAAAAGGCTACTCTGACTTTATGACCAAAAATGGCGGGGTAAATAATGCGTATACCTGGCTCGATATTACAAACTACATGTTTAAAATTAATAACGATGCCTTTGATGAAGCGCTAGACCGTTTTGCTGATTTTTTTAAAGCCCCCAAGCTGTACCCTGAATATGCAGATAAAGAAAAAAACGCTGTAAATGCCGAGTGGTCAATGCGCCGCGAAATGGACTTTTTTGGCCAGTTTAAACTTGCCCGTAAAATGATGGGTGATCACCCGGCAAATCGCTTTTTAATTGGTAACCTAGAAACGCTAGGAGACAAAGAAGGCAGTCAATTACACAAAGAAACGGTCGACTTTTACAATAAATACTATTCATCTAACATCATGAAAGTGGCGCTTATTTCAAATTTGCCAATTGAGCAAATGGAGCAAAAAGCAAAAACTTATTTTGCCGATATCGAAAATAAACACATTGAAAAGCCAACCGTTACCGCAGAGCTTGATTTTGATAAAGCCGGTGGCAAAAAAGTATATTACTCACCTAATGAAGACGTAAAACAGCTGCAACTTGAGTTTACTATTAATAACAACAGCAGCGACTTTGCGGTTAAACCTAACCGTTATGTCAGTTATTTATTAAGTAATGAGATGCCAGGTAGCCCGGCACAATTACTACGCGACAAAGGCTGGGTATCGCAATTAACTGCGTCTCCTTCTCCTAGTCAGTACGGCAATTACGGTGCGCTTACTATTTCGCTTGAATTAACCGATGAAGGCATGAAAAACCGCGAAACAATTGTCGCAACTATTATGCAATACATTGAACTGATTAAAAAAGAAGGTGTAGATGCTAAGTACTTTAATGAAATTCGTACATCACTTAGCAATCAATTTAAGTTTTTAGAAAAAGGCGATGAGTTTAGCTATGTCAGCTCGCTTACTGGTAGCATGCAAGATTACCCATTAAATCATGCCATTGATGCGCCTTACTATTATGCCAAATTTGACGCAGAGGCGATAAACGAGGTACTTAAACAATTAAATGCCGATACGCTGCGCGTTTGGTATATTTCGCAACAAGAAGAAACCGACTCGCAACTGCATTTTTATGATGGTAAATACCGCATAGAAGATATTAGCGATGCCGAAATTGCCAGTTGGAAAACATCAAGCGAGTTTAAGCTTGCTTTACCAAGTGTAAATAACTTACTACCTGAAAGCTTTGCTATTAAAACAGCTGAGTTTAAAGAGCAAAAACACCCTGAACTGGCTTACGATAAAAACGGCGTAAAAGTATGGCGCCAAGCAAGCCAAAAATTTGCTGCCCAGCCAAAGGGGTTGGTTGAGGTATATATTAATACCCAGCCAGGCTTAAATGATATTAATGCTGAAGTACTTTACTCAGTATGGGCCGACTTATATAACATTCAACAAAGCCAACTAAGCACCGAAGCCGCCATTGCCGGCATGAGCGTTAACCTAGCGCCAAGTAATGGTTTAGTTTTATCAATGAGTGGCTTTACCGATAAGCAAGATGTACTTTTAAAACAAGCACTAAGCGGGTTAAAAGCCAACGTAACGGCACAAGCATTTACCCAAGCCATTGATCGCTACAAACGTGGCTTGTTAAATCAGCAAAAGCAATTTCCGTATGCACAAGCATTTGGCGCCTACTCAAAACTTATCCGCACAGGCAGTTTTGATACAGAGGCACTGATAAAAGCGGCAGAATCGTTAAGCGTTGCCGATTTAAACAAGCTAAAAACAGCCACATTTGCCACCAACGATCTACGTGTATTTAGCTACGGTAATTACAATCAACAAGATATAGAATCGATAGCCAATGAGTTAAGTGCCACTTTACCAAGCAATCATACATCGAGTGAGTTTGCGCGTAGTAAAGCATGGTTACCACAGCCAGGCGAAACGCGAGTATTGCAAAAAGATATTGATGTGGCCGATGTGGCAGTAGTTGATATGACCGTTCACCCAGTGCCAGGGTATAAACAAAAAGCGCAAGCTGCGGTGTTACAAAGCCACTTTAGAACCATTGCATTTGATAAAATGCGTACCGAAGAGCAACTTGCATACGCCGTAGGCGCGCTGGCTCGCCCAATAGAGGATTACTCGGCAATTGGCTTGTTTATTCAAACACCTGTTAAAGGACCAAAAGAAATACAGGCACGTTTTGATCAATTCAAAAAAGAGTACGCGGTAGAGCTTGATAATATGAGCTTAGATACTTTTGCTCAACTTAAAAATGCCACGCTTGTATCACTAAAAGAGCAGCCTAAAAACCTAAGCGATGAAATGGGGCCACTTATTACCGATTGGTATCGTGAAAACTTTAACTTTGACTCTAAGCAAAAGCTAATTGATGAAGTTGAAAAAGTAACGCTTGAGGATATTAAGCAGTACTACAAACAAACTATGTTAAACCCACAAGCCGCACGTTTAAATGTGCAGTTACGTGGTACTAAGTTTGTAGAAAGCGACTTTGCTGATTTACCAAATCAAACCAAAATTCAATCGCTTGAAACCTATTACAATGGTATTAAATTACAAAAATAAGCTATATATTTATACAGCTAAAAGAATACCAATCCGCTTAATTAAGTATTATTGTGGATTGGTAAAACACCCCAATGTAGTACTACATTGGGGTTTTTATTTATATTAACTCAATTTATGCCATAACAATAAAGCCGACAACGGCAAGTGCCGCGGCAACTAATGTATAAGGCAGTTGCGTTACTGCATGGCTCATTAAATTACAGCCAGAGCCTTGTGCTGCAAGTACGGTAGAGTCTGAGTAAAAACAGGCTTGGCTTCCAAATGATGAGGCCGATAACAACGCGCCAATAACCAGTGGAATATTTGCATCAACGGCAGTTGCCAGTGGCATAACTATTGGGATCGACACAGCAAAAATACCCCAACTAGAGCCTGTAGCAAACGCTAACACCGCCATAGCAATAAATACCACCGCCGGTAAGTATTGGGCAGTCATGTACGGGCTCAAACTACCGATCACAAACTGCGCTAAGCCAATTAAGTCGCACACATCTTTAAATATAAATGCGGCTATTACAGTGCCAATAGCCGGTATCATGCTTTTAAAGCCATCAAGCATGCGCTCTATCATTTCGCTAAAGCTCATTAATTTTTGTAGTGCATAAAAAGGAAGCGTTACCGCCATAGTTGCCAATAAGCCTTTATATACATCTATTTCAAAGTAAACTGTAAAGGCTGCTAGTAAAATTATAGGCAGTAAAAAGTTGTGTAATTTTCCTTTAGGGTCTGCATCTTCAAAGCTTTCTTCTACTGCTTTTACAGCGTATTCGTCGGCTGTTTGAATATCACTAAATTGCGCAGGGTCTACAGTGGCTTGCTCAACGTGCGCTAACCTTTCGGCTTTTTTCATAGGCCCAATAGCAGGTATTACACCCAGTACCACTAACAAAACCACCAATACTGCAAACCAGGCGTAAAACATATAAGGAATGGCTTGAATATAAACCGCAATGCCTTTGCCTTCCTCGGCAATGCCGTTATCGACTAACAAGCCGCCAAAAAATACAGCCCAAGTCGATAAAGGGACAAGTACGCAAATAGGTGCCGCTGTTGAATCTACAACGTAGGCAAGCATTTCTCGGCTAACTTTAAATTTATCGGTAATGCGTTTCATCGTTTCACCAACGGTAAGCGCATTTAAATAGTCATCAATAAAAATAACCACACCTAAACAAAAGGTCATAAATAAAGAAGAGCGTTTACCTTTAGTGTATTTTAGCGCTAATTTGCCAAACGCCGACGCACCGCCAGTGCGCACTAATAAAGCGATTAAAGCGCCAAAGCCTCCGCACACGAGTATTAACCAACCTATGGTTTCGTCGGTCATTACTTTAAGTGATGTGCTGGCAAAGTTAGCATGCACCTGAGCTGGGTCGGCTATTACTAAGCCAACTAAAGCGCCAATAAGTAAAGATAAAATAGGGCGGCGTAAAACAACAGCCAATACCACAACCACCGCTGGTGGCAGTAAACTTAATGCAGAAGGTTCAAGCATTTAAAGATTCACAAAATTAAAAGCATATTTAAATAATAAATTGCTTAACAAAAACAAAGCAGGTAATAGTTATTACGTGCCAAGTCACTGCTTTTGCCGCGTAGGGTGCTTTGCTGTTATGTTAAATTAATAGCGAAAGGGAAACGCGTTGGCTTTGGCGCCAGACGGTGCAAGAGAAGCATGCCGCTATTGTTGTGCCTGTAAAAACATCGGCGCAAAAATAATCCGGTTTTGTATTTCAGTCAATAAAAATTTACGTACAAAATAACTTTTTATAGGAGATAATGTGGAGGCCGTATTTAAAACCCAACGTTTATTATTGCGCTATGCAAATGAGCACGATGCAGCCATGTTACTTACTTTGGTGAATCAGCCAAATTTTATAAAATATATTGGCGATAAAGCCATTTATACGCACAGCGATGCCAAGCGCTACATTGAGCAATCGTTTAGGGCAGCCCATAAACACCAAGGGTTTGGCCCTTATATTATTACTTTACACAATGGTGAAGTAGTAGGAGTTGTGGGTTTTTATAAACGCGACGTACTGCAACTGCCAGATTTAGGTTTTGCCTTGTTAACCCGTTATGAGAAAAACGGTTATATCTTTGAAGCGGCCAAAGCGCTATTACAAAATAGGCACACACTTGGGATAAAGCAGGTCAGTGCTATCTGCGCAGCCAATAACACCGCATCTCAGTGTGTATTATTAAAGTTAGGTTTTAATAGGGTAGGCAAGGCGGTTATTAATAATGATAAAACCGCCGTAATTATATATGGTTACTAAAGTCGCGCTTGCTCTATGGCTTTTGCTACGCTTAGGTTTATGTTTTGCCAAGTTTGCTCAAGAGTAGCCACTAAGCCATCGTAACCGTCATCTTCTATTGGAACTACATGCGAAAAATTATGCACACTAATTAGGCGGCGGCCGGTTTCTGGGTGGGTGTAATATAAGCGCCACAGGCCAGAAATATCAGCGTTGCCTTGCATATCACCATTAAAGTGGTGCACTTCATATTCAAGCTCGTAAAACGTTTGCTGATCAAGCTCGGTAATTACCGGTAAGCCCTTAATAACCATCCAATTAGGCATTGCATTAAAAAGGGTTTGTTGCGCTGTAGCGGTGAGCATCACATCGGGCGATTCACCCCATAGGTTGTAATTTGCCGCATGAATTTGGTTGCTATCAATTTTCATTGCTATGCCCAAATTATTTAATGCGCCTCTAAGGGCCACGGTTTGCACTCTTAATTGGGCATCAGTTTCTTTTACATGGCGTGATGATGAAGCAATGGGTTGTTCAAACTGATAATACTGCGTTGCGGTTTGAATTGACGCACTGCACCCTGCAAGGGTAATTAACACGGTTATGGCTAAAAATAAGTGTTTCATTATTGCTTCCTTGGTTGTGGATCAGCAGGGAGTGCTTTATCAAAAATAAACATATTAGGTTGTTCGTTTAAACCCCGTGTAAGCGGCTGAATTTCTTCACTTAAGCGTTTAAATTCAAGCAAGGTTTGCTGTAATTGATGATGAAACTCAGAGCCGGCCTGATAACTTGCCATGGTTTTATCAAATTGACGCATGGTCACTTCAAACTGCTCCATACTTTTGGTCATTTTATCAAAGTTACGGTTAAAATCGCCGGGTAAGTTTTGGGTATCTTTTTGGCTTAATAACGCACGCATTTCGTTAGCAAGCGCTTGGTAGTCGCTAAATGTAGCCTGCATTTGCGCTAGGCTGTCTTCAATTTTTAAATCGTTTACCTTGTTAAGCACATCCGAGACCTGATCGGCAAGCACCGTAATACCGCTAGAAATACTCGGAAATATATCATACTGGGCAAGCTTTGCTAAATGCGCTTTTGGGGCGTCGGGGTATATATCAAAATCTACATACACTGCGCCAGTTAAAAGGTTGCCAGGTTTTAAAGAAGCGCGCATACCATTTTTTATCCAGCCGGTTAGGCTACTTTGCCAAAACTCTTTGGCCGCTGCGCTATCGTGATATAAACGGCCATACTCTATTTTAATCAGTACCGGCACCGCCGTATTATGGTTTTTAAAATGTGCAGGTTTACCATTAACAATAACGTTAGCGGGGGCTTCTACCACGGTACCAATTCGGGTGCCGCGATATTCCACAGGCGCGCCGGGTCTTAGGCCACGTATAGATTGTTCAAAATCAATAATGTAGTAATCAAAGTCGTAAAAGCGCTCTTCTAGTGCTTCTTTGTAGCTTTGGCTTAGCGAAAAGTTGTGACCGTCTTGGGCTAAGTCGCCTGGGGCTTGTTGCTCTGGTAAGCCAACCGAAATACCGCCTTTGAGGAGTTTACTTAATGAGCCGGTACTTATATTAATGCCATCGGCCGACAAATCTATTTCAATGCCGGCATTAACCCAAAATATAGAGTTTAATGTTATGAGGTTTTGATACGGCTCGTTAATAAAAATACCGTACTTCATTGCTTGGTTTTTCCAGTCAAAAGTAGCGGTTTCTATTTGGCCTATTTTATAGTTTTTAAAAAATATCCCAGTGCTTACCTCCAGTACTTCAGCGTTGTAGCTGAGTAACTGAAAACGCCCACCTTTTACATCTTTACCAATAAGGGCTGGCTCATCTTGTAATACAAAACGCTCTTTTAGTTTTTTACTCTCCCCCGGTGAAAACTCTAAATAAACACCCGACAAAAGCGTACTCATACCACTAATGCCCGTTTCGTCTATACGAGGTTTAACAACCCAAATTTTGGCATCGTCGGTGAGGAGCTCATTATAGTTTTTGTCTATTTGTGCGCGGGCAATAACGCTATCTTGCGAGTCAGAAAGGCGTATAGCATCAATTTGACCAATTTTAACACTGCGCACTTTTATTTCTGTTTTACCTGCAATAATGCCTTCTGCGTGGGGCATTTTTATATAAATAGTAGGGCCTACATTTGCTTGGTATTGATACAACATCCATATACCAACTAATAAGGCTATCAGTGGAATAATCCAAATAGCAGAAATTTTTGGTTTTGTTGTTACATTAGCCGTTTCGGTCATGCTTTATTCTCTGAATGTTTGTTTTTTGGTGTATCCCACAACAAGCGCGGATCAAACGCATGTGCAGCCATCATTTGGCATATTACCATAACAGTAAAAAATACAATGCCTAGCCCTGGGGTAATTGACATTAAGTTGCCTAGTTGCACTAAGGCAACGAGTATAGCAACAACAAATACATCGATCATTGACCATTTGCCAATAAATTCAGTAAGTTGATAAATTTTAGTATAGCCTTTTGTGTGCTTGTTAGCAGGTTTTGCCACCATAATGCATAAAAAGCTAAGCACAAAGGCTTTGGCCAGTGGCACCACTACGCTGGCCAAAAATATAATGGCAGCAATGGGGTAGGAGCCACTTTTCCAAAGTGTCAGTACGCCGCCAATTAAGGTTGACGGTGACACATCACCCAGGCTGGTGGTGTGCATTATTGGTAATAGATTTGCAGGTATGTAACACAGCACAGAGGTCACTAACCAAGCCGTTGCTTTTTGAACACTGTTGGGGTTTCTTACATGGGTTTGAGTGTGACAACGCGGGCAAACACTACTTTTACACAGTTGATGGCATACGTGGCAAGCTTTAATGTTTTGATCAATAGCGCGCTTGGCATGTGCTGCGTCTTCAAGTGTTGTTGCTGGTTTAATATGTGCCCATAAGCGCGGCTTATTTAAATGGGCAAGCGCCGCAATATACATAATAACAAAGCCAATATATGCCCAAAAGCTGGTGCCAAAACTAATGTCGGCAAGCGACATAATTTTAACCATGCTTACTAACACGCCAATTAAAAATATTTCAGACATGATCCACGGCTCAAGGGCCAAGGTAAACTTGAGCAATCGCCTAGCGATGGCCTCAGGCAAGGATTGCAAAAGCCCAAGATGCATAGGAATAAGGATGATAAGTAAGCTCATTGGCAGCGCAATAATGCTTAAATCAATAAATAAGCCAAGTAACTCACTGTCGTAATTAAATAAAATTCGGGCAGCATCGGGCAGGGTGATGGTTTGCGTTATGCCGCTGCTACTAAAAGAAATAAACGGGTAAAACATGCTGCTTAATAGCATTAGTAATGAGCCAATACTTAGCGCAACCACTTTACTGTCGTTGTTTACATCGCCTTCGCACAACTTATGGTGACAATGCGGGCACACGGCCATTTGCTTATCGGCTATTGCGGGTATATCAATTATTAGGTCGCAGCACGGGCAAATTGTTTGCAAGTTATAACCATCAAAGAAGAATGTTTACGCAATTTTGCTATATTTAAGTTATTAATACAACGCGATTCATCATTAAGCGCAATAACAATATGTTAAGGATAGATGTGAGGCTGTTATTACTTTGCTTTATTAGCTGTTTTTTTATAAGCCCGCCAGTGTCTGCCGCTTGGCAAAAACAGCCAATTGTGATTGCTGCCAGTGCGACTATTCCTCCCTATGTAATAGAAAAAACAGATACGGGTATACAACTTAATATAATTAAAGCGGCACTTATTGAGCAAGGCTTAGATAATATTGTGGTTATTTACATGTCTAACAAGCGCGCCGAGCAGCAACTACATAGCGGTAATGTGGATATACTGCTTAATTACGCAGGAAAGCGCGGCGCAGGTATTTACCCTAGTCAGCCAGTATTGAGTTACAAAAATGTGGCGGTATCACTTAAAAAGCGCAACTTTACTATTGAGACTATAAAAGAGCTAAACAATAAAAGTGTATTAGGATTTCAACATGCGACAGCTTATTTACCGCCCCCATTTGCAAAAGGGGTTGCTCAGTTTGCAAGTTATGAAGAAGTAGTCAATCAGCGTGCGCAAGTCGATAGGCTAATGAAAGACTGGGTGGATGTAATTATCCTCGATGAGCGCATATTTCATTACTATAACAATGACTATACGCACTCATTACCCGTTAATATTCACCCAATTTTTCCAAAAGCCCCACGCCCTGCTTATTTTAACAACGCAGTGCTGCAAAAAACATTTGATAAAGGCCTGCTAACTATAAAAGCAAAGGGAAAATATCAACAAATAATGAGTGGTTACCACTAAGCTCATTAGTAAGCTAAGCGGTACTTAATCAAACAAAGCAACGGTTTGACGTGTCAAAGCAATTAGCTCCCCCGATTGCGACCAAATACAGCCATCTTCTAAGCCATAACCCCCTTTAGCATGATGTGTAATTGCTTCAAAGCCTAACCATTCACCGGGTGTAAGCGTTGGCTCTTGCACAAATTCTAAATACCACGACATGCTACTTGCTGGAGCCGGCTGTTTAAACATTTGTAATAATGTAGGAGGCCATGCATCGGTAAGGGCTATTATATGTGCTTCGGTAATTGCCTCTGGGGTATGTTTAAAGCGCATCCAGCCGCCTAAATGCGAGGTCTCTGCAGCGCTAAAAGGCATAGCGCCTTGTTGCGGACATAAATCAACATGCTGAAAAAACTCAGGCATTTGCCCTTCAATAAACGGCAATGTATGACGTGCATCCACAGGCTTTAATCCCATTTCTTTACTAACCGGTACATTAACACCCGATTGCCTATCAATAGCAAAACACGCTTGGACAATAACGCACACTTGTTCACTCTGAATCACTTTAGCTAATACCTGAGTACTGCTTTTACCTTGGCGTAAAATTTCAACTGACAATGAAAAAGGCGTGTCGGCAAGCAGCGGCCCAACAAAATTAGTGCTTAAAGACAGTAATCGTCTACTTGGGTCAATGTGTTTTCTGATTGCTTGATAAAGTAGTGCAGCAGAAAGGCCACCAAAAGCGGTTCTACCTTGGCACCAATTAGCAGGAAACTCCATTGTATTGCTGTTATTGGCAAGCGAACCCGAAGAAGAGCTTGAAATAGCAGAGGCTTGTTTTAATAAATCATCAAAATACATCGTTAATATCCTTGAAATTATCATTATCAGACATATATAGCACATAACAACTGGTCAGACTAGTTGTGTTAAATAGGTGTATTTGGCGTAAAAAACATCAAACCCTACTTTTATTAAGGTTTTTTGTTAAATAAATTACAAAAAATGAATTTTTTTTCATTTTTACAGTTGAATTAACTTTGTGGCATCCCTATTTACTAGTCATCGAACGTATTAACGAATTTGAAGTTGGAGAAGATTCATGGGTAAAATTATTGGAATCGATTTAGGTACTACAAACTCTTGTGTTGCAGTACTTGATGGTGATAAAGCACGTGTTATTGAAAATGCGGAAGGCGATCGCACAACCCCGTCTATTATTGCTTACACGCAAGACGGTGAGACTCTAGTAGGTCAACCTGCTAAGCGTCAAGCGGTTACTAACCCAACTAACACGTTATTTGCAATTAAGCGTTTAATTGGTCGTCGTTTTGAAGACGAAGAAGTACAACGCGATATCGGTATTATGCCGTTCAAAATCATCAAAGCTGATAACGGCGATGCATGGGTTGAAGCGGGCGGTGAAAAACGCGCTGCACCACAAATTTCTGCAGAAGTACTTAAAAAAATGAAGAAAACGGCAGAAGATTTCTTAGGTGAAGAAGTAACTGAAGCTGTAATCACAGTACCTGCATACTTTAACGATTCACAACGTCAAGCAACAAAAGATGCTGGTCGTATTGCGGGTCTTGAAGTTAAACGTATCATCAATGAGCCAACAGCTGCTGCCCTTGCTTACGGCATGGACAAAAACAAAGGTGAAAACGTTGTTGCAGTATATGACTTAGGTGGTGGTACTTTCGATTTATCAATCATTGAAATTGATGAAGTTGAAGGCGAGCACACATTTGAAGTACTTGCTACAAACGGTGACACTCACTTAGGTGGTGAAGATTTCGATAACCGCGTAATTAACTACTTAGTAGCTGAGTTTAAGAAAGACCAAGGTATCGATTTACAAAACGATCCGCTTGCTATGCAACGTGTTAAAGAAGCGGCTGAAAAAGCGAAAATCGAACTATCATCTGCACAATCTACAGAAGTTAACCTTCCGTACGTGACTGCAGATGCATCAGGTCCTAAGCACATGAACGTTAAACTAACGCGTGCTAAACTTGAGTCATTAGTTGAAGACTTAGTAACTAAGTCAATTGAGCCACTTAAACGTGCTCTAGCGGATGCTGATTTATCTGTAAATGATATTAACGATATCATTTTAGTAGGTGGTCAAACACGTATGCCACTAGTACAAAAAACAGTTGCTGAGTTCTTTGGTAAAGAGCCACGTAAAGATGTTAACCCTGATGAAGCTGTAGCAGTAGGCGCGGCAATTCAAGGTGGTGTATTAGCAGGTGACGTTAAAGACGTACTATTACTAGACGTGTCTCCATTATCGCTAGGTATTGAGACAATGGGCTCAGTAATGACCGCGCTAATTGAGAAAAATACAACGATTCCTACTAAGAAATCGCAAACGTTCTCTACAGCAGAAGATAACCAATCTGCCGTTACGATTCACGTACTACAAGGTGAGCGTAAGCGTGCTAGCGACAACAAATCTCTAGGTCAATTTAACCTAGAAGGTATTCGTCCAGCACAACGTGGTACTCCACAAATCGAAGTAACTTTCGATGTAGATGCGGATGGTATCTTACATGTATCAGCGAAAGATAAAGATACAGGTAAAGAGCAAAAAATCACGATTCAAGCGTCTTCAGGCTTAAGCGATGAAGAAGTAGAAAAAATGGTTCGTGATGCAGAAGCTAACGCTGAAGAAGATAAAAAGTTTGAAGAGCTAGTAGCAACTCGTAACCAAGCTGATGCAATGGTACACGGTACTCGTAAGCAAATTGAAGAAGCTGGCGATGCACTACCAAGTGAAGACAAAGATGCAATTGAAGCAGCTGTTGTTGACCTTGAAGCAGCTATTAAGAGCGATGACAAAGCAGAAATTGAAGCTAAAACGCAAGCACTTGCTGAAAAGTCTCAAAAGCTAATGGAAATCGCTCAAGCTAAAGCGCAACAAGGTGGCGCAGATGCAGGCGAGCAACCACAACACTCTGCCAAGCAAGACGACGATGTAGTTGATGCTGAGTTTGAAGAAGTAAAAGACGACAAGTAATTGTCAGCTAAGCTTCTAACTAGCCTAAACAACATGATTTGCTCAAGTTTTTAGGGTAGGATGAACTTTTGAGGCGCGCAGGCTACAGCTTGTCGCGCCTTTTGTATGTATTTAAGGTTTAAAATTTTCATGATAAATCGATGTGATTTATCGGTTTATCCCGCAGCCTAGCTGCAACTAGAAAAGAGTAGTGTGATAGATATGTCAAAACGCGATTATTACGAAGTTCTCGGCGTAAGCAAAGATGCAAGCGAGAGAGACATAAAAAAAGCGTATAAACGCTTAGCGATGAAATATCACCCAGATCGTACCGCCGGTGATAAAGATCTCGAAACTAAATTTAAAGAAGTAAAAGAAGCTTACGAGATTTTAACCGACGATCAAAAACGTCAAATGTATGACCAATACGGCCATGCTGCCTTTGAACAAGGCGGTGGCGGCGGTCACGGTGGCTTTGGCGGTGGTGGTCAAGGCGATTTTGGTGATATTTTTGGTGATGTGTTCGGTGACATTTTTGGTGGCGGTGGTGGCCGTCGTCAATCGCGTCAACAACGTGGATCGGATTTACGTTATAACATGGACCTAAGCTTAGAAGAAGCGGTCCGTGGTAAAGAAGTAGAAATAAAAGTACCTACATGGGTTAGCTGTAAGCCATGTGATGGCAGTGGTGCAAAAGCGGGCTCTAAGCCTAAAACATGTACTACGTGTCATGGTGCTGGCCAAGTACAAATGCGCCAAGGTTTCTTTGCTGTTCAGCAAACGTGTCCTACGTGTCAGGGACAAGGTCAGATTATTTCAGACCCATGTGATAAGTGTCACGGACAAGGGCGTGTTGAGAAAACGAAAACGTTGTCAGTTAAAATTCCAGCAGGCGTAGACACAGGCGATCGTATTCGTTTAACCGGTGAAGGCGAAGCGGGTATGCACGGAGCGCCAGCTGGCGACTTATACGTGCAAGTATCTGTACGCGAACACCCAATTTTTGTACGCGATGCGAATAACTTGTACTGCGAAGTGCCAATTAGCTTTACTACCGCAGGTTTAGGTGGCGAAATTGAAGTGCCTACGCTTGATGGCCGTGCAAAACTTAAAATACCGTCTGAAACACAAACGGGCAAAATGTTCCGTATGCGTGGCAAAGGTGTTAAATCGGTTCGTAGTGGTGCTCAAGGTGACTTAATTTGTAAAGTAGTGATTGAAACGCCAGTTAACTTAAACGAGCGTCAACGCGAGTTACTTAAAGAGTTAGACGAGAGCATGGGCAAAGATAGCTCAAAAAACCGTCCTAAAGAGCAAGGCTTTTTTGACGGCGTTAAAAAGTTTTTTGACGATTTAACTAAGTAATTAGTTATCGTAAAAACTAAAAAAACGGTGCTTGATGCACCGTTTTTTTTGGCTCAAATTCATGTGATTTAACCATTTTATTGGGCACGACTTAGCAATATTATAAAGTGCGTATACTTAATCGATTAATTCACTGAGCTATTTTGTTGCCTTAGGCAATTGCCCCCACACTGCTTTACCCTTTGTACCTATACCCTCGTCAATAAAAGGCTTTTTACGTATTTGCTATTAAGTTACTCTTCAAAATGATTAACCCTTATTGTAGATTAATAAAGCGCTTAAAATAATGTGGCTAAATTGTATGACCCCTGCAATAGAATTACTGAAAAAACAAAATGTGCCTCACGATGTACTTAGTTATCAACACGATGCTAATACAACACGTTATGGTCAAGAAGCCGTTGAAAAGTTAAACCTTAACAGTGAGCAGGTATTTAAAACCCTCGTGCTTGAAACCAGTGAAGGGCAGTTAATTGTTGCCGTTACACCGGTTTCCCAGCAAGTAAATTTAAAGCAATTAGCCAAACTGAGTCACGCTAAAAAGGTCGCAATGGCAAGCGCGCCAAAGGTACAAGCCGCCACGGGGTACATTTTAGGAGGGGTTAGCCCACTTGGGCAAAAAAAGCGACTAACCACTTTTATTCATTCAAGTGCTATGGCCTTTAAAACAGTGTATGTAAGTGCAGGTAAGCGAGGGCTTGAGGTAGCGCTTTCGCCAACCGATTTAAAGGCACAAACGCGTGCCACCTATGGCGATTTTTAAAAACCTCCACAAAAACCAACACGCCCTAAACCGCAAATTTTAAAGGCGATAATTTGCTGCTTAGGGTATTTTTAACTACAGTCAAAATACCCTTGTACACTATGCATTATGGCAGTATGTATGAATTTTACTGATGTTAATTTTTTTGCCGTGCTTGTGGCGGCGCTTTCCTCTTTTATGCTTGGCGGTATTTGGTATTCAAACGCTTTTTTTAAAAATGCCTGGTTAGAGTGTACGGGCCTTACGGAGCTTGATTTACAAACAGCAAAACCTGCGTTAATTTTTGGCGGCAGTATGGTACTTGCACTTTTGTCGGCGGTGGTGCTTTCATTATTTTTAGGTAAAGAGGCCGGAATGGGAGAGGGCGCCTTTACAGGTTTTGCCATCGGTTTGTTTTGGGTAGGTAGCTCGCTGGGGCTCAGTTACATTTATGAGCAGCGGCCAATCAAGTTATTTATAATTAATGCAGGGTATTACACATTACAATTTACATTAATGGGTTTTATTATAGGTGTATGGCCCTAAGAACGCTAAATAAGGCGCCACCTTTAAGCGCTAAAATACAATAAAGATAATTATGAAAATATTAGTCGTTGATGATATGCCACTTATGCGCCACGTATTAATTAATATGTTAAGGCAGCTTGATTACAAAAATGTTGTAGAGGCAACTGACGGCCAACAGGCTTTAAAAATACTGCGTCAGCAAAAATTTGATTTAGTAATAACCGACCTACATATGCCTAAAGTAGACGGTGTAAACTTGCTCGATAACATACGCCACGACCAAGCCTTAGTCGATTTACCTGTTATTATGGTCACGTGCGAAGATAACGCCGATACAGTAAAACAAGTTATTAAAGCAAAAGTGTCGGGGTTTATTATTAAACCATTTAATATGAATGTGTTATCAGCGCAATTAAACCGTTTGTTTTTTAGAGATTAGCGAAACGCTTTTATGGCGTTTTATATCGTACCTATTATTTAATCCCCTGCGTTTTTCTCCACCGCTTATTAGGCAGTTTACCTAGCTTCTGTAACGTTTTTATTTATTAACTGCTAAAATGTCTGCTTTGTATCAACGTAGGTATGTTAAGGAGTGTATGGCTAAGCCAAATAAAAAAGGGCCGACTAAAACAGTCGATATTTTTTGCTCTGCTTGCAAAGCGGTGCTGTTTAAATATAGGAAAGGTGGCAAAGGCGCTTTAGTAAAGTGTTTTATAGAGCGAATAACCCAAGATTACACAACTACACCGTGTATTTGCCCCCAATGCGAGCGCCCATTTGCGCGCCCAGCAATCATACGCGGTACGCCAGCTTATAAAATAATTGGCGGTAAGGTTACCTTTAAATAACCCAATACGTTTAAAAATGTAATAACTACAAAAGCTTAGATTTGATGATTAGTAAGGCGGACAATTGACCTTGTACCAATAAACAAGCCTGATATACTCGCTCGGTTTTGCTGTTTCAATGATTGAAAAACACCCTCCCCAAGGATAGGGCCAGTTAGTTGGGTTTTTTAAGCAAAGGATAAACGTGTGATAGCACTGTTATTTGATATTGTAGGTATGGCGGGTACTTTCTTAGTTGTTGGTGCATTCTTTTTATTACAACTTAATAAAGCATCCCCAACGGGGTTATTGTACAACATAATGAATTTAACAGGGGCAATTTTGCTGTTAATAAGTTTGTGTTACAACTTTAACCTTGCAAGCTTTGTAATTGAGATTTTCTGGATTGCAGCTTCACTGATCGGCTTATACAAGTACGCTAAAAATAAGCCTCAATTAGCCACTAACTCTTAATTTTAGTACCGCTAATGATGTTTACTGTTGCGAGTCAGTACAGACTTGCAGCAGTTTATAAATAAATTAAGATTTATTGTATTTGTTAACACAAAGTTTCTGTTGTTAGCGCCCAGAACCCGTTAAACTAGCGCCCTTAAATTTTATAGCTATTTTGTTGTGAGCTAGGGCATGTTCTCCTTTTCTAAAAAACTTCTTTTATCTTTTGTTGTACTGATAGTGCTATTGTCGGTCGTGTTTTGCTATGGCCGAACTCATTATTATAATCAGGCCGAGCAAAAAGCAGCCCAGCAAGCAACTCAGTTAAAGCATTATATTGATGCTGAGCTTGCGCGTTTTTCAAAAATTCCTCAGCTTCTTACCTATAACAATGAGGTTATTGATTTTTTAGGTGCGGCGCAAAATAACGAAAAAAAGATTAATAACTACTTAGCTGATATACAACAAGCCAGTGGTGCCTCAGATATTTATATTCTTGATGAACAAGGCGCTGTGATTGCAAGCAGTAACTGGCAGGCCGATCATAACTTTTTAGGCAGCGATCTGTCGTTTAGACCGTATTTTAAGCGCGCATTTGCAGGTGAAAAAGTAGCGTATTTTGCCCTAGGCATGCGTACAAAAGAGCGAGGCATCTATTTTTCACAAGCCATTTATAACAATAATCAAGCGGTAGGGGTCGTTGTTTTAAAAGTCAATGTGAACAAATTTGAAAGTGACCGTGAGCTTTTAAATACCGCCAAAGGCAGCCACTTTTATGTGCAGCTAGAAGATAGCGTGATTGCTATTTCAGATATGGAAAATTGGCGCCTGAATACGTTTTCTACACTCGATATTACTCATCGGCGAGACATCGCTCAGCGTCGAGCGTATTTAGATTATCAACCTAAGCTGATTGCCCATTCAAATTACACATCACAAAGGTTACAGTTTAGCACAATTGATGAGCATAATTATTTATCGGTAGAGCAAAAATTACGCTTTTTGAACGCATCGGTTACCGTATTAGTAAATGTATCTAATGCTAATATTGCCCAATTACCGGCGTTATTTGGCTTTGTGGTAATTTATGCGCTTATTATTGCCCTAGGGTATGTTGTTTTAAGGCGCTTTGTTGGCGTTAAAAAGCTGGTTTATTCCCATCACAGTGTCAGTCAGGAAATTAGTGCACGTACTAATGCTTTTAAAGCACAGCAAGATGCGCTTGTACAATCAACTAAGCTTGCAACAATTGGCCAACTTAGCATGGGCTTTAACCACGAAATTAACCACCCGCTTAATACCATTAATACTTACTTAGCCAGTGCTAAACGCTTGCTAGCTAAAGGAAAGTTTGAAGCCCTAAACGAAAATTTACAGTTTATTGAATCCTTAGTAGCAAGAGTGCATAAAATAGTTGCACAGCTAAATTATTTTTCTGATTCTGCAAAAGCGATTATTAGCGAAGTGCCATTAAGTGAATCAGTAGCCAAGGCACTTGAGATTAATAAAAACCAGCTAAAGCAGGACAATATAAGTGTTTTACCGCCTAAAATTGACAGCCAATTAAACGTGTTAGCAGATAAAGCGGCCCTTGAAGAAGTGTTAGTTAACTTAATATCGAATGCCAGCCAAGCAATGCAAGGGTGTATTACTCGCGAGCTGAGTATCAGTGCCAATTATCTAAATAATAGTGTGCAACTGTGTATTGAAGATACCGGTCCGGGTATAGAAGTGCACGATATAGAGACTATTTTTGAGCCTTTTTACAGTACTAAATCGGTTGATGGGCTAGGGCTTGGGTTGTGTATTTCTAAGCAAATTATTAGCGCGCTTAATGGCACGCTAAGCGCACAGAACCGCGAGCAAGGCGGCGCTAAATTTATTATTACGCTTCCTTGTGAGCCGCTAACGAGCTAAATAAAAGTAATTTAAGGGCTAAATTATTGAGGGAGTAGTGATTAATTGTGGCTATTTGTTCCTACAAAAACGGTAATTTTTAGATAGTTAGTGTTATTGCTCGAAAATCAGAACGGCGTTATAGTCGTAGCAAAATGATACACGAGTAGCACCTTTTGGATACTGATAGCACACACACACCGTCACTCAGCGATACGTTTAATGAGCTGCAAAATAGCTTTTTAGCCCAGTCGTACCTCCCGATAGATAAGCGTATCGTATTATTAAAAACGTTGCACAAACGCATTGTTAGTAATGAACAAGCGCTTATCGATGCAGCATCAAAAGACTTTGGCTACAGAACCGCGTTCGATACGTTACTTGGCGATATTCTGCCAACGGTTCAGGGCTTAGCGCACATTATTAAAAAATTGCCAAAATGGGCGAAACCCAGTAAGCGCTCAACTAGCTTAAGTTTGTGGCCATCAAAAGTGAGTGTGACTTACCAGCCACTTGGTGTAGTTGGCGTGATTGCACCCTGGAATTACCCCATACAATTGGCATTAGTGCCTGTTATTACCGCCATTGCTGCGGGTAATAGAGTTATGCTTAAGCTCAGCGAGTTTACCCCGCATACTAATGCAGTCATCGAAAAAATATTTGCAGACGAGCTACAAGCACACTGTAAAGTGGTGTTAGGGGCAAGCGATGTAGCGAGTGAGTTTTCTGCAATGCCATTTGCACATCTGCTGTTTACTGGCTCAACGTCAGTGGGCAAGCTGGTTATGAAAGCGGCCAGCGAAAATTTAACTCCTGTTACCTTAGAGCTTGGTGGTAAGTCGCCGGTGATCATTACTGAGCAAGCTAATATTAAAAAAGCAGCGCAAACATTATTGTTTGGTAAAATGGCTAATGCGGGGCAAATTTGTGTAGCCCCAGATTATGTATTTGTGCCTAAGGCCCTTGAGCATCAGTTGGTGCAGCAATTGTGCGAGCTTTATAAAAAGCACTTTAAAGACGGGGTTGAAGGCAAAAACTTAACGTCAATTATTAGCGATGCGCATTACACTCGCTTAGAAGGGTATTTAACACAAGCACAGCAGTTAGGTGCGCAAGTTATTAAGCCGCTAGAGCAAAACCAGCAAGATAAACAAAAGCATAGAATGGGTTTGCATATTGTTACCGCACCTAGCGATGATATGACGTTAATGCAAGATGAGTTATTTGGCCCCATTTTGCCTATTAAAACCTACGAAAAGCTCGATGAGGCAATTAGCTACATAAAAGCGCATAATCACCCTTTAGCGCTATATATTTTAGGCCAAGATAAGCACGCTCAAGATTACATCATGGAGCAAACATTAAGCGGCACAGTTGCTGTAAACGATGCCTTAGTGCAGGTGACAGCAGACGATGTGCCATTTGGTGGCGTTGGGCATTCAGGAATGGGGCATTATCATGGTAAAGAAGGGTTTTTAACCTTTAGTCATGCAAAAAACACCTTGGTGTCTAGCACGTTTAACCCGCGTACCGCGCTTTTACTCAAACAGAGCAACCTTATTATTAAGTTGCTTAAATTTTTATATATTAAGTAAATGGGTATAAAAAAGGGCAAATGCGAGATGCATTTGCCCTTGTGTAACGCTTTGGTTTAGCTAGGCGAAAATTAAAATAAGCGACCTTCACCGGCGTACGTGCCTGCGAGTATTTTTTCGTAGATTTTGTCGGCTTTTTCTTTTGCTTCTTCTATTTCTTTAGGTAGCATTTTACGCTCATCTAGCTTACGGCTATGGCTTGCTTGCATGTTGCCGTTGTATTCTGCAATGGTGTTCCACACATACGACTTCTCTAAGTCTTTTGGCATGCCTAGGCCTTCAAAATACATGAGCGCCAGATTAAATTGCGCCAGTGAGTAGTTATTAGCAGCAGCTTTTTCGTACCACGTTCTGGCTTGTTTATAATCGCGCGTTACGCCCTCGCCATTTGCATACATAACACCTAAATTAAATTGTGCGGCGGGGAGGTTTTTTTTCGCTGCTTTTTCAAATAACGTAACCGCCATTTGCTTATCAAGCTTTACGCCTTTGCCTTCATCGTATAAAACCGCTAGCGCAAACATTGAGTCAGCGTGATTTTTTTTAACGCCTTCTTTATAAAGCTCTGCCGCTTTAAAGTAGTCGCGTGTAACACCATAGCCGCCCTCGTAAAGTTTACCTAGTTCGTAAATACCAGGGGCAAAGCCTTTATCAGCTAAATATTCAAATTCTTTTAGTGCCGTCGCAAACTCGCCTTCGTTGGCAGCTCTTATACCGTCTTCAAGAGTTGCATGTGCAAATGGGCTTGAAAGCAAAACGCCAGTGAGTATTAATGCTTTTAAATTAAACTGTGACATAGCCATGTCTCCAATAGGTAATAGTTGCAATGTGTATGTATAAAAACCTGTTTTATTGCAACACTTTGTACTTACTATTTAATAGCCACGTATAAAATGGTGCAAGTGCTTGCGGTTAAGTGAAATACTAACGCTTTGGTGATTATATGCTCGTTTAACACTTAGCCAAGCTGTTGTGGTAATTATAGCTTAAATAAGCAATTATATTGCTAATAATGCGCTGTTTATAAGCGTAAGATACAGATATTACAGAAAATTTAAAGCAGTAAAAAAGCGCAAGCCAAGGCCTGCGCTTTTAATGTCATATTAACCGTCACTAATATGAGCAATGTAGCAAGTAGAGATGAACTTTTATGCTATTACTTGGGTCGAGTAAATAATAGCCATTAAGCAGTCACGCGCTTAAAACAAAATGTCAGCATCCATGCTGTATTTCTTCCTTGGGCACTGAGGTCGTTACACTTTGTTTATGCGATTAATTATTATTTAGATTTGACAGCGTGTCAACAGTAAATAATAATTATTATCAATTAAAATAAATTAACATCTTTGCGTATTTATGTGAGAGTTTGAGAGAAAGCGTTAGTTGAGGATTTCATGTTTAAAATAAAAAATATAAAAGTTTCGCGCGTAGCCATTGCGCTCAGTCTGCTCATTTTGTGTAGTTGTTCGGCTTCGTTTACTTATAATAACTTAACGTGGCTTTCGTCGTTTTGGGTAGATGACTACATTGACCTAAATAAGCAGCAAAACAAGCAACTCAAAAGTATTATTAACACAACCCAGCAGTGGCACCGCACCACGCAATTACCCGCCTACAAGCAAGATATCCTAAATTTAAAAGTGTTATTTAATCAGCAGTTAGACTATCAGCAATTAAAGTCGCAAGTGGTATTGGCCAGAGCTCATTTTCAAAACATTCTTGAACATGCGCATATACCGCTCGCGCAGTTAGGGCTTACGCTTTCTTATGCGCAGCGCGAAGAGCTTATTGCTAATATCCAAACGCAAATTAACGAAGAATACGAAGAGTTTACTGAATTAACAGCGCAGGAGCGCAAAAGCGAACGCCTAGAAAGGCAGCTCGATTACTACAAACAATGGCTAGGAAAGTTAACCCCTGTGCAAACGCAGCTTATTACCCAAGCTAACAATGCTCATTATGACTCTTCATTACTTTGGCATCAGTACAAGCAAACGCGTTTAAATGCAGCGCAGCAAGTACTTTTAAATAAAGCGCTCAGTGAGGCTGAATTTGTAAAACAATTAAGCTATGTAATTACACAGCGAGAAGCGTATATGAGCGAAGAGTTATTAGCCAGTAATGATGCAAACTTAGCGCTCTATGTAAACCTACTTATTGAGCTAAATACCACATTGAGTGAGCAGCAACGCGAGAGTGTAAATAATGAGTTTGATGAGCTAATTAATACGCTCACCGATTTAATTGAAGATTAATGCTTATTTAAGCTAAGGCTCACATTAGCCAAAAAGCTAACGTATTGTTTGCTAATTAAGCATGTGTAACTTTTTATAAATTTTACGCTTATTAAGGAAGTTAGCGCGAGGCGTACTGCGGTGGATGAATTTACAACAGGGCGTTTGGTTTTTAGTCAGGGCAAAGCCTTTGAAGGCGATTTAATTGCACCTAGAGTGAAAAATTTCAATCCACACAGGTCACCTCGCCCTCGATAAATGCTAAGATAATATTTCATATTTAATAACGTCCTATCTGATCGATTTTAAAATATATCACGTACGCTTCTCACTTATTTGTTACTTGATTATCCTCGTTATATCTAACAAATGAAGCAAAGCGACACCATGGTGATAATTAAAACGCGCGCATATTAAGGTTTGTAATGGCTGCAGTTTATGGTTACTGATTTAAAAGGAATGCTCAATACGTGGTATCCGCTTCGTGATGAACAACAATGGGTGCTCGCAACCTTGTACCAAATTGAAGGGTCTAGCTATCGAAAATTGGGCGCGATGATGCTTATTTCGAGCCTTGGCCAGCGCTTAGGCATGCTTTCGGGTGGCTGTTTAGAGGCTGATATTCAGCGCCACGCTAAACAGGTTATGACCTCATTACATTCTAAAACTATTACCTACGATGCAACCGATGAAGACGACTTAACATTTCAGCTAGGAATTGGCTGTGGTGGTGTGGTGCATATTATTTTGCAAAGCGTTAATAGTAAAAACGAATACTTACAACTAGATAGCATGTTTAATGCGCTTAAAAATAAGCAATCGGGGCACTATACACAGCAAATTAAACCTTTAGTGGCAAAGGGGTCTGGCGTTTTTAAAACCGTGGCGCAGCAGCACAACTTATCTTTAAACCGCAAAGCAGCGCTTTTAGAGCAAGATAAAGTCCAACGTTTAGAAGTGGCTATTTACCCCAGCGCACATTTATTAATTGTTGGCGGTGGCGCTGATGCGATACCGGTATACGCGTTTGCTAAACAACTCGGGTGGATGGTAAGTGTATGGGATAGCCGAGCTGCAAATGCTAAAAGAGACTACTTTAAGCAGGCCGATAATATTTTGCGTTGCCCAGCTACGCAG
This sequence comes from Pseudoalteromonas sp. Angola-4, assembly GCF_028599265.1. Lineage (NCBI taxonomy): Bacteria > Pseudomonadati > Pseudomonadota > Gammaproteobacteria > Alteromonadales > Pseudoalteromonadaceae > Pseudoalteromonas > Pseudoalteromonas sp. Angola-4. Next base: position 372,805 of record NZ_JAQREK010000003.1, on the reverse strand, counting down.
CTTAAACAATTTTGCGAACAGCACAAAGTGGATGCCGCTGTTTTAATGGCCCACAGTGTAGAGCTTGACTCACAGGCGTTAGCCGCACTTGAGCAAAGCCAACTAAAGTACATGGGATTACTGGGGCCTACACATCGCCGAGCGCAAGTGTTTGAACATGCAAATACAACGGTAAATAAGGTAGTAGCGCCTGTATTTGGTCCTGTTGGGCTTAATTTGGGAGGCGACTCGCCAGAGAGCATAGCTTTGTCGCTCATTAGCGAAATTCATGCGGTATTTGCTAATAAAGATGCTACATCGTTAAGTAATTGGGGCAACTAAGGTGCGCGTAGCAAAGGTTATTTTAGCCGCTGGGCAATCGTCGCGCTTTAACGGCTGTAAGCTTATAGCCGATGTAGGTAATAAACCAATGATTTGCCGCGCCGTAGATACCTTACAAGGTAATGACACATTACCCATATACGTTATTAGCGGTGCTTGGCATGCGCAAATTGAAGATGCGTTACGTGGCTATAACAATGTTGAAATACTGCATAACCCATACTGGCAAATAGGCTTAGGAAAATCCATTGCGCTGGCAACACACACTATAAGTAAGGCGCACTCATTAGAGGGGATTTTATTTATGCTGGCGGATCAGGTTGAGCTTAGTGCTACACACATAAATACTTTAATTACTCATTTTAACAACAACCCCTCGCGCTGGTGCGCTGATTATGGCGAACGCCTTGGCGTACCTGCTGTATTTCCTGCCTGTGATTTTAAAACACTCGCAGCGCTAAATTGTGATAAAGGCGCTCAACATTTGCTGCGCGATACACAGGTTGACGTTAATACCATTTTACTTAAGCAGGCAAGCACAGATATCGACACTCAACAGCAATTAAAGCAGTTTATTAATAATAACAACAACCTAACTGTAAGCGAATAAACTAAAAAATATAGCCTAAACTTTAGGTTAAACGTTTAAAACGAGATTAAATTTTTAACAGTTATGCCAGCGCGCATTTTAAATGTGCGCTGCAATGCAAAGCGTAATAGTTTCAACGTACGGTGGTATAAAAAGTAACGTGTATGGGTCATGCGTTACTTTAATTTTATTTAGGCTTAATCAAGGGGCAAGCTATGGTGACGTTTACAGTTAATGGCAAAGAGGTTAAATCGCAAGCAAGTGCAGATACACCTTTGCTGTGGGTTATTCGCGATGAAATAGGGTTAAAAGGAACTAAGTTTGGTTGTGGTATTGCTATGTGCGGTGCATGTACAGTGCATCTAGATGGGCAAGCAACGCGCTCGTGTGTATTACCCGTGGGCGCAGTGGCAGGAAAAAACATTACGACCATTGAAGGGCTCAATAATGAGCATCCGCTGCAAAAAGCGTGGGTCGATGAGCAAGTACCTCAGTGTGGTTACTGTCAATCTGGGCAAATTATGCAAGCTGCTACGTTATTAGCAGACAACCCAAATCCAACAGATCAAGAAATAGTAAATCATATGAATGGCAACTACTGCCGCTGTATGGCGTACAAGCGTATTAAATCGGCTATACAACGTGCAGCTGATGAATCGCAAAGTGCAGTACAAATGTTTAACCCCAAAGAGCTAGACGTGTAACTGGAGCCGACAATGAAAAAACTATTTCAAAAAAATACCGAAACCGTAGATTTAAACCGTCGCTCTTTTATGATTAGTACAGCAACTGCTGGCCTGGTTATGGCATTTGCTCCGGCTTTATTTTCAGGTGAACTTAGCGCCAAAGAGTCGATTGCACAACAATCGTTTTCACCCACAATTTGGTGGACTATGAACCAGCAAGGTGAAGTAGTCGTTAGTATTGCCAAAGCTGAAATGGGCCAGCACGTAGGCACCGCCTTAGCGCGTATTGTGGCAGATGAGCTTGAGTGCGACTGGGATAAAGTATCAATCACGTATGTAGATACGCACGAAAAGTGGGGCTACATGGTTACAGGTGGCTCGTGGTCTGTATTTCAAAGCTTTAAGCCGCTTTCACAAGCTGGCGCTGCGGGGCGTATAGCCCTTATAGACGCTGGAGCTAGTATGCTGGGGGTTAAGCCTGAGCAGTGCCACGCAAGTAAAGGGCGCATAATTGCAGGCGATAAATCGCTCAGTTATGCCGATATTGTTAAAAATGGTGAGTTTAACCGTACCTTTAGCAGTGAAGAAGTTGCAAAACTGCCGTTAAAGCCTGCCAATAAACGCCACTTAACGGGTTTAAAACAAGACTTTAAAGCGCTTGATATTCCGGCAAAAACAAATGGTACTGCCGTATACGGTATAGATGTAGAGCTTGAAGGCATGGTGTATGCGCGCCCTGTGATCCCACCAACACGTTATGGTAGTGAAGTGACACAGGTGGACGATAGCGCTGCAAAAGCAATAAAAGGCTATAAAGGGTTTGAGATTTTAAACGACCCGAGTAATACCGTACAAGGCTGGGTGGTGGTTTTAGCTGACAATTACCCCAGTGCTATTAAAGCGGTAGATGCGCTAAAAGTAACCTATAAAAAAGGGCAAACAGCTAATGTTACAGAGGCCGATATTCAATCCCTCGGCGAAAAATTATGTAACGATAGCAACGCTGGCACCTTATTTGTTAATGAAGGTGATACCGCTAAAATGCAGGCTGAGGCAACGCAGTCTCTTGAGTCACTGTACACCACAGCAACAGCAAGCCATTATCAATTAGAGCCGCTTAACGCGGTGGCAGAGTTTAAACAAGACAAGTGGATTATCCATACCGGTAATCAGTGGCAGTCTTTAACATTACCTGCATTGGCCAAGGCGTTAGAGGTTGAACAAAATAACGTTATCATTCGTCCTTATTATTTAGGCGGTGGATTTGGGCGTCGCTTGTTTGGTGATTGGACTGTGCCTGCAGCATTAACAGCGAAAGCGATTGGCAAACCCGTAAAACTGGTATTTACGCGCGCAGATGATAGCTTATTTGATCAATCACGCTCTGCCTCTACAGCTAAATTAACAGCTTCGTTTAATGAAAATGGCGAGCTCAGTGCAATGGAGCATGCTTTTGCAGCAGGTTGGCCAACAAAAGCAATGGCACCAGGCTTTTTATCACCAGGGGTTGATGGCAAAGGTAAGTTTGATGCATTTTCAGCTTCTGGAGCCGATCACTGGTACAGCATGGATAACCACCGTGCCCGCGCAATTAATAACGAATTAGCGCAAAGCACATTTACCCCTGGTTGGCTTCGCTCGGTAGGACCTGGCTGGATAGCATGGAGCCTAGAGTCTTTTATCGACGAAATAGCGCACAAACAAGGGATTGATCCGGTTGAGTTTCGTTTATCAATGCTCGATGGCAAAGGTAAACAAGCAGGTAAAGCCCCTGAAAGCGTGGGCGGAGCGCTGCGCTTAAATGCGGTACTTAAAAAAGTGTCAGCGAAGGTCGCAAATGTTAAGCTGGGTGAAAATGAAGGCATTGGTTTTTCAGTAAGTTCAGGCCAAGAGCGTAATATGCCAGCGTGGATTGCCACAGCAGCCCATGTGAACGTAAATAAAAGCGATGGCAAAATTACGCTTAAGAAGCTTTACGCCGTGGTAGATGCAGGTTTAATTGTTCACCCTGATGGTGCACTAGCCCAGCTTGAAGGTTCGTTATTGTGGGGCACAAGCCTTGCGTTACATGAATCAAATAATTACCAAAACGGACAAGTAGCAGCCACTAACTTTAACACTTACTTACCACTTAGAATGCAAGATGTGCCCGATATGGACATAGAGTTTGTACAAAGTGATGAGTTTCCAATGGGCTTAGGTGAGCCTGGAGTAATTGGGGTTGCGCCAGCTATTGGAAATGCGGTATTTAATGCAGTTGGTGTGCGGTTACGTAATTTACCCATGAAACCCAATGAGCTTAAAGCAGGTCTTACGGCCTAGTTAAGTGCTAACAAAGCGCGTAAGGCACAGGCTTTACGTGCTTTGAACTTAGCGATGAATTATTAAATGTTAAAGGCTTTTTTATGCTAGTCGACCCAGCAGGGCGAAAATTTAGTTATCTACGTTTATCTATTACTGATGTATGTAATTTTAAGTGTGTGTATTGCTTACCGGATGGTTATCAATGCGATCACGACCGAGACTTTCTTTCACTTAACGAAATTAGCAATACCGTAAACGCCTTTGCTCATCATGGCATATCAAAGTTACGCATTACTGGCGGTGAGCCAACCCTCAGAAAAGATTTTATAGATGTAATTCGTGCGGCAAAAGACACCCAAGGTATTACCAAAATAGCCGCCACTACAAATGGTTACTCAATGCATAAACATGTTAAAGATTGGGCACACGCAGGGCTCAATGCAATAAATGTTAGCATCGACAGCCTAGACCCACGTATGTTTAATACCATTACCGGCAACGATAAGTTTGCCACGGTTATGCAAGGCATAGACACGGCCCTAGAGAGCGGCTTAGATTCAGTAAAAATAAATAGCGTACTAATGAAACAGTACAATGGTCGTGCCCTTGAACCTTTTTTAGCCTATTTAAAGCACAGGCCCGTAACGATGCGCTTTATTGAGTTAATGCAAACAAACGACAATAAAGCATTTTTTGATGCTAACCATATATCGGGGCAATCCATAAAAGAGCAGTTGCTTCGCGCTGGTTGGCAGCCCATTATACGCGATGTAACGGCGGGGCCTGCGCAAGAGTTTTACCACCCTGATTATTTAGGCAAAATAGGGTTAATTATGCCTTACAGTAATGACTTTTGTGCTACCTGCAACAGGCTAAGAATTTCATCACTGGGGAAACTGCATTTATGTTTGTTTTCTGAGCAGGGTATATCACTTAGAGAATACATGAGTGATAACACTAATCAGGCATTAATTGATCAGTTAGCGCGTTACATAAAAACAAAAAAACCAACGCACTTATTGCACCAAGGTAACACCGGGGTCACTACAAACTTATCTATGTTAGGTGGGTAAAGGCATAAATGTAGTGTAATTCGCTACTGAGTTTACTGTTTTCGCTACACAGTTTAATAAAATGACTGTTTTTACCTATTTAGCTACTTGTTATATTTAATTTTAAGGTTACACTGAATTTTTTATTATTTTAAGTTTTTTGAATGGATATAGCAGCACTTAGTAGTACTAAATCATTAAGAAGAAACGTTCTGAAATGGATGTGCTTGTGTTTTGGTTTTGTCTCATTGTTTTTTGCTGCGTTTAATATTTTTTTAAATAACTTTGCGTTATTAGGCTATTTAGAAATAGCGCTCACTGTATTTTGTGCCTACACCTACCACCGATTAAACACACACGCACTCGAAGTATGGCAATCTGTTGTTATGTGCATATTTGTCACCTTTGTTATTGTATTAGGTAATTATTTAGCAAAGCCAATAAATGGTTTGTATGTGTGGTCGTTTGCGTTACCTGTGTTGTATTACCTGTTGCTAGGTAAGCGTTATGGCATTGTATTATCGGCTTTGCTCTTTGTACTTCAAGGTGCCATATTAGTAACAAAATCATCGCAACTTCCTCTAACTACGCTTAATTTCAGTTTAAATCTTGCCTTTGTTTATATCAGTATTTGGGCTATTTCTCATGTTTTTGAAGGTAGCCGTGCTTTATCATCTAAGCGGTTAAAAAATCTTGCTTTGTTAGACCCACTTACCGGGGCTGCAAACCGTTTATCAATGAACCATTATTTTGCAGTAGAGCTTAAAGATAAGTCGCAACTTTATTTGTTTTTACTCGATCTAGACTTTTTTAAACAGGTTAACGACACCCATGGCCACGCAGTAGGGGATAAAGTGCTGATTGAAGTCGCCACTTTATTAAGGGTTGTATTGGCAAAAGGGTATGTATTTAGAGTAGGCGGGGAAGAGTTTGCTTTACTACATTCTTTTGCGTCACAAAGTGATGCATTGGCAATGGCCGAAACCATAAGAGAAAAACTCAACAATACGGCATTTGAGATTGATGGGCTAAAAATAAATGTAACTGCCAGTATAGGCGTTGTTAAGTATCGCCAAGGCGACACGCTTGAAAAGTTTGTAATTAAAGCAGATAAACAACTGTATAAAGCAAAAGAATATGGCCGCAATAAAGTGTACTTTCAAGCAAATGCCAACCTGATTGAAAAGCCCCAAATAGCCTAATTATGAGGCTAGTACATTTGCTCAAAATTTGGGATGTTGTTTTCCCAAATTGGTTTGTCTTTACCTAGGTATTCTCTCACTGCATCAAAAAATAAACGTGTTCTTACCGGTAAGTCTCTGTGTGGGTACACCGCATACATATGGCTAAACTCTTTTAACTTAACATCCGTTAAAATGGGCACCAATTGACCTTGTGTAATTTCTTTATCGATAATAAATGCTGGCGCAACAAAGTAGGTAGTCCCTGAAATAGCTTTCATTAGCAGTACTTCAGCGTCGTTTGCTCTGTACACGCTTTTTATTTTTAGCTCGCACGGCTCACCTTTACTATCGTAGTAATCTATGGTTTCTACGCGCATAGCGTTACTTGCATAACTTGCAGCGGGTAACTGCACCAGCTCTTCTATGGTTTGTGGCATACCATAGGTTTTTATAAATTCAGGGGCGGCTACAATAAGCAGCCTGTTACGGGCAATTTTACGGGCAATTAATGAGGAGTCTTTAGGCTCACCAATTCTAAATGCTAAATCAAAACCTTCAGATACAATATCAACTAGCCTATCGTCGAGGCGCAGCTCTACTTCTACTTGTGGAAAACGTTTTTGAAAGTCGTTAAGCACAGGTTGTAAATAACGCCGACCAATTAATGTTGACGAGGTAACCTTTAACACACCGCGTGGCTCTAAGTGGTAGTTTTCGGCCATACGTACGGTTTCACCAAGTAGCTCTCTTAGCTCTGACGCTTTTTTAATCATTTCTGCGCCCGCCGCCGTTAACGAAAACGAACGGGTGGTGCGGTTTAATAACCTAACGCCTAGCTCGTCCTCTAATCGACTGATTTGTTTAGATATAACAGAGCGGTCTATGTTTCTTATTTCTGCAGCTTTGGCAAAAGAGCCTTGTTCTACCACTTCAAGCAGCATTAAAAGCCGGCTTGTTGTATCCATTATGATCACCCAATAAATGCTATTGATGCCATTTTGGCATTAATGAATTTATAAATCTATGGTTTTTGTCCGCAAGTATAGTCCGTAACATGCCAGGTAAATAAATAAAGGAGCGTCTTCATGAATAAACATTTAATTGCTGCTGCATTAGCTGCGGCAACTCTATCCTTAGCGGGCTGTGCCGATGAGAGCGCACCAAATGCGCAGCAACAACAATTACAACCTATAGATGTAGCACAAGTTTTAATTAAACCAGTACAAAGCTGGCACACTTACACCACGCGTTTAGAATCGCCGCAAGAAGTTGCGCTGATGCCGCGTGTATCTGGGGTGATTGATAGCATTGAATTTAAAGAAGGTGATGTTGTTAAGCAAGGCGATGTGTTGTTTCAACTTGACGAGCGCCCTTTTGCAGCAGTTGTAGCAAGCCTAGAAGCGCAAATACACAGCGCAGAAGCTGCACTTGAACAAGCTAAAAGTGAAGACAAACGAGCAGTGCGCTTATTAGAGCGTAAAGCTATTTCAACAGAACAAGCACAGGCGCGTACCTCAACGCTTCGCCAGCGCGAAGCACAACTGGCAGCGCTGCAAGCACAGCTTACCTCTGCAAAGCTCGATTTAGAATTTACATCAGTAGTTTCGCCGATTGATGGTGTTATCTCACGCGCAAATATTACCAAAGGTAATAACGTATTAGCGGGTCAAAGTGTATTAACGTCAATTGTTTCTAATAAAGCGATGTATGCCTACTTTGATGTTGATGAGCGTACTTGGAATAGCGCCTTTAACGATGTAACCGCACAAAGCCGCCAAACAGTTGTTATGCAAAAAGTAGGGCAAAAAGAGTTTGCTTACCAAGGCTATATTAATTTTATTGATAACCAAATTAATTCAGCAACGGGTACTTTACGTGTACGTGCGGTATTTGAACAAGACAACAATCAATTACGTGCAGGTTCTTTTGCTCGCGTTAAATTGGCAGCAAACGAAGTGAGCGAAAAAGTAATTATTCCTGAGCGTGCTATTGGCACCGATTTAAAAAATCGCTTTGTGTTAACCGTTGGCGAAAACAACGTGCTTGAATACAAATTAATAGAAGTAGGAGAGCGCTATGGTGCGTTACGCGCTGTTACTGCTGGCCTAAACGAAGGCGATGTTATTGCGGTAAATGGCCCTGCACGTGTAGGCCCAGGTATGCCAATTTCGCCAAATACAGTAACAATTGATACAAGCGGCGTGGCTTTTACATTGTCAAACGACAACGCGCAGCTAATGGCTAAGCAATAAGGTTTATTGATGAAATTTTCACACTTTTTTATTCAGCGACCAATTTTTGCAGCCATGCTGTCGTTGGTTATTTTAATTGCTGGTGGTATTTCACTGTTTCAACTTCCTGTAAGTGAATACCCAGAAGTTGTGCCACCTACTGTTGTGGTAACAGCAAATTACCCAGGTGCTAACCCAACCGTTATTGCGCAAACTGTGGCAACGCCGCTTGAGCAAGAAATTAACGGCACCGAAAACATGCTGTATATGTTTTCTCAAGGTACCAGTGATGGCCGCATGACACTTACGGTAACGTTTGCATTAGGCACCGACCTAGACCGTGCACAAGTACAAGTACAAAACCGTGTAAACAGTGCATTACCACGTTTGCCCGAAGAGGTGCAGCGCTTAGGTGTAGTAGCCGAAAAATCATCACCCGATTTAACCATGGTGGTGCATTTATACTCGCCTGAAAACAGCCACGACACAGCGTATTTATCTAACTATGCCGACATTCATATTAAAGATGAAATTGCCCGTTTACCGGGTGTAGGCGATATTCGTTTATTTGGCGGTGGTAAGTACTCTATGCGTGTGTGGTTAAACCCAGATGCATTAGCAGCGCGTGAGCTTACAGCCACCGATGTTGTGGCTGCTTTGCGATCGCAAAATCAGCAAGTTGCAGCGGGTAGCTTAGGTGCACAGCCAATTTCTAACGACAGCCAATTTCAAATTTTGTTAAACGTAAAAGGGCGTTTAAACAGTGTTGAAGAGTTTGAAAAGGTCATTATTAAAGTGGGCGAACAGGGGCAATTAACGCGTTTGTCTGATGTAGCCCGCGTTGATTTAGGCCAAGATACCTATGCACTTCGTGCAGAGCTTGATAACCAGCCAGCACTTGCAATGCCAGTGTTTCAGCGTCCGGGTTCAAATGCAATTGAGCTCTCTGATCAAGTACGCGAAACCATGGCGCGTTTATCACAAGATTTTCCGGCAGGGGTTGAGTACGACATTGTTTACGACCCCACTGTGTTTGTACGTGGTTCAATAGATGCGGTTATAGCAACGCTACTTGAAGCCATTGTATTAGTTGTAATTGTGGTTATTGTATTTTTACAAACGTGGCGCGCGTCTATCATTCCATTGATTGCGGTGCCAATTTCGTTAATTGGTACGTTTGCTGTAATGCAATGGCTAGGCGTGTCTATTAATACACTTTCGCTGTTTGGCTTGGTACTGGCAATCGGTATTGTAGTTGATGATGCGATAGTTGTTGTTGAAAACGTAGAGCGAAATATAGAACAAGGGCTTTCGCCTTTAGAGGCAACACGTGTTGCTATGAGCGAAGTAACCGGGCCAATTATTGCGATAGCGTTAGTGCTGTGTGCGGTATTTATTCCTACTGCATTTATTACCGGTTTATCGGGTCAGTTTTATAAGCAATTTGCACTAACAATTACTATTTCGACTGTTATTTCGGCGTTTAACTCCTTAACCCTATCGCCTGCGCTATCGGCATTATTATTAAAATCGCACGATGCAAAACCAGATGCATTCACACGTTTACTTAATAAACTGTTTGGTGCGTGGTTATTTAAACCGTTTAACCGCGTGTTTGACCGTGGTGCTAAAGGCTACGAAAAGCTGGTACAAAAGCTTATACGTATGAGCGTTATTGTTATGGTGGCCTATGTTGCGCTGGTGGGCGGTACAATTAAATTGTTTGATACCGTACCCGGTGGCTTTATTCCACAGCAAGATAAGCAATATTTAGTTGCGATTGCGCAACTGCCAGATGCAGCCAGTTTAGACCGTACCGAAGATGTGCTCTCGCAAATGCAAAAAATAGCATTAGAAGTACCAGGCGTTGCACACACCGTGGCGTTTCCAGGCTTATCGGTAAACGGTTTTACTAATAGCCCAAATAGCGGCATTGTATTTACGCCACTTGAGAGCTTTGATAAACGTACCGACCCTAGTCAATCAGCGATGGCAATTGCTGCGCAGCTAAACCAGCGTTTTGCAGCTATTGATGAAGCGTTTGTGGCTGTATTTCCGCCGCCACCAATTCAAGGCTTAGGCACAACAGGTGGCTTTAAGCTGCAAATTGAAGATAGAGCAAATAAAGGCTTTGATGCACTATTTAATAGTTTGCAAACCATTATTGGTAAGGCGCAGCAAGACCCCGCGTTAATGGGCTTATATTCAAGTTTCCGTATTCAAGTACCGCAAATGGATATTGACATAGACCGCGAGCAAGCGCTTATTCAAGGTATTCCTCTTGATGAAGTATTTGACGCATTGCAAATATACCTAGGCTCTGTGTATGTGAATGACTTTAATATGTTTGGTCGTACTTATCAGGTTAATGCGCAAGCTGATGCTGATTTTCGTCTTGATCCTGAGCAAATCCTTAACCTAAAAGTACGTAACAGTGCAGGAAATATGGTGCCGCTTGGCTCGGTACTTACAGTTACACCAACAATAGGGCCTGACCGTGTAATGCATTACAACGGTTACCCAAGTGCAGAACTAAACGGCAGTCCAGCCCCCGGTTATAGCTCTGATCAGGCACAAACTGCTATTGAAACAATATTAGCCGACAATCTGCCAACAGGTATTGAGTACGAGTGGACAGAAGTAACGTACCAACAAGTACTTGCAGGTAACACTATGGTTTATGTATTCCCATTAGTTGTGTTGCTTGTATTTATGGTGCTTGCTGCGCAGTACGAAAGTTTACGTTTGCCACTGGCCATAATATTAATTGTACCGATGACTATTTTCTCAGCACTATTAGGTGTGTGGTTTGTAGGCTCAGACAATAATATATTTACTCAAATTGCATTAATTGTACTGGTGGCACTTGCCTCTAAAAACGCCATATTAATGGTAGAATTTGCCCGCGACCAACACGGCGGTGGGTTAACGCACTTTGAGGCAATATTAGCGGCGTGTCGTATGCGTTTACGCCCAATATTAATGACCTCAATTGCCTTTACAGCAGGGGTTGTACCTTTGGTACTTGCAACCGGTGCAGGCGCCGAAATGCGCCACGCAATGGGTAACGCGGTGTTTGCAGGCATGATAGGGGTAACGGTGTTTGGCTTATTATTTACACCTGTGTTTTATATGTTAGTTGTGAAAAAGCAGCAAAAAGCAAAGGGGTTATCGCATGACTAATTTTATCGCTAAACCTATCAAAACGCGCTTAACGCTAAGTGCTGTGTTAGTGGCTGCTTTTTTATCTGGTTGCGCTAGCAAAATAGATACACAAAGCGAGCAAAACGCTATTAACGATTTTGTAGCTCAAGCAAATATTGCCAGCAATGTTGCCACAGCAGATGAAACAAATTGGTGGCACAAATTAGAATCAAAGCAGCTAAATGCTTTGGTTAATAGCGCACTTGCCAATAACTACAATTTGCAAACAAGCCAATTAACGCTTAAAAGTACCCTTGCCCGACTTGGTGAGCAAAAAGCGCAATATTTACCCCAAGGCGGGGTAAATATTGGCGCAGCACGAAGCGATGCACCGAGTGTGTTTGACCGTCAATCGAGTGCTAACATAGCGCTTGATTGGCAGTTAGATTTATTTGGCCGTATTACGGCTTTGGTTGATGCTGCAAATGCATCAGCCATGAGCCAAGCCGAGCAAGTACGTTCACTGCAAATTGAAGTGGTATCGTCTGTTGTTAAAGGGTTTGTAAGCTATCAAGGTAATGTTGAAAAACAACACATTATAGCCATGCAAATTAACGCATTAGAGCAAAGCATTGAGGTACTTCAAGCACGTGTAGATGAAGGCGTTGCCAACGAGCTTGACCTAAACCGTACGATGGCACAGCTTAGGCAGCAAGAAGCCCTAATGCCCGTTATTGAGTATGCTAAATACAGCGACTTATCTACTTTAGCGGTGCTTACAGGTAAGCTTGCGCAAGACATTGCGATAGACAATGAGCAAAACCTGCTTGAGCAAAGCTTTAGCGTTGCGCTTAAAAATGCCAATAGCGCCATTGCCCTTCGCCCTGATATAAGCCGTGCATTGTATGATTTTAGCCAAGCCAACAGCTTAAGTGTGGCGGCAAGTAAAGCCTTACTACCTGATATTAGCTTATCAGCCTTTGCAGGCGTAGTGAGCATAGACAGCACGGGCTTAAAAAATACTGATCAGCAATGGCAAGTAGCCCCCCAGTTGCAATGGTCAATATTAAGTTACCCCGCACTCCTTGCTCAGCGCGACGCACAGCAGTTTTTAAGTGAAGCTGCCTACAGCGACTATCAGCAAATAGTATTAAATGCGGTGACTCAAAGTGAACTTTCATTGCAAATGTTGGTCAATCAACAACAGCAAGAGCGTTATGCTAAACAGCGCTATGGCTTTGCAAATAAAGCATTTTTACAAGCACAGGCGATGTACGAAGAAGGCCAAATACCGTACTTAGAGTTGTTAGATGCACGCCAGGATGTTTTAATGGCACAAGAAAACGCTGTTGACACAACTATTGCTACATTGCTTGCTAAAGTGAATGCTTATCAGGCATTTAACGGCCAATGGAGCTATGCACTGAGCAGTACAAAATAGGTAGAGTTAATTGAATGAGCAATACTGAATTATCACATCAAGGCAGCCCCTTACAAACAATGCGCGCTATTGTTTTATCACAACCAGATGAGCAAATACGCTTGCAAGATGTTGAGGTTGATATACCCGAGTGCGCCGACAACGAATTGTTGGTAAAGCTTGAGTATGTAGGCCTTAATCCTGCTGATGCCTATTTTGCTAAAACGGGATTTTGTAAGTGGCAATACCCTCATATTTTAGGCCTAGACGCCGTTGGTGTGGTAGTTAAAGCTAACAAAGGTGTGTTTCCTGGGGTTGGCGAACGAGTAATGTGGCATGCCAATATAGGTAAGCAAGGGGTACTGAGTGAATACACCACGGTACCTAATTTTGCTGTATCGGTTGTGCCCGATGGGTTGTGCCCTGCAAAGGCTGCTACGTTACCGTGCGCTGGTATGGCCGCCCTTATTAGCTTAGATAAAATTGCCATTACGGAGGGCGACCAAATCCTAATCGAAGGTGGCTCTGGTGCGGTAGGGCAGTTTGCCATTCAATATGCTAAACAACGCGGTGCCGATGTATTTACCACCGCTTCAAAGCGTAATCACAAGCTGGTAAAGCAGCTAGGTGCCGATGTGGTATTTGATTATAACGACAAAAAGTTGCGCGACAAAATTCGCCGCGAGCTTGGCCCACAAGGGTTTGATGCGGTAATTGATACCATGGGCGGTGAATCAACGCTTAGAAATATTGAATTAATGCGTTTTTGCGGGCGTATCTCGTGTTTAAACTCGCTGCCTCATTTTGATCAAGATTTAATGTACCACCGAGCGCCTAATATTAGCGTGGTATCTATTGGTGGTGCGTGGCTTGCCAATAGTTTATGTGCACAGCAACGCTTAAGTTTTATGGGTAATTTATTGCTTGAAGGCGCGCTATCGGGCGATATTAAAACACCGGCAATCACTGCGGTTGACTTTACTGCTGACTCAGTCAGTGCTGCCTTAAATAACCAAATAGCGGGTGGCTTTACAGGCAAACACGTTGTGCAAATAAGTAGTTAACGTTGCCCACCTTATTTTAAAAACGCAGCCCAAGTGGCTGCGTTTTTTTATGCCTAAAAAATAGCTTTTTATGAGTATAGGGATTAATTGTTGCCAAATAGAGGTATTTCAGCGCACAAGTGTAAGCCTTTTACTTTCAACAGTTTACGTCACCGTAAAGAAAATAAATTGAAAAAACTGTTAATTAATTGAATAGAGTAATTGATCTAAACTGATTTTTATGACGTAATGTAGGTATTATTTATCTGGTCGGATGAGTTCAATCATGAGTTTACGTACAAAATTAAAAAAAGTATTACCAAGTATTTCAATCACTGAACAAGAAGCGCTAGACGCGGGTGATGTGTGGCTAGAAGGGTCTATCTATCAAGGTAAGCCAGATTTTAGCGCACTACGCGATGTGCCAGCTGCTAGCCTAAGTGCAGACGAGCAAGCATTCTTAGATGGCCCAGTACAAGAGCTACTAGGCATGATTGACGATTCAGTTATTCAAAACGGTATTCACTTACCAGATGACATATTAGAATTTTTGAAAAAAGAGCGTTTTTTCTCGCTTATCATTCCTAAATCGTTTGGCGGTTTAGAGTTTAGCCCTTATGCAAACTCGACTATTGTGGCAACCATTGCGACAAAAAGTTCTGCAGTAGCGGTAACTGTTATGGTTCCTAACTCTTTAGGCCCAGGTGAATTATTACTGCACTTTGGTACACAAGAGCAGCAAGCGCATTACTTACCACGTTTAGCAAACGGCAGAGATATTCCATGTTTTGCGCTAACAAGCCCAGAGGCGGGCTCTGATGCTGGTGGCATTCCAGATATTGGTACTGTCACCAAAGGCATGTACAACGGCGAAGAAGTACTTGGCCTTGAGATCACATGGGATAAGCGTTATATCACACTGGCACCAATCGCTACGGTACTTGGTTTAGCATTTAAAGTAGTGGATCCAGAAGGTTTACTAGGCGGCAAAGAAAACTTAGGTATTACCTGTGCGCTTATTCCTAAAGATCACCCAGGTGTAGAGCTTGGCAACCGCCATGACCCAATGGGTATTCGTTTTTATAACGGTACTACACGTGGTAACAAAGTATTTGTACCAATGGACTTTATTATTGGTGGCCAGAAAAACATCGGTCGTGGTTGGCAAATGCTGGTTAGCTGTTTAGGCGCAGGGCGTGGTATTTCATTACCTGCACTAGGTGTAAGTACATCACAAGTGGCGTTTAAATCAGCATCTGAATACGCAGCAGTGCGTGAGCAGTTTGGTTTAGCAATTGGTCAATTTGAAGGTATTCAAGAAAAACTAGCAGACATTGCAGGTAAAACATACCTTCAAGAAGCAATGCGCGTACTGACAACTGAAGGCCTAGGCATGGGCTTAAAACCATCGGTTGTTACAGCAATAGCTAAATACCACATGACCGAGCTTGGCCGCGACGTATTAGACTCTGCAATGGATATTCAAGCGGGTAAAGCGATTCAAAATGGCCCACAAAATACCCTTGCAAGCGGTTACGTAGCACAGCCTATTGCAATTACAGTAGAAGGCGCGAACATTCTTACACGTAACCTGATGATTTTTGGTCAAGGTGTTATGCGTTGTCACCCTTATTTACAATCTATGGTTGAATCAATCCATAGTGAAGATAAAGGTGCAGATAAAGAGTTTAACGGCATTTTGCGTAAAACAATTGGTTACAGCACAGCAAATAGCTTACGTGCGTTCCGTTTAGGTGTTTTACCATTTACTGCAAGTGCAAACTCTGCATTACCAGAAGTACGTGAATACGAAAAAGCCGTGCATAAACTATCTGCAAAATTAGCAGTGTATGCTGACTTCTCGTTACTCGTACTTGGCGGTAAGTTAAAGCAGGCTGAAATGCTATCAGCACGTTTAGGCGATGTAATGAGCTTTTTATACGCGGCAATGGCATCAATTAAGTATTACGAGCAAAAAGTAGCAAGCAGCGAGCGCGAGCAAGCAGCGCCGTACTTCCACTATGCGACACGTTTTGCACTACAAAGCGCTGAAGAAGCACTGCATAAGTTTTTAGATAACTTCCCTGCAAGTGGTACTCGTAAGTTTATTCGTTTTGTAACAATGAACTACTCAACTAAAATGCCAAAAATTAGCGACGACTTAATTCGTGAATTAGCAAAACAAGCACAGCTTGATACCGCATTTAAAGCGCAAATTACGCATTTAGTTAAGCCTGTAGAAGGCGACGGTCATCACATTAACGAGCAAGCTTATAAAGCTAAAATGGCATCACTTGTTGAACTGGCCAAAGTTAAAAAAGCGCTGCGCGCTAAAACGATTAAACCAGGTACACGTTTTGCCATTACGCTAGATAACGCATTAGCGGCAAATGTAATTACTGCGGATGAACATGCGCAACTAATTGATTACAACAAAAAGCGTGAAAAAGCGATTCGCGTTGATGAGTTCGACTTTGACATGAACTTATTAGATGACAACGCACAACCAGTTAACCCACTTAAAAGTGTAGTTAATCAATAAAATTCAATGATGCAAAGCGCCCGCTGTATCGGCGCTTTTATTCTTGAATAAAAAATTAGTGTGGAGCCTCGTTTGTTTAAAACCAAGCGGGGCTTTTTTATGTGTGTAATTTAGAGGCAGGGCTAATGGTAGCTCATTTGATGGTCGTTTTGCTTGTTCAATTAGAGTAGCTGTTTAGTTTATTTTCTATACTTTAAATAAAAAGCTCAACGCATTTAAGGCTTGTGTTTGAGTATTAGGAGCAACATTTTGTTGGTTGGCTAAATGATTTAAAAAAAGTTCGACCTCATTATCTCCCATCGTTGTTGGGTGCCTCATAGAGTTAAAACGAATAAACGAAGCTATCCAGTATAAATACGCTTTAATGGTACTTTTAGCATAATGCTTTAGATACATTTGTTCGGCTATCATAGTTAAAAAAGGTGATTTCATGATATGAATCTCTAGCAAAATTTAACTGTATATATAGACAGTGCATATTGTTTTGTCCAATATTACTGATCTCCACCATTTCGGTGTATTTTCGCACTGAATAAAAATAATTTTCAGTTAACTAATTGTTTACAGGTGTTTATTTGATGGTTAAGATAAATGCATTGTAATATATGGACATTTGTCGGTTTATAAAACGACAAATGTCGTAGACAAAATTGTTATGTGTATCTAGATTATGAAGTATCCTACAAAGACTGATGTTCAAAAATTAGGTTTATTTATTCGAATATTAGCGTCAATTATTTTTACCTGTTCGCTATTCGGAGCTTTAGGTTTAACTTTCGCATTATTTACCGAGAAGTTTGAGTTTGGCTTTTTAATTGGTTTTACGGTTATTGGCATTATGTTGCACATTTCTGGAAGTGTTACCTTTAAAGGCTATGCTCCCAAATATTTGTTATTTACTCACGGTCCTAAATAAAATACACATAACAAGAATTTAAAGCGGGACTGCTAACAGTTTGCTCGGTTTCGCTACGCTACACATTTTAGCAAACAATTATCAGCCCCTTAAATGGGCGTTATATGCCTAAAATAGTCATTAGTATAATATCTAACATGGTGCACCTTTTGCATTAATATCAAATATCTATTAATACATGAGGAATTAATATGAATATTTTAAATGTAGGGCAAAACTATTCCATTACGACAGCAGCTAGCGGCAATAAAATGCCGACTGAATCTATTGCTGTAGAAAAAAACATAAACCAAAATAATTCACAACCTACAAAGATTGATATGAGAAACATATCAATTGATGAAATTAATACATTAATTAAATCAGGGGAAAGTGCTTTACTTGATGTAGTGCCATTTATACCATTAAATGTACTTGAACAATATAATAATGATCCCGAAAAAATAGGTAAAATCAAAGTAGACTTAATTGGGCAAGTTGAAAAATCTATAGATTTTAAAAAAAGCATTGGTGAGAATACTGACTTTTTATCAGGTGTTTTAAGTAAATTTAAAGATCTTGACGGTAAACAGTTAAATGGGAAGGTTGATATCTTAGCATAATACGGCATATAACAAGACCTTCAAACGGACAAAAAACAGTTTGCTGTTTTCACTTCGTTCAACATTTTAGCAAACAATTTTTTGCCGCTTAAGGTGGCGTTATGTAACTAGGGAAAGTGATGCACTCTGAGAGTCAAACTTCAGAATTACGCCAATTGGTTAAAGATGCTCGGTGGGCTATTTGGCTTTTTGTTATCGTTAATTTTTTTGTATTGGTTTTCTTTATAGCTGACGGCATTTTCAACGAATTTGTATTTGTCCTTTTATTTATTCAACTCGCTCTAGTAGCTTTCTGGTTGTTGCCTGTCTTTTGTTATCAGGTATTTATCAAAAAACTTCGAGTTAAATTGGCAATTTATAAAGCGTTGGCGTCGTACAAAGAAGCCTTAGGTCACGTATCGTGGTAGCGTTACATAACAAGTACCAATAATAAACAAGACACCCATCTTAAATTTTGTACTTAACGCAATTAGAGGCTAGCTTTTATTTAGTGTAAAAAACAAGCAGAGTGTCTTATGGCAATTGCAAGAAAGCGACAAGTAAGTTTGGTTGATACAAAATACTATCACTGTATTTCACGGTGTGTTCGTCGTGCATTTTTATGTGGCGAAGACCGTTTCACTGGTCAATCTTACGAGCATCGACGAGGATGGGTTGAAGATAAGCTGGGTGAATTAGCTAAGGTATTTTGTATTGATGTGTGCGCTTATGCCGTAATGAGCAATCATACCCATTTAGTACTGTATGTAGATGATAAAAAAGCAAATAGGCTGAATGATAAAGCGATTGTTATTCGCTGGCATAAACTCTGTCAAGGCACATTGTTAACGCAAAAATACATACAAGGCGAGAAGCTAAGTAAAGTTAAACTCATCTTTTTCAATCAAACGGTAAAACAATACCGAGAACGTTTAGCAAGTATCAGCTGGTTTATGCGCCTATTAAATGAAAATATAGCGCGTAGAGCAAATATAGAAGATAACTGCACAGGAAGGTTTTGGGAGGGGAGATTCAAATCGCAAGCACTCCTTGATGAAGCAGCACTTGCAGCGAGTATGGCCTATGTCGATTTAAACCCCATTAGAGCCAAGATGGCTAACACGCCAGAAGAGTCAGACCATGCCAGCGCTCAAGTACGCTTAATATGTGCAAAAGAAGGCAAGCAGCCAAAACAACTACTTCGCTTTGCAGGCATGTCACGTCAAGTAATGCCTAAAGGGCTGCCGTTTGAGCTTAAATCGTACCTTGAACTTGTTGAGCTAACAGGGCGAGTAATGCGAGAGGATAAGCACGGGCATATAGATAATATGACCCTTCCTTTACTAGAAAGGCTTAATATATCATCAGAAAACTGGTTAAAACTCACCACACAATTTACGCGCGTATTTCATGGTGCACTGGGCAGGCCTGCCTCACAAGAAGGGTATTGCGAAAACTTAAACCGAAAGCGGCGAGCGAATATAAGTAACTGCGCAAAGTTATTCGCTTAGAGCCTAATCACTTTTTGAGCACTCCAACTACATAATGTAGGAATTTTTGTGGCTGCCATTTGAGCTTTATTTAGTAATATCTCTATTTTAAAACTCAAATTATTTTTGGACAGTTAAAAAACATAAATTCACTAGTTAACTTTAACCTTTTGTAATTCACTTTGTAGAAATTAAGATGGGTGTCACGTTAAGAAAGGGGCTTATGGATGCTATCGTTTTATTAAAAATACCTTCTAATGTTAAACTATAAAAAACTTAATGACTTAATATAGCTATGGCATTTTACCTTCCTCTTTTACAGCCTCATTTTAAACACATTGAAATGGGCTATACGCTAACCTCGCTTTGGAGCGGGTGTGGCAGTATTGTCGAGTGCAGGCTTGATGCCGAGCCATGTGTTATCAAAGCGATTAAAATACCAAGCCACATAAATCATCCAAAAATTAAGCAAAGCGAATTTGCATTAAAGAG
This sequence comes from Pseudoalteromonas sp. Angola-4, assembly GCF_028599265.1. Classification (NCBI taxonomy): domain Bacteria; kingdom Pseudomonadati; phylum Pseudomonadota; class Gammaproteobacteria; order Alteromonadales; family Pseudoalteromonadaceae; genus Pseudoalteromonas; species Pseudoalteromonas sp. Angola-4. The sequence continues at coordinate 352,810 of NZ_JAQREK010000003.1, read as the reverse complement.
AAAGCAGCAGTCTTATAAAGTTGAATATAATTTTTATAGGTTATACAGCGCGTACTTACCGACAAGCGCTAAAAGTATTACCTGTATTAATGCAATTAATGATGGTGATGATTATGCGTTAGTGTTTAAAAACTTTACGCAACATGGTTTTGCTCAAGCAAGTGCGCTTGACATAAAACCAATACTTACGTGGCAAGCCCATTTTCATGCCTTTAATTTAAATAAGCCCGCAAAGGGCTTATGGCAACAAGGGAACTATTGGCATTTGAGCACGCGGCCAGATGAGTTTAATAAGTTAAAACAAAGCGCTGACAAAAAGTCCGATATTAAAAATGCGGCTCATAAAATTGATAAAACACTGCAAGCATCACACTACAAAACCTTGATACATGGCGATGCTAAGCTTGCCAATTTTGCTGCAAATGAGCAAAGTGAAATACTCGCTTATGACTTTCAGTATGTAGGGGCTGGGGTAGGGATTTGCGATGTAATGTATTTTATGACCAGCTGCTTAAGCGACGAGCAATTACATACCTGCGCCGATGAGTATTTACATTACTATTTTTGCCAATTAAAAAATGCGCTTTTAGTGTATCAACCGCAAATAAATGCCGATGACGTAATTGCAAAGTGGCATGCATTATGGCCATTAGCTTGGGCCGATTTTTATCGTTTTTTAGCGGGATGGAGCCCAACTCATTTTAAAATAAATAGCTACATGATGGCGCAAGTAAATTTAACGTTATCAGATAACAATTTATAAACATAGAGTAGTGTGTCGCTTGCATAAATATCAAGAAAATCAATGCATTTTGGCACGATCTATGAAAACTTATTTAAAATTGCAGGTCAAATGACCTTTTTTAATATAAAATACCGCCAATTCTTGTATCAGTAGGTTTTTATCATGTCAATTCACGTAATTTCACACCCTCTAGTTCAACACAAATTAGGCTTAATGCGCGCTCACGGTATAAGTACTAAAAGCTTTCGTGAATTATGCTCTGAGGTCGGTACTTTATTAACCTACGAAGCAACTAAAAACCTACAGTTAGAAGATAACGAAATTACTGGCTGGGACGGCAACAAATTAAAAGTAGAGCATATTAAAGGCAAAAAAATTACTGTTGTGCCAATTTTACGCGCGGGCCTTGGCATGATGGATGGCGTAATGTCATTACTCCCAGCGGCTAAGGTAAGTGTAGTGGGCCTTGAGCGTAACGAAGAAACGCTTGAGCCAGTACCTTACTTTGAAAAGTTAGTAGGCAATATTGATGAGCGTTTAAGCTTAGTTATAGACCCAATGCTTGCAACTGGCGGCTCTATGATTGCTACTATCGATATGCTTAAAAAAGCCGGCTGTAAAGACATTAAAGTAATTGTACTGGTTGCTGCACCTGAGGGCGTTGAAAAAACATTAGCCGCTCACCCTGATATTGAGATTTTTACTGCCTCAGTTGATAGCCATTTAAATGAAAAGGGTTACATTATCCCAGGGCTTGGCGATGCAGGTGACAAAATTTTCGGTACGGTTTACTAAGGTTTAACAGTGCAAAATAATTCTACATTTTCTATAAAAACCATTTTAACCGGCGCCCAAATGTTGTTTGTAGCATTTGGTGCGTTAGTGTTAGTGCCTTTATTAACGGGGCTTGATCCAAGTGTCGCTTTGTTTACAGCGGGTATAGGTACTTTATTATTTCAGGTAGTGACGAAAGGCAAGGTGCCTATATTTTTAGCGTCATCATTTGCGTTTATTGCGCCTATTATTGCCTCAGTACAAATGTGGGGCGTACCAGCCACCATGGGTGGTTTAATGGCAGCGGGCTGTGCTTATATGCTGTTAGCGCTATTGGTTAAATTTAAAGGGGTGGCAACACTTCATAAAATTTTGCCGCCTGTGGTCGTCGGCCCCGTTATTATGGTGATTGGTTTAGCCCTTGCACCGGTTGCGGTAAATATGGCAATGGGTAAAAGTGGCGACGGCAGTATTGAACTTATTGCTTACGATAAAGCCATTATTATTTCGCTGTTTTCTCTTGTTGTAACACTTATTTTTGCTGTGTGGGGCAAAGGTGTATATAAGCTGATCCCTATATTAGCGGGTGTTATATCGGGGTATGTTTTATCACTGGTAATGGGGGTGGTTGAATTTGGTAGCGTAAATGAAGCGAGCTGGTTGGCTGTACCAAACTTCACATGGCCCGAATTTAAGTGGCAAGCCATTCTCTTTATGGTGCCTGTTGCCATTGCACCTGCTATTGAGCATATTGGCGATATGATGGCTATTAGCCAAGTAACCAATAAAGACTTTTTAAAAAAACCAGGCTTACATCGCACCTTATTTGGTGATGGCTTAGCCACTGCCGCTGCCTCTTTATTTGGTGGCCCGCCAAACACAACTTACTCTGAAGTAACTGGCGCAGTGATGCTGACCAAAAACTTTAACCCTAAAGTAATGATGTGGACTGCTATAATTGCTGTGGTACTGGCCTTTGTGGCAAAAATGGGCGCTGGTTTACAAACAATTCCTGTACCTGTGATGGGCGGCATAATGATTTTGTTATTTGGCTCAATTGCGGTAGTGGGCTTAAATACGTTGGTTAAATCTGGTGATGACTTAACTGCACCCCGTAATTTAAGTATTGTGGCACTTATATTAGTATGCGGTATTGGCGGTATGCACATTGGGGGTAGCCAATTTAGCTTAGAAGGCGTTAGCTTGTGCGCCATTTTAGGTATTGTGCTTAACTTGGTATTGCCAAAAGCCGAACCAGAAACTGATTAATTTTGCACTGTATGTAAAATTTACGCACCAAAATAGCGCATACTAATTGCGCTATTTTTGTAAGTTACTAATAATTAAATAAAAATAATAGTGGTCTAGTACCTGCATTTGTTACTTCATAATATAAGGAGTTACTATGTCAGAGGCCAGTATTGTGGATATAACCCCATTTTTAGCAAAGCACCAATTGCCTTTAAAGTATCAGTACCTTAGTGAGCAATTTTTTATCCCGCTTGCACACGATATTCTAGAATCAAAAAAAAATAACACCCCTATTTTTGTCGCCATAAATGGTTGCCAAGGTTCAGGAAAAACCACCCTCGCAGATTTTTTAGTTACTTGGTTTAGTAACAACACGCCGTTTACCAGTGTCGCGCTTTCTATTGACGATTTTTACTTATCTAAAGCACACCGCCAAGGACTTGCCAAAGACGTACACCCATTATTTGCCACCCGTGGTGTGCCTGGCACCCACGATGTAGGGTTAATGAATACCACCATAAGCCGGTTACTTGCAAAAGAGGTTGGTGTGCCTTTGCCTAAATTTGACAAGCATCACGACGATTGCAGCCCCGAGCAAACATGGCAATGTAACAATAAACCCATTGATATTATTATTTTAGAAGGCTGGTGCGTAGGTAGTGAACCACAACCGTTATTTTCTTTAAGTGAGCCTATAAACGAGTTAGAAACACAGCACGATAAAGAAGGCGTGTGGCGTCGTTGTGTAAACAGTTGCCTAGCAAATGAATACAAGAGTGTGTTTAGTAAAATAGATTACACGGTGATGCTCAAAGCGCCGAGCTTTGAAGATGTATTTAAGTGGCGACAAGAGCAAGAGCAAAAGCTTATTGCCACTAAAGGCGAGGGCGATGGCACCATGAGTGATGAGCAACTGGTGCACTTTATTTCTCATTTTGAGCGTATTACTCGCGAAAACTTAAACACCCTAAGCGCTAAAGCTAACGCCCTTATAGAGCTTGATAGTAATCGCGATATTAGTGCTATGCACTTAACCAGCGACGATACGCTGCAACCTATTATATTTACCGACTTAGATGGCACGTTACTCGATCACGCCGATTACAACACTAAAAATATCAGTAGCTTGCTGCAAGACTTACAAGCAGCCCACATTCCTGTGGTGTTTAATACGAGTAAAACATTTTGCGAAGTGGTTGAACTTAAAAACGAGCTGAATCTTCAACAGCCTTTTATTGTTGAAAATGGCGCGGCGGCTTATTTACCCGTAGATTATTTTGAGCTTAAACCCATTGGCTGCACACAAGTAGGGGCGTATTGGTGTTATGCATTTGCATCACCCTTATCTAACTTACTTAGTGATTTAGACTCCTTAAGCAGCGAATATAAATCGCATTACAAGTTATTTAGTGATTTGTCGAGCGAGCAAATATCATCCCTCACCGGGCTTGATGAAGCGCATGCAAGGCGCGCTCAAACTCGCGATTTTTCAGACCCACTTTATTGGCACGGAAGCGATGAATTACTTAATGCGTTTGTAAACGATGTTAAAGCTCTCGGCTACGAAATAAAAATAGGCGGGCGGTTTATACATATTGCTAAAAACACCGATAAAAGCGCTGCACAGCAGTGGTTAGTTAAACAAATTTCACAACATTTTAGAAAGCCTCTCACGGTAATTGCACTAGGTGATAGTGACAACGATAAGCAGATGCTAGAGCAAGCTGATATCGCCATTATCATACATAACCCAAGCAGTAAAAAGCCGGTTAAGTTAACACATAACAAGGCGCGTTATTCCCAATCGCCCGCTCCACTGGGTTGGATTGAAGAAATAACCACATTGCCTTGTATTAGCAGCATTTTAAATACTATTGAGGAGCGAAAATCACATGGCTGATTTTTATCAAAATGGCATCATCACAACCTTACACAATATCGCCGATAGACCGGTAGAAGCGCTTGAAGAAGAGCTAATTAGTTTTAGTAAGCAACGGCCAATGGGGTTAATACTCCCTTCGTTGTTTAGTGAGCTTGAAGGCCCAGCGCTGCAAAACATTGTAAAAGAACTTAGAGAGGTTCCTTATTTATCGCAAATTACCATAGGTTTAGACAGGGCTGACGAGTCACAATACCGCCATGCTTTAGGCTTTTTTAAAGAGCTTAACCAAAACCACAAAGTGCTTTGGAACGATGGCCCACGCTTGCAAGCGCTTGATAAAGAATTACAAGAGCTAGGCGTTGCACCGCGTGAACTTGGTAAAGGCAGAAACGTGTGGTATTGCATGGGTTATAAATTGGCCACTTCAGAGGTAGAGTCGATAGCCCTGCACGACTGCGATATATTAACTTACGACAGAGGTTTGTTAGCGCGCTTAATTTACCCTGTAGCACACCCTCGTTTTAATTATGAATTCTGTAAAGGCTTTTACCCACGTACTGCAAACGGCAAAATTAATGGCCGAGTATCGCGCTTATTAGTAACGCCGTTATTACGCTCGTTCAAAACTATTTTAGGCAATACCGACTACCTTGAGTACATGGATACCTTTAGATACCCGTTAGCAGGGGAGTTTTCGTTTAGACGTGATGTGCTAAACGATATTCGTATTCCGAGTGATTGGGGCCTTGAAATTGGCGTACTAAGTGAAATGTACCGTAATTATTCGCACAATCGCTTATGCCAAGTGGATATTGCTGATAACTACGATCATAAGCATCAGGAACTTTCTCTTGATGACCAAAACGCCGGTTTATCTAAAATGTCGATAGATATAACCAAGGCACTATTTAGAAAATTAGCCACACAAGGGGTTACTTTTACCAGCGAAACAATTCGTTCTTTAAAAGCAACTTACTACCGTATTGGTTTAGACTTTATAGAAACGTACCATAACGATGCACTGATGAATGGTTTAACCTTAGATGTGCACCAAGAGGAAAAGGCCGTAGAAATGTTCGCCAAAAATGTTATGGAAGCAGGTCAGCACTTTTTAGAAAACCCAATGGAAGCGCCATTTGTGCCAAGTTGGAACCGTGTTGTATCAGCCATGCCAGATGTTTTTGAGCGCTTAAGAGAAGCGGTTGATCTTGATAATAAAGAATTTAGTGAATAAATAAAACAATAATAAGGGGCGCGTGTGAATACAGTAAGTGAATTATTTTTACAGCGGGTAGAGCAACATCTACATATTATTTATAAAGATGTTGAACTGCCCTTAAGTATTACAGAGCTGGCTGAGCAGCTTATAACTATAATTTTAGGCGACAGCCCGCTGCGCGACCCTACACCCCATACAAACCGTTGGGACGAGCAAGATATTATACTAATAGCCTATGGCGACTCTATTATTAAGCACGATGAGGGAGACCAAGCTGTTGCAAAACCGGTAGAAGCACCGCTTAAAACCTTGCACCGGTTTATAAAAGAGCAGTGCGATATGCAGCTTAATGCTTTGCATATATTGCCATTTTACCCGTATAGCTCTGATGAAGGCTTTGCGGTAATGAACTACGTGCAAGTAAATGAATCGCTAGGTGATTGGCAAGATATAAAAAATATTGCCAAAGATGTAAAGCTAATGGCAGATTTAGTGATTAATCACTGCTCTAGCCGAAGTGTATGGTTTGAAAACTTTTTAAACGATTTGGACCCCGGCAAAGATTACTTTAAAACGGCAAGTTTAACCGATGATTTATCTAATGTAGTACGCCCGCGTACGTCACCGCTATTAAATACGGTGACCACACCAAGCGGCGAAAAACATGTATGGTGTACATTTAGCCACGACCAAGTTGATTTTGATTTTGGTAACCCGGAAGTTTTAAAAGAATTTATAAGCATTATTCGCCATTATTTAGATAATGGTGTGCGTTTGTTTAGGCTAGATGCGGTTGCATTTTTATGGAAACAACTCAATACAAATTGCATTAATTTACCGCAAACGCATGAAGCAGTTAGGCTTATTCGCACCCTAATAGAGCATACTGAGCCAAGCGTTGTCATAATAACCGAAACAAACATACCAAACCAAGAAAACCTCTCTTACTTTGGTAACGCTAACGAAGCCCACAGTATTTATAACTTTGCCTTACCGCCCTTATTACTGCATACATTACTCAGTGGAGATAGCACAGCCATTAAGCATTGGATGATGAGTATGCCGCCTGCGCAAAACGGCACCACATACTTTAACTTTATTGCCTCGCACGATGGCATTGGACTTAGGCCAATAGAAGGCTTGTTACAACCAAGCGAAGTAGCGTCATTGGTGAGTACGTCTATGCAGTTTGGTGGGCGTGTATCAATGCGCACCAGTAACGATGGTACGCACACACCGTATGAACTAAATATTGCACTTTTTGATGCATTACAAGGCACGCACAATGGACAAGATAAGTTTGGCCTTGAGCGATTTATGTGTGCACACGCCATTATGTTTGCGCTTGAAGGGATCCCTGGGCTTTATATTCATAGCTTGCTTGGCACAACGAACGATTACGAACGCTTTGAAAACTCACAGCATAACCGTGCAATTAACCGTCATCGTTGGCAAGAGTCAAAACTATTATCGGCTTTAGGTGATAAATATAGCCATCATCACAAAGTGTTTAATGGTATTAAGCATTTATTAGGTATTCGAAAAAAACAAAGCGCATTTCATCCTAATGCCACGCAATTTACGCTGCACTTAGCGGGGGGGTTATTTGGTTTTTGGCGGCAAAGTATAGACAGGCGCCAAAGTATATTTTGCGTTTATAACATAAGTGATAAACCACAAGTACTTACCCTTGCAGATTTAAACTTAATTAACACCCAGCAGTGGTTTGATTTAGTGGCTAATGAAACAATTACCGAGGATCAACTCACTATAGAACTAGAGCCATATCAAAGTGTATGGTTAAGTAATATTAAATAAAGTGCAGTAATACCAATTTGCAAAATAGATCACTTAATTAAGCGCATTGGTATAAAAAGGCTCGCAGTGCGAGCCTTTAACTTAATTAATAAACGTTATTACTAATTATAAGCTGTAGCTTAAGTTAATGTAGCCAAAGCGGCCAATGTTATCGTAACTTGCGCTACCCGCACTTGTACCACGTGAACCATACGGAAGCTTACGATTAAATAGGTTATCAACACCTACTTTAACGCCTAAGCCGCTATCGAAGTTGTAACCCACTGTCATATCGGTAATAAAGTATTTACCGTAAGACATTTGGTTACTTGGGTTCGAGTTACTCGCAAGCTCTACATTTGTGTATAAATCAACTTCGCTGATAAAGCGTGTTTCAACCGTTGAATAAAAGTTATCCATTGCATAGCTAACTGATAGGTTAGTTTGCCATTTCGCTTCGCCGGTTGTACCTGCGTACTCAATATATGAACTAGGATCATCCTGGAACGGGTAATCTTTGCGTTCAATAAGGTAAGTACCAATTAAACGTGTTTTAAAGCTACCTTCTAGCGCATCAAAGTCATAGCCTAGTTCAAAATCAACACCAGACGCCTTTTGACCAGCTACGTTAAGTACTGAGTTTTGAATTAGCGAAATTTCACCACTGGCATTACGTGTAATTAAATTACAGTACTGATTGTCTATACCTGTTGTGCTATCAACACAGCGGTCAAGAATTTCTTGCGCGTCGATTGTGTCAATTGCATTTTCTAGATCAATTTCCCAGTAATCTATAGTAAGCACAGCGTTTTCTAAAAACTCTGGTTGATAAACAATACCAACCGTTGTACTTGTAGACTCTTCACCTTTAACATCACGGTTACCGCTTGTTAAGCCATCTAAAGAGGCTGAGTCGTAACCTGAGTTAAAGTCACTTGCAACACCTAATGCAGCACAGTTTGCAGTGCGTGTTGCTGCATTTGATAAATTAGCTATGTTTTCAGCGCGGCACGGGTCTTCTACGTTGTAGAAAGTTTGGCTTGCTGCACCAAATACTTCACTTATGTTAGGCGCACGAAGTGCTGCAGATTGCGTTACACGCACACGTAGTTCATCGTTAACAGTCCAATCAAGGCCTAGTTTCCAGCTAGTTGCTTCGCCAATTGTGCTGTAATCAGCATGACGTACTGCGGTATCAAATACTAAATCTTGAATAAGCGGTAAGTCAGTTAAAATAGGCATAGTTGCTTCAAAAAATACTTCACGCACATTAAACGAGCCTTTATCTTCGCCTAAAGCGTTAAAAAATGTACCTTCTGCGTTATCTGGCTCTTTTGTTTCGCTTTCTTCTTTACGGTATTCAGCACCAAACGCAACACCTACGTAACCTGCTGGTAATTCAAAAATAGCGCCATTGGCAAGTGAACCAGAAACCACGGTTTGCTTAATAGTTGACGTACCTACAGATACCGTATTTATGTAATCAATCGCTTGCTGAGATGGTGCGCCAAAACCCATAATGTTTACCGGTACACAGCCATCAGCTTGTGCAGCAGCGCTGCGACATACGATGTTGCCATCTGCATCTTCAACGGCATCAAGGGCATTAAAGTAGTTGGCTAAAATCATATTAGCGCCATTTTCGCGCTCTAAGTCAGTTTGACCATACACAACTGATGTATCTAATTCCCAGTCTTCAAACACAGTTCCTTTTAAGCCTGTAACAAAACGCGTTGTTTCACGGGTATTATTTTCAACGCGGCGGCCAAGGTCACTCATCATGCGGTTTATCATGATTGAATCAACGCCTTCCTCTTGCATACGCGCTTTGATATCTGGGTCTAGGTAAGGGTTATCAATTTTAATGCTGTTGTCGCTGTCAAAAAAGAAAAACGCAGGTTGACCTATGCTTTCGCCTTGGCTATTTACGTATTTTGCATCAAAGTAGACGTTTAAATCGTCGGTAACATCGTAGTTAACTTTAAAGTTTACGTTGTAACGCTCAAACTCAGGTTGTATTTCTTCAAATTGGCCTAGGTTAAAAAAGTCACATTCTGCACATGAATATGGATCTGCGTTATTGCCTATGTATAAGTCACGAGCACTGCTATCCGGGTTAAAGCTATTAATAAATTTACTTGGATCTTCAAGTGCATAAACACCTGCATCATTGATGGCGAAATAACCCGCATTAGGTGTTAAAATATCATCAGGAAAGTCAGCACTATTTTTGTTCTCATCCGTTTGGGCTTGGTTAGGTAAGCTGCTAAAAGATGTGCTAGTCCAAGGGTGGTCAAGTGCATTTAATGAATCTTGGCCTGAGTACTCAATAGCAAAAGCGGCATTACCACGGTCGTTATCAAAATTAGAGCCGTACGAGAACGTTGCTTTTTCGTTGTTGTAGCTGTTTAAATCGGCATAACCACGGGTAACGCTAAAATCCATACCTTCAATGTTGTCTTTTAATATAAAGTTGACAACACCTGTAACCGCATCAGCACCGTATACAGCTGATGCACCACCAGTAATAATTTCTACTCGCTCAACCCAGACGCTCGGAATAGTATTTGTATCAACAGCTTGAGAGCCCGCTGAGCTAGATACGTGGCGCTTACCGTTTACAAGTACTAAGGTACGGTCGGTACCCATGTTACGTAAATCAAGAATGTTTAAACCAGCTGTACCAATAAAGCGGCCTGAGTTAGCCATTGAATATGTATTGCCAAGTGCTGGTAAGTTGTTTAGCGCTTCACCAATGTTTACAGCGCCAGTATTAATTAGCTGCTCGCCGCTTATAACTGTTACTGGTGCCGGCGCAATAGCGCCTTCACGTAAAATACGCGAACCCGTTACTTCAACGCGTTCGATTTTTGTCGCTTGCTCATCTTGTGCAAGCACAGAATTACTCGCTGTTGCAGCAGCAGTAATCAATGCACATTTAATGCTAGTAGAAAGTAAATTATGACGTTTCATGTGTTTCCCAAAGGAGATTTTATAATAATTAAATACATTATCTTTTAGCTAAATACACAGTGCATTTAGCCTAAGCCCTATAACTTTTGTTATAGGGCCGGCGATTATTGCATGCTGAAACAATGAATAGAAGCGTGGTAATTTTTGCTTTTTCAGTAAGTTAACTCTTTATTAAATTGTCTAAAGTTGCCGCTTGTTAGCATTAACGCAACAATAAATCACTTGGGTTTTGTTAATATTAATGATATTTAAAAGGGGTTAGTGTTACATTTTTTGTTATTTTACAGGTGTGTTTACGTTTGGTTGATTTGTTGGTTTGTTTTTTAATCTTTTAATGGCTTTGAAGTTGGCGAGGGGCTTAACTATGTTTTGCTCGTAAATTGAACTGCTGAGTTGAAAGTGAGCTTTAATGTGTTTTTAATGTAATTACTTTGTGTCGGTTGGCCCCGAAAAAGTAACATGACGAAACAGTTATATGTTTCTAAAAACAATAAATTGAGTAAATTTCATCTAAAAAAATAAAAAAGGCCCAATTAAGGGCCTTTCTAGGGAGGGTTAAAAACTAAAAATCGTATGATAAGTTTACATAGCCAAAACGGCCAATATTATCGTAACTTGCACTACCACTACCTGTACCACGTGTACCGTATGGAAGCTCTCTGTTAAATACGTTATCTACGCCTAATTTAACACCCATGCCATTATCAAAGTTATAACCTACTGTTATATCTGAAATAATATAAGTGCCATAGTTCATTAAGCTACTAGGGTTAGGGTTGTCTTCAAGTTCTTGTTCTGTGTATAAGCTCACTTGTTCAATATAGCGAGTGCTTAAAGAGGTGTAGAAACGCTCGTAGCTATACTCTATATTAATGTTAGCTTGCCACTCAGCTTCGCCAGTTGTACCCGCATATTCAATGAACTCTTCTGGTTCATCTTGGAATGGGAACTCTTTACGTTCAATTAAGTAAGTACCAATTAAACGGGTTGCAAAGCTACCCTCAAGGGCATCAAAGTCATAAGCAAGTTCAAAATCAATACCAGAAGCTTCTTGGCCTGATACGTTTAGAACTGAGTTTTGAATTAGCGTAATTTCACTGTTTGCATCACGCGTTATTAAATCACAGTATTGATTTTCAATACCTGAAGTGCTGTCGACACAGCGATCCAGAATTTCTTGAGATGCAATTGTAGAAATCGCATCTTCTAGTTCTATTTTCCAGTAATCTACCGTTAATACTGCATTTTCAATGAAATCAGGCTGGTACACTAAACCTATCGTTGTACTTGTTGATTCTTCACCTTTAACATCACGGTTACCACTTTGTAAGCCTTCAAGTGTTTGTGAATCGTAGTCTGATTCAAAGCCAACTGGTACACCAAGCGCAGCACAGTTAGCACGGCGAGTGTCGCTATTTTGTAAATCATTTAAGTTATCGGCTAAACAAGGATCATCTACGTTATAGAAAGTTTGGCTAGGTGCGCCAAAAATTTCACCAATATTAGGCGCTCTTAGTGCTTCTGACTGTGTAAATCGCAAGCGTACTTGGTCATTAACAGTCCAATCTAAGCCAAGCTTCCAGCTTGTTGCATCACCAATAGTGCTGTAATCAGCGTAACGCACAGCTGCATCCAGTACTAAATCTTGAACAAAAGGAAGGTCAGAGACTAAAGGAATAGTGGCCTCAGCAAAAACTTCATTTACATCAAATTCGCCCTTATCCTCACCTAAAGCATTGAAGAAAGTCCCCTCAGCGTTATCAGGTTCAATTGTTTCACTTTCTTCTTTACGGTATTCAACACCAAATGCCATACCAACATAACCTGCCGGTACTTCAAAAAGTGCACCATTTGCCAGTGAAGCTGAAACCACTGTTTGTGTGATTTCAGAAGTACCGGTCGATACGGTATTAATATAATCAATGGCTTCTTGGCTAGGTGCGCCAAAACCCATAATGTTTACAGGCACACAGCCGTCAGCACGTGCAGCTTCACTACGACATACAATGTTGCCTTCGTCATCTTCAATTGCATCAAGCGCGAAAGAATAGTTATCTAAAATCATATTAGCGCCATTTACACGCTCAAGTTCGGTTTTACCACGAACCACTGAAGCATCTAGATCCCAATCTTCTAAAACTGTTCCTTTTAAACCCGCTACAAAGCGCGTGGTTTCACGGGTGTTATTTTCGATACGACGACCTAAATCTGTCATCATACGTAAAACATTAATCGAGTCGACGCCTTCACCATCATTAGCCTCTTCCATTAATGTTCTGACGCTGTCATCTAAGTATGGGTTATCTATACTGATTGTATTTCTAGGATCGCCAAAGAAAAATGCTGGTTGACCAATGCTTTCACCTTCACTGTTGACGTATTTTGCTTCAAAATAAGCATTTAAGTCTTCTGTTACGTCATAGTTGACTTTGAAATTAACATTGTATCTTTCAAATTCAGGTTGTATTTCATCAAATTGTGCAAGGTTAAACGAGTCACAATCGGCACACAGTAGTCCATCAACATTGTCACCAATATAAATATCACGCTGTGTTCCATCTGGATTAAACGTATTTACATAGCCGTTACCTACGCTAAATACGCCTGCGTTATTAATTGCATAGTAGCCTGCATTTGGTGTGTAAATTTTATCAGGAAAGTTTGGGTCATCTTTATTAGCATCAGTTTGTGCTTGGTTGCGTAAACTTGAGTAAGAGCCGTCTGTCCACGGGTGATCAAGTGCGTTTAATGAGTCTTGACCAGAGTATTCAACTGCAAATGCTGCGTTACCGCGGCCATTATCAAAGTTTTTACCATATGAAAAAGTGGCTTTTTCGTTGTTATAATCACTTAGATCAGAAACCCCTTTAGTCACACTTACGTTTAAGCCTTCAATGTTGTCTTTTAAGATAAAGTTAACTACGCCCGTTACCGCATCCGCACCATAAACGGCCGATGCACCACCGGTAACTATTTCAACGCGCTCAACCCATACACTTGGAATAGTATTCGTATCGACTGATTGAGAGCCCGCAGAACTTGAAACATGGCGCTTACCATTAACAAGTACTAAGGTACGGTCTGTACCCATATTACGTAAATCAAGAATATTTAAACCGGCAGTACCAATGAACCTGCCTGAGTTTGCAAGTGAGTATGTATTACCTAACGCTGGTAATTTGTTTAAGGCTTCACCAATATTAACTGCGCCGGTGTTAATAAGATCTTCGCCAGAGATAACGGTAACAGGGGCTGGGGCTATTGCGCCTACACGGCTGATCTTAGAACCTGTTACTTCTATTCTTTCTAATTTTTTTTCATCCTCTTCTGCCGCTAATGATGAAAATGCTAAACCTGCAGTTGAGAGACAAAGTGCAGCTTTAATACTGTGAGAGACTATATTAAACGTTTTCATTGAAATTCCCTAGATGATTACTTGTGATTTTAGGTACAGCTCTTGTGCAATGTGTATTAATTACTACGAGCTGTTTATTTATTATTTACATTGCACATTAACAATTAACATGGATATATATGGGAACAACTATTTTTCGCTGAAATCACAATAAAATAAGCCCAAATACAGTGTTAATTAAATGAAAAAAAACATGCTTAACCTTTGTTTTAAAATAAGATTATTCTTCTAATTGAAATTGTTGCCACTGTTTTTAAATCGTATTTAATATAGGTAATTCATGTGTTTATATTGAGATTTTTGAGTTTTTATTAGGCGGTGCTAATTTATATTGTCCCTTTTATGGGGTGTGTTTTTAAGGTGTATTATTTTTGTTTACTGTTTAGTTACATTTATAAAGGTAATACTTGTTACTTACTCGTTTATTGTAAAGCCCCTTTACAGTTACCTAGCTTCCTATGCGCCTTGAGTTACTTTATTACGTAAACTTGATACACTTACACTGTTTTTTATAAATAGGTTTTACCATGAAGTTTTTAGTTTTAATTTTTACTTTTTTATTTAGTACTGCGGCCATTTCAGAGCAAGAAGTTGATCTCGAAGTTAATATGAAAAATACAGGCCTTGCTTATAAAAATGCGGTGCAAGCAGTAGGTATAGGTGGCTTTAATACCGCCATAGATAAGTTTATTACTTTGGTTGAAACCAGTAAAAAAGCGACCTTTCATAAAGAAGCACAAATGTCGCTACAAGGGCTAGATAAAGTTATTGCGCAAGCAAAGTTGGCAAAAAAATTAGCGAATGAGCGCGGGCTTGATGCAGCAAAGCCAGCCCTTAAAAATATAGATGATTTACGCAAGAAGTATCATGAGTTGCACGAGCCTCCAGGTTTTTTTGACTTATTGTTTGGTAATTAACCTCAGCTTTTTTGTAAATTAATGTCGAGCAGTTATTTCAGCGCTACCTAGGTTAACTTTTTCGCAGTAGCGCATTATTGATGCGCAGATTTGTGATGTTTTAATAAAATGTATAGCTGCAGATTAAGTAGTTTGAATGCTCATTTTTCAATATTTTAGTAAAGCTCTTATCTAGGGTGCAGATTAATTAAGGAATAGTAATGGAAATTTCAGTGTCATTGTTAGAGGGTCAAAAACAAAGTGCAAAATTTGGCGACCTTGAAGTAATAAGCGATCAAAGTATTAATGCTGGTGGCGGTGCCGAACACCCAGAACCGTTTGACTACTTCTTAGTAAGCATGGTGCTATGTGCTGGGTTTTATGCACGTAAATTTTGTGAGCAACGCGATATCTCTACACAAGGGATGACGCTTACGCAAAATAATGAAAACGTAGATGAAGAAGGTAAAAAATTATTTTCTATCGAAATTAATTTACCAGATGGCTTTCCTCAAAAATATAAAAAAGCACTTATTGCTGCGGTTAATACGTGTACTGTTAAAAAAGTGATTCAGGCCCAACCTGAGTTTTCTGTAGTTGTTAAATAAAAAATACGGGTAAACATGTATCGTTTACCCGTATACTTCACGGAATTAGTGTTATTTTTTCTTCATTCCTTGTACTGCTTTAAAACGTGGATTGTCTTTACATATTACAAAAACACGTCCTTTTCGCTTCACTATTTGACATCCTGGTCGTTGCTTAGCGCTTTTAAGCGAGCTTAATACTTTCATTACTCACCTTTTTTGGCAGTAGATAAGTTTTTAAAGCGACGGTTAAACTGCGCGACACGTCCGTCACTAGCCACTGTTTTTTGCTTACCAGTATAAAATGGGTGCGAGTCGCTAGACACATCAATAGGCACATACGGATACGTTTTCCCTTCAAGCTCAATTGTGCGGTCTGTTTTAATGGTTGAGCCAATAATGAAGTAGCTATCGGCAGCTGTATCGTGAAAAGCAACCACGTTGTAATCTGGATGGATATTAGGTTTCATAATACGCCTCAAGTTGTTATGTGATAATATAACTATAGGTTATCGCGTTTACGGCATTTGTGCAAATGATTTTTACTCTCATTTACTGGCATTTTTGCTGGCTAATTGCGCAAACAATTCAAAAAATAACCACTTAAACCAAAAATACTGGCTATTAGTTTTTAGGCTGTTATAACTATATAAAAAGTGTTAACAAGAAAATTTTTTACGGTTTAGAGGTAAGCTATGAGCGACTCAGCACAACAAGAACAAATAGACCAAGGGGTGATGGAAACCCTTAGAGAGCGCGATCACACAGTCTTATCTGAGCAAATTAATCCAATAGACTGTACACACAACGATATTATTGAGCTATTAGCACAATATATGGCGTTAAGTGAGCAAGATAACGACGAACTATTTGACGATTGGTTTGATAATCTAAATAAAGAACAGCACACTGTTTTAAAAGTGTTTGAGGTATACCGCGGACAATACGAGCACCAAAATTAATACTTAGGCGCTGGTTAAACATTCACTTAGCTGCGCCTTATTAATTAACCACCAACCTGAGCTTTGGATAATAAAATCATCTCAAGCTGCTAATTTGTTTTGTTTCACATAAAATTTTTAGCTAGCGAAAGCAAACTTAAATATTATAACCACAGCTCAGATTAATAAATGCAATTATAATCAGAGTGTTAAGGCGTTTTCATACAGTTTTTGTCTGCATAGGGCGGGGCTAAACTGACATCAGGGTTCCAAATTCTATCCCACACTTTACTTAGGCTACTTAAATTTGAGCGCTGATTTAGTTTTTCAAAGTTGCTTACCTGCACTCCTTTGTTGGTTTTTTCACCAACTGCAAAATTAAATACGTAATAACACTCCATGCCCATACGTAAGTCAGATAAAACAATTTTATTTTGCTGCTCTTTCACGCTATAAAAACCTTTAGTAAACCATTGTAAGCGTTGTACGCCCCATTCATTTTTAATATCGTTTAGTAAAGCGGGGCTTGTGTTATAGCGGTTTATTGTAACCTCTTCAGGGGAGTCAAATACCGAGGCATAACTTATGTAATATTGCCCATCAGACATTGAAACAACTCGCCATAGCAAGGTTGTAAGCGGGGCGGGGTTGCTTACATAGTTATTAATGTGTATGTGTTTATGTGCAAACGCGGCGTCTATTTTATTGTTAATTATTACTTTTAAAATAAGAGAGCTACATAAATAAAGGCTACTGAGCACAAGCATAGCGGCGTTAATTTTATACATGCGCGGTGTATGTATTTTAGGTATTAAAGTGCACAGAAAGGCCAACAATAACGGCAAGGTGTACAGGGGATCGATTATAAATATATTTGAAATAGCAAAAGGGTGCTCGCTAAGCGGCCAGATTAATTGCGTACCATATACTGTAAAGCTATCGAGTAATGCATGGGTCGATAAACATAAAAATACCAGCCAAAACCAGCGGGCTTTATGTATTTGCATACCGGAGTGTATTTTTAAAATAAGCCAAACAATAAGGGGACTAATTAATAAGTGCACAATAAACGAATGGCTAAAACCGCGATGATAAGTAAATGCCTCCACTGGCCCGCCATAAGGAATAAAAACATCTAAGTCGGGTAAAGTACCTAAAGCAGCACCCCATAAAGCGGCTTTTCGGCCAATTTTATTACCTAATACGGCGTAACCTACTGCGCTACCTAAAACTACCTGCGTTAACGAGTCCATTTTATTCCTTTTTATTTAGGGAGTTAGTTATACTGCCCTTGGGCTTAAAACCAATCCACAATAATACTTAATCATATTGCGGGGCTAAACGTGTCGCTACCTGCGTTAAAAAATTTTAATTTACGATTATAAGGATGCAGGAGCAATTGCTGAGAACAACGAAATAGCCAATTTTTTGCCTAGCTATCAACACGTTTTCCCAGCCTCAATATAGATTACTTAATTAAGCGTTTGGTATAAAAACGTCACTTACAATTTCAGCAGTGGTTTTATAAAGTCTAAAAAGGCCATTATACGCGACGATACAGCACTGTTTTTGTAATACACCGCTTGCACAATTTCGCGGTTGTTTGGCGTGTTAATACTCCCTGGCAGTATTTCTATTAGCTTGCCTGATTTTAAATCACCACCAATCATAAAGTGCGAAAGCAGCGCCACCCCTTGGTTTGCCAAGCATAGCTGGCGTACAGTCTCGCCGCTACTGGCGGTTAAGCCAAAATTTAAAGCTGTGGGCGATTTTAGCGGCCAGTTATTAAGTTTGGGCGAGTCGGTAAAACCAATGAGTTTATGCTGGTTTAAGTCGCTGGTGTGCGAAATAGTCGGTGTATGTTTAAGGTAACTAGGGCTTGCAACTAAATGCAATTTACTTACGCCGAGCTTTTTTGCATGTAGGTTGGAGTCTTTTAACTCGCCTATACGAATTGCTAAGTCGGTTTTATGTTCGAGCAAGTCAATAATGCTGTCGTGGGAGGTTATATCAAGCGTAATGTGGGGGTATTGCTTATTAAATTCAGCAATTAAAGGTACCAATTGGTGTAGTACAAAGGGGCTGGCTGCATCAATACGTAATTTGCCACTAGGGGCTTGTTTTAAAAGCTTTATTGCTTCTTCGCCGGTTTGTAAAGTGTTTAAGCCATCGCGAGCATATTTAATAAAGGTATGGCCCTCTTCGGTTAGTTCTAATCGGCGAGTGGTCCTATTTAGTAATGTACATTGTAACGTGTTTTCAAGGCGGGACACGGCCCGCGACACTTTTGCTACTTGCTGATCAAGCAAATTAGCTGCTGCTGAAAAACTTCCGCTATCTACTACCGTTAAAAACATTTCTAAGTCTTCGGTTTTTGCATGCTGAGCCATACGTGAGCACCTTACTTTTGCATTAATTACAAAAGTATTTTGTCACTAATGCTATTTTTTGCAAACACATTTTTAGTCAAACTGTAAGTCTTAACTAATAATGAGGATTTAATTATGCCATTGGCTTTGTGGGCGCTCACCTTAAGCGCATTTGCAATAGGAACAACCGAGTTCGTAATAGTGGGATTAGTGCCTACTATTGCAAACGATTTAGGCGTAAGCCTACCTTCAGCTGGTTTGCTAGTTAGTTTATATGCAGTAGGGGTTGCCATTGGTGCACCAGTACTGACCGCACTAACTGGGCGTTGGAACCGTAAAATTGTACTAATAAGCTTAATGGGCTTATTTGTTTTAGGTAACTTACTTGCATGGCAAGCGCCTAGTTACGAAACATTAATACTAGCGCGTATTTTAACAGGCTTGGCTCACGGGGTGTTTTTCTCAATTGGCTCAATGATTGCCACAAGCTTAGTAAGTAAAGATAAAGAAGCCAGTGCTATTGCTATTATGTTTACCGGACTTACTGTAGCGCTAGTGACGGGTGTGCCACTAGGCACTTGGATTGGCCAACACTTTGGCTGGCGAGCAACGTTTTTAGTGGTGTCGGTACTGGGTTTAATCGCTTTAATTGGCAGCGCTATTTTAGTACCAAAAAACTTAAAACAGTCTATTCCGGCAACGTTTAAAGAGCAGCTTCAGGTTATTGTTAAGCCGCGCTTATTACTCGTATATTTAATGACAATTTTAGGTTACGGCGGCACGTTCACTGCGTTTACTTACTTAGCACCTATTTTAGAGCAAGAAACAGGTTTTGCTCCTTCAGCGATTGGTTTAATTATGCTGGTTTACGGTGTATCGGTAGCCATTGGTAATATTTGGGGCGGAAAACTGGCTGATAAACGCGGCCCAATTAGCGCACTGAGTAT
The DNA here is from genome assembly GCF_028599265.1 of Pseudoalteromonas sp. Angola-4. Classification (NCBI taxonomy): domain Bacteria; kingdom Pseudomonadati; phylum Pseudomonadota; class Gammaproteobacteria; order Alteromonadales; family Pseudoalteromonadaceae; genus Pseudoalteromonas; species Pseudoalteromonas sp. Angola-4. The sequence continues at coordinate 333,014 of NZ_JAQREK010000003.1, read as the reverse complement.
TATATTTAGCGCGCTGACAATTATTTTATTGGCTTTTACTTTTACGATGGAATCAAAAGTAGCGGCCGTACTGACTATTTTAGTATGGGGTGCATTTGCGTTTGGTAACGTACCAGGCTTACAGCTTTATGTCGTAAAACAGGCGCAAAAGCATACTCCTAATGCGGTAGATGTCGCATCGGGCTTAAACATAGCAGCGTTTAATATTGGTATCGCATTGGGCTCAATTATTGGTGGCAGTGTAGTAGAGGGCATGTCACTTCAAGATACCGCTTGGATTGGCGCAGCAATTTGTGCTCTAGCATTAGTAGTAACTCGTTACAGTGGCATGCTTGATAAGCGAGAAGTGAAACAAGCATAAAGTATTCTGCTAAGGTTGAAACTTAAATTTATGACCTCATTACCTGTATTGAGGTCATAATTTTTAGGTGACAACACAAAAGAAGTAAAAGGTGTATTTCGTAAAACTTTAAACAGTTTGTATTTTTAACCGATTATTTTATAAGGACAGAGCCATGACACAACGTGTAATAGAAATGCCAGATTTAGGCATGGGAACATTCCGTTTAGAAGGCGATACCGCCTACAATTCAGTAAAAATGGCGTTAGAAGTGGGGTTTCGTCATATTGATACTGCGCAAATTTATGGTAACGAAGAGCAAGTAGGCCAAGCTATAAAAGATAGTAACATTCCGCGCAGCGAAATATTTTTAACCACCAAAGTGTGGAACAACAAGCTTAACAAAACTGACTTTATTGCCAGCGTTGAAAAGTCACTTGAGAAATTACAAGTAGACTCTGTCGATCTACTGCTTATTCATTGGCCAGCGCCTTCAAATGATGAACCAATGAGTGAGTACCTAACGGAGCTTTTAAAAGCTAAGCAGCTTGGTTTAACAAAACATATTGGCGTATCTAATTTTACTATTGCCAACTTAAACGAAGCAATGCAAACACTTGATTCGCGAGAAATATTTACTAACCAAGTTGAGGTGCATCCGTATTTAACCAATACTAAGCTACGCGCTTTTTGTGCCCAGCACGATATTCACGTTACAGCGTATATGCCATTTGTAGTTGGTAAAGTACTTAAAGATCAAACTATTATAGATATTGCTAATAAGCATGAGGCATCGCCAGCGCAAGTAGTTATTGCATGGATTAATGCCAACGGCATGACCACTATTCCATCGTCAACTAAGCGTAAAAACTTAGAAGATAACTTTAATGACCATGTTAAATTAGACGCTGAAGACATTGCTCGTATTGACGGACTTGATTGTGGCGACCGCCAAGCAACGCCTGATTTTGCGCCGCAGTGGGATCAGTAATAAAATACGCAAAACAACATTAGGTGTAGCAAAGCTGCACCTTTATTTTTTTAAAAGGACTCCGCATGTTAACGGTAATTGCCACTATAGCGAGCAAAAATATCGACGCAGAGGTTGTTTTAACTGCGCTCGAAAATCTGCAAAAGTATTCACGTCAAGAAGTGGGTTGTTTGCGTTATGAGTTGTCGGTTAAACGTGACTCAGACAATACCGAGTACCTTGTAAGTGAGCAATGGGCGTCGCAAGAACACTTTGAAGCTCATAAACAAGAGCCTCACTACAAAGCATTTGGTACCCAAGTTACCGGGCTTGTAACAAGCAGTAATATTGATGTGTACAACACCATCGGCTAGTAAAAAGCACTCTTAATATTGGTTAATGAGTAAAATTCAGTGGCGGCGTAAACATACATCGCCATTTGCGTTACTTAGTCTTTTAAATACCCACCTCGTATTAAAACCTCAGCCATTTTATTTAATCGATAAATCGTACTTTAAAATAAGTGCATCTATGTAACGGGCGCGTAATGTGTGTTGTTTTTCGTGATCGGCACCGTGGCCCAATGCTTTATTGAGTAATTTCATCGCGGGGTGAAGCTGCGTCCGCTCTTGCTGGTTTAAACTTCCTTTAGTGCGCAATTCAGTAATATCGTCTACCAGCAAGCGGCCTATATCCACACATACTATTTCGTCAATTAAACCGTTTTGTGTCAGTACGCCGTATTTGCTGCATAAAAACTGTTGCCACACTTGCTGTAAATGCTCGTCTATTTCGCAGCCAAATAATTCTTCATTAAAAATAAAACCTTGCTGGGCAAGTTTACTCAGGCTTGCCGTGTACTGCTGCGCAAAGTAATTAAAGGCATTGCTTGAGGATTCAATTTTTTGTTTTATTAGCCCTTGCCCCCAATTTACACAGCCGCGCGGGTAATAGTCATCGTACTCTTCACATTCATACAAACCAGAGTACGAGCTGCAACTTAATTGGCTTTTTATACAATAACTTGGTTTAGGAAAAATACTTTGCTGCTGCCATGTATCTAGTTGCTCGGCATCAATATTTAAAGCATGGCAAAGCTCATCGGTGTTATAAAAATGAGTGGCTAAGTAGTCAGATAAACGCATAATGGCTCGCTTAAAGTTAAAAATACAAACACTGTTTAAATGTACAGCATTTGTATTTTGTATTATCAAACTAAATAACACAAGCCATTTTACGTTTATTATTCGCTTAGGCCTGCAAAAATGCGTGCAAGTATGTTACAAATAGCGCAAGTTTTATAAATAATGAATTTTTATGCGCACCCTAGAACAAATTAAACAAGCAAGCTTAATTACCGCCATTAAAACCCCATACTTAGCCAATGGTGAAATAGATTTAGCAAAGTACGATGAACTCGTTGAAATACAAATTGCAGCGGGTGTAGATGGCATTGTGGTTGGTGGTACAACCGGCGAAGGCCAGCTAATGAACTGGGAAGAGCATTTAATGCTTATCGCGCACAGTGCAAATAAATATGGCGATAAGCTCGTGATTGTAGGGAATACGGGTAGCAATAATACCCGCGAAGCTATTAAAGCCACTAAGTATGGCTTTGCAAGTGGTATGCATGCCGCGCTGCAAATTAACCCATATTATGGCCGCACTTCTATTGCTGGTGTTAACGAGCACTTTAAACGTGTACTGGATATTGGCCCTGCGTTTATTTACAACGTAGCAGGGCGCACAGGGCAAGATTTAACCCCTGATATTATTGAGCCATTAGCAAAACACCCTAATTTAATTGGTGTAAAAGAATGTGGTGGTAACGAGCGTATTGCTCATTACGAACAGCAAGGCATTGCGTGTTGGTCAGGTAACGATGACGAAGCACACGATGCACGTCACACGCACAATGCACACGGTGTTATATCGGTCACATCTAATCTTATACCAGGGTTGTTCCGCCAATTAATGGATACTAAAAATGATGCGTTAAATACCTCATTACAACCTTTAATGAACTGGCTATTCTGCGAGCCAAACCCGATTGCAATAAACACCGCAATGATGATGACAGGCGCGGTAAATCCCGTATTTAGATTACCGTATGTTCCACTGAGCGATGAGCAACAAGCACAAGGCGAGGCCTTAATAAACGCGCTTAACGTTGATGATATTGTGGGCAATAAAGCTAAGTGTATAAAACAAAGTGATATTGCTTTGCTTTCTTAGGTTATATGAGCCAGCGCTGAACAGTTAGTAAGTGCTGGCATTTATTTAATGAATATTTTACTTTTATTGCTAATATCGGTAAAATTCTCGCCCCCTTACTTACTAAATAACGTTTATTTGTGAAATTTGTTGTTGAACAACTCGCTACATGGATTAAGCCTGAACAGCGACAAAGCCCCTCTGAAAATTGGTACGACTCATCACCAATTACATTAAGTTGGGTACCTGCAATGCAGCGCAGAAGAATGACACCATTTGTAAAAATGGTTTTACATACTGCGCACCAGGTTACAAATGATAAAGGGTATGAAAACATGCCTGTTATTTTTTCATCACGCCATGGCGATTTCCATAAAACAGCTAATTTATTAGGAGAGCTTGGTGAGAAACAACCTCTATCTCCGACAGGCTTTGGTTTAAGTGTGCACAACGCTGCGATTGGTATGTATAGCATTATTAGCGGTAACACCCAACCTATGAACGCTATCGCAGCGGGTAAGGATAGCTTTGCTTGCGCTTTGATTGAAGCATATATAAAGTTGGTTGAGTATAAACAACCACATATATTACTTGTGCATACAGATGATTCACTCCCAGAGCCGTACACAACATTTGTTGATGAGGCACAAATAACACATTCTATTGCGTTAGTTATACGTTTAGCTACAGAAAAAGAAGCTCATTTTAGTTTAACTAAACAAGCCACTAACAATAGCGAACAAACAACTACTCCTTTAAGTTTAGAGCTTGCTAAAGCAATGTTTAACAAACAAAGCGCCAGTGCTAATGGTTGGTTGTTAACACACTATGCTTAATACAATAATAAGAGTAATAGGCCTTGTTTGGCGCATTATAGCCACTGGCCTTTGTTTTAGTGTATTTGGTTTGGGTGGGCTATTTTTAGCCTTACTACTATTCCCCGTTCAACGTTTATTTCAACGCTGTCCTGTAAAGCAAAAAGAAGATGCGCGTACGGTAGTGCATTATAGCTTTAAATTTTTTGTCGCTTTAATGCATTATACTGGCGCTATCCGTTTTCATATTAAAGATAAAGCCCATTTAGCTAATTTGAAAGGCGAGCTTGTTTTGGCTAATCACCCATCACTTATTGATGTTGTGGTACTTATATCGGTTATTAAAAATGTTGATTGCGTTGTAAAAGCACACCTTTTTAAAAACCCTTTTATGCGTGGTGTGATAAAAAGTACAGGTTATATAAGCAATGAAGACCCGCAAGAATTATTAAAAGAATGCGAGCAAACACTAAAAAGAGGGAATAACTTAATTGTTTTTCCTGAGGGAACACGTTCAGTACCTCATAATTCGCTTAAATTTAAAAGAGGGGCTGCAAATATAGCCCTTAGATGTCATGCCCCTATAACCACCGTATTGATTAAAATGAAACCTAATACGTTAACTAAAGGGACGCCTTGGTACAAAGTAGCCCCATACCAAGCGCATTTTTCTATGCAACTAGCACCACATTCTTTCAAAAGCGATATTATTTATACAAGCGACGTACCAGCAATACAGTCCCGCCAGCTTACGAAAGGCTTACAACAATACTTTACAAAAGAGCTTAGCTATATATGAGTGAATTAAAACAACAAATTAAACAATTGATTATTTCGAGCCTAGATCTTGAAGATATGACCACTGCCGATATAAAAGACGACGAGCCTTTATTTGTAGATGGTTTAGGGCTAGATAGCATTGATGCGCTAGAGCTCGGGCTTGCTATCAAAAAAGAATTTGACGTAAAAATTGATGCAAATTCAGAACAAACTAAAGCGCATTTTGCGAGTGTTAACTCTTTAGCGCAATTTATAGAACAATCACGTACTTAATTAACACACACTAGGAATAATAATGAAAACCGCTGCTGAAATTTATGATGTATTACACGGCATTTTAGAAAATGAATTTGAAATAGATGCTGAAGATATCTCTTTAGAAGCTAACCTGTACGAAGATTTAGACTTAGACAGTATTGACGCTGTAGATTTAGTTGTTAAGTTACGTGAAATTACAGGTAAGAAAATTGAGCCTGACGCATTTAAACAAGTTCGCACTGTGCAAGATGTTGTATCTGAAATAGAAAAGCTCGTTAAATAAGCATGTTTAAGGCATTTTTAACAGCGTTAATAATGATTTTTTTAACCTGTTACCCTTTCATTGTTTATATAGGGCTGACACGTTTCAACAGTTATTTACTCACTGTGATTTTATTAACACTGTTAATAATAAGGCTTTGGTTAAGCAAGCCTTTATTAGCTAAAATGCCATGGATAAAGCCAGCCTCATTACTGGGAATTTTAGCTATTGGCTTATCAAAAACGATGGGCAGTGATTTTGGTATTCGGCTTTATCCGGTTATTGTAAATACTGTTATGTTTTTTGTTTTTGCTTTCTCGCTTTATAAAGGTCCAAGTATCATAGAAACGTTTGCGCGTATCACTGAGCCAAAGCTTGATAAAAGAGCCATTTCGTACACTAAAAATGTAACTAAAATATGGTGCGTTTTTTTTGTTTTTAACGCCAGTATAGCGTTATACACTAGTGTGTTTACAGCTCTTGATGTGTGGGCATTTTATAACGGTTTTATTGCATACATTATTATGGGTGTTTTATTTGCAGTAGAGTGGTTAGTAAGGAAAAAAGTAAAAAGGAATGCAGGTGTTTAATACTTTAGATAACGCAAGCATAAATATTCGATTTAATCATAACGGCTCAGCGTTATCTGAGCGTCAATTTGTTAATGATATTAATCAAGTATTGGCTAAAATTCCGCAATCGCCTACTAAAGCATCGGCAGTGCTTTTCAACAGTAGTAGCTATGATTTTGCTGTAAACCTTTTTGCATTGGCGCATAAAGGCTGGACTATAATTTTACCGCCTAATGGTCAAAGCGAAACACTCAATGCGCTTTTAGAGCAAACCCCTTACTATTTGGGCGATAGTGATTTGGTCGAGCATGCGACTACGCCATTTGAAAATATTGGTAATTTAACAACGACACCTAACTACACACCGTTCAATAAAATTGCTTGGCCGAGTGAAGGTAACCTTGTTTTTTATACTTCTGGCTCTTCAGGTCAAGCTAAGCCTATTTTTAAATCGTGGCGAGTGCTTAATAAAGAGATAAAAACGCTCAACAGTACGTTTGCTTTAAAACGTAATCCTGTATTTATTGCCAGTGTTTCGCATCAGCATATTTACGGTTTGTTATTTAGAGTGTTATGGCCGCTTAGCAATAACCACATAATTGATACAGACTTGCTTAACTACCCCGAACATATTGCTACTAAACTTAAAACAATTACACAGGCCGTATTTATATCCAGTCCGGCACAGCTAAAGCGGCTGCATCAAGATAACGTTTTAATAGAAGAAAAGTCACATTTACAGTGGGTTTTCTCATCCGGTGGGCCGCTTCAAAATGAAGACGCTGTCACTTTAAATAAACAGCTAAATAAACCCATTACTCAAGTATTTGGCAGCACCGAAACTGGCGGAATTGCATATCGTCAGGTTGTGTCTTTAGAGAACGTTAGTCATTGGCAGCCATTTTTAGGGATCACATTACACAGTACCTCTGAACAACGATTAGTGTTGAATTCGCCTTTAGTTGAGCAAACAAACTATTTATTAGATGACCGAGGTACATTATTTCAAAATGGCCAATTTGAATTACTAGGTCGTTTTGACCGTATTATAAAGCTTGAAGAAAAACGCTTAAGCCTTGACGAACTAGAGCTACATTTATGCAAAAGTGAGTGGGTACAGGAAGCTAAAGTAATAACGCTAAATGGGAAACGTTTAGTATTAGGCGCTGTTATAGTGCTTACACATAAAGGACAAGCATATTTAAACGCCAATGGAAAGTTAGCGACTAATACGCTTTTAAAAACACATACATTGAATCGTTTTGAAGGGATCTGTACGCCTAAAAAATGGCGTTTTCTAAATCATTTACCCTACAACACGCAAGCTAAAATAAATTTAAAAGTATTGGAGTCTCTTTTTGTCAAAGCTGATTAACACAAAGCCTGAACTTGTTAACTGTGTATCGTCAACACAGAGTCATTGCCTAACGCTTTTTATACCGCCAAGTTTAGATTATTTTAAAGGTCACTTTAGTCAAGGCCCTATTTTAGCAGGTGTAGTGCAGCTCGATTGGGCCGTAGATGCCGTGCGAAAATACTTTAATGTTAAACGTGAAGTAAAAGATATTGAAGTGCTTAAGTTTCAGGTTGTTATTACCCCTGGTCTAACAATTAAATTAACTGTAGAAGAAAAGCCTGGCGGTAAGTATGGCTTTTCGTATCAATCAGATAAAGGCCAACACGCCTCAGGGCGTATAGTGTTTAAAAGTGATACAGATGAATAATTTTTGTATTGTTATACCTAATTTTAATCATGTAAGTGTTATAGATGAAGTACTTGCAACGTTAACTGAGTATACGCTGCCAATAATAATGGTTGATGATGCCAGTAGTGTGCAGGCTAAATCTCTTTTTGCTACTCTTGAGAAAAAATATGCCCACCTCACTCTTATATCGCATGAGCAAAATGAAGGCAAAGGCGGTGCGGTACAAACAGGATTGCGCTGCGCGTATGAGCAAGGTTATAGCCATGCAATACAAGTAGATGCAGATGGGCAACATAATTTATCAGATATCAAAAAGTTGATTGAGCTTTCAAACACACACCCACAGGCATTAATTAGTTGTTGCCCAGTGTATGATGAATCGGTTCCTAAGCACCGTTACTTAGCACGTTATTTAACCCATGTGTGGGTATGGATAGAAACGCTCAGCTTTAAAATTGTGGACTCAATGTGTGGTTTTAGAGTCTACCCTTTAAATGTGACTAATAAGCTTATAAGTGAGGTTAAGCTCGGTAAACGTATGGACTTTGATCCAGAAATACTGGTTAGGTTATATTGGCGCAACGTTCCATTTGTTTTTTTACCAAGCCAGGTTATTTACCCAGAAAATGGCTTGTCACACTTCCAGCCACTCCAAGATAATGTGCGTATTTCGTGGTTACATACGCGTTTATTTTTTGGCATGCTGCTTCGTTCACCTGTCTTACTATGGCATAAATATAAGAGACGTTATGGCCGTTAAACATTGGTCTAAAATGCAAGAGCGAGGTAACTTTTTAGGTATACAAATATTACTATTTGCCCATAAAGTACTTGGCCGTAAAGGGTTGTGGGTTATTTTATTCCCGGTTGTTTGCTATTTGTTTATTACCGGTAAAGTTGCACGCGCGGCTTCTAAGCAGTTTTTAGTCCAAGTTAATAATTACAATAATGTTGAGCGTAAAGTAACTTTTAAACAACAGCTTATGCATTTTTGTAGTTTTGCCGATAGCGCCCTTGATAAAATTGATGGTTGGCTCGGTCGAATTTCAAAAAAGGATATCCAATATACTAATGAACAGCTGTTTATTGATTTAAATGAGCAACAGCAAGGGGCCATTTTTATTGGCTCTCACCTGGGTAACCTTGAGGTATGTAGAGCACTGAGCCAGCATCGCAGCAGTAAAAAAATTAATGTGCTTGTATTTACTCATCACGCTGTTGAATTTAATAAAATGCTTAAAAAAATTAACCCCGCGGTGTCGGTTAACTTAATTCAAGTGAGCGATATGGGGCCTGATCTAGCTATTTTATTAAAAGATAAAGTAGAGCAGGGTGAAATAGTCGTTATTGTTGGTGATAGAACAAGCGCTACAACGGGTGAGCGATCAACACGTGTTGAGTTTTTAGGTAAGCCAGCATCTTTTTCTCAAGGGCCTTTTATATTAGCTGCATTATTAGATTGCCCCGTTTACTTTTTATTTTGCTTAAAAGATAAAAAAACAAAAAAGTATCATGTGATTTTTGAACATTATAGCCAAACATTAAAAATACCCCGCTCACAAAGGCAAGGTCTATTAACCACTGTTATTACAGATTTTTCTGCGCGTTTAGGCTTTTATGCCGCGCGGTATCCTTATCAGTGGTTTAATTTTTATGATTTTTGGCAAAACGATCAGCAAGTAGAACGCAGCAATGCAAAGGAGAAGTAGAGTGTCAGCTCAGGAAGTACAGCTTTTTGGAAACCAACAACTTTCTATTGAAGATATTGTTAATATTGCACATCAAAATACTCAGGTGCAATTAAGTGGCTGCGAGCAATTTAGCGCAAAGATTGATAGCGCGCTTAGCTTTTTAGACTCTCTACTCAAAGAAGATGGTGTGATTTATGGGGTAACTACAGGCTATGGTGACTCAGTCACGGTTCCTGTACCACTTAACTTAGTTGATGAGCTACCATTACATTTAACGCGCTTTCATGGTTGTGGACTAGGCGATGTGTTTAATAAAGTGCAAGGGCGTGCAATTTTAGCTACGCGCTTAGCATCACTTTCACAAGGCTATTCTGGCGTAAGCTGGGAAATGCTTAATCTTCTCAAAGACTATTTAAACCTTGATATAGTACCTGTTATTCCTCAAGAAGGTTCGGTAGGCGCTAGCGGTGATTTAACCCCACTGTCGTATGTAGCAGGTGCTATGGTTGGTGAACGTGATGTTTTTTACAAAGATAAAATACTTAACAGCGCACAGGTAATGCAAGCGGCTGGTTTAAAGCCTTTAACGCTTCGCCCAAAAGAGGGGCTTGCAGTTATGAATGGTACAGCTGTGATGACCGCACTGGCTTGTTTAGCGTTTGATAGAGCCAATTACTTAGCAAAACTTGCAAGTAGGATTACTGCATTGTCTAGCCTTGCTCTTAAAGGTAATAGTCATCATTTTGATGAAATTTTATTCTCTGTTAAGCCTCATCCTGGGCAGCAACAAGTTGCTAAATGGATACGAGATGATTTAAACCATCATGACCATCCTCGTAACGCTGATAGACTGCAAGATAGGTACTCTATTCGCTGTGCACCGCATGTTATTGGTGTGTTGCAAGATAGTTTGCCATTTTTCAGGCAGATGATAGAAAACGAGCTTAATTCTGCAAACGATAACCCTATTATTGATGGCGAGGGTGAGTATGTACTTCATGGTGGCCATTTTTATGGCGGCCACATTGCAATGGCAATGGATAGTATGAAAACGGCGATTGCAAATCTGGCAGATTTAGCTGACAGGCAAATCGCTTCATTGGTCGATACTAAATTTAATAATGGATTACCATCAAATTTATCAGACAGTGAGGCTGAACGTCGTTACATAAATCATGGCTTTAAAGCCGTGCAAATAGGCGCCAGTGCCTATACTGCTGAAGCGCTTAAGTTAACGATGCCTGCAAGTGTATTTTCTCGCTCTACTGAGTGCCATAATCAAGATAAAGTAAGTATGGGGACTATTGCCTCACGTGATTGTTTGCGTATTTTACAGCTTACAGAGCAGGTTATTGCAAGTACGTTACTAGCAAGTATTCAAGGGGTGAGGCTGCGTATTAAACAAGGCGAACTCGAATTTTCAAGTTTAACTGCAGATATGCAAGCGATGTATACTGACATAACTCATTATTTCGAAAACCTAACTGAAGATAGGCCAATGGAAGCGGTACTTAGACAAACCATTAGTTATATTCAAGAAAAACGTTGGGCTTTATATGAATAGTAAAGGCGCTTTGCTAACTCATGAAGTGGAAATTGAAATTCCATTTCATGACTGCGATCCGATGAATGTTGTATGGCATGGTAATTACCCTCGCTACTTAGAGGTGGCTCGCTGTGAGTTACTGCGATTATTTGATTACGACTATCCTCAAATGATGGAGTCGGGTTATGCGTGGCCAATAGTGGATATGCAAATTAAGTACGTGGCATCCGCCATATTTACCCAAAAAATTAAAGTGACCGCGCATTTAAAAGAGTTCGAAAACCGATTAAAAATTGATTATGTAATTACAGATGCCATAACGAATAAGCGTATTACTAAAGCGACTACCACTCAAGTTGCTGTTGAGATATCGACTAAAGAAATGCAGTTTGCCTCACCAGCGGTGATAGTTGATAAGCTTGCAAAAATACTTAGCTAATATTGGATGATGCTATGAATTATTTAAAAAATTGTGTGTTTGTTAGTGCTCTTTATTTTGTTTTTTTTAGTGCCAGTTTATTAGCTGCTACGACAGTTTCGGGTGAATTTAAGCAATTAAAGCATTTTGCCGGTTTCTCTAAACCATTCATCTCTAAAGGGGAGTTTACACTTGAAGGGGAAAAGCTGCTTTGGTATGTAAAAACACCAGTGCAAAGTACATTACTAATCGAGAATGGCCAAGTATTTGTGAAAAATAAAGAGGGTGAGCTTACTCCTCAGCCTGGCAGCGAGCAGTTTGTAGGCTTATTAACTGACTTACTCGCATTAGATATGAAAGCCTTATATGCGCGGTTTGATGTAGCAAATCAAACAGGCTGTTTATTATTAAAGCCAAAAGATACGCTATTAAAACAGCTGTTTAGCCATTTTATTCTTTGTGAAAATAACCAGCGTGTACAAAGTATAACCTTAAATGAGCACTCGGGTAGCAACACAGTAATAGAGTTTTCTTATGCAAATACACCTAATAATTAATAAGTGTAAGTAACCTTCGGAAAAGTGATGTGATTAAACGTATTAGTGTACTTATTACATGGTTTGGTTTTTTAGCTGTTTTACTTTGTGCTGCTTTGTATATCACTAAGCCTGTATTAAATGCTGATATGTTTAGTTTATTACCAAAATCACATTCTCAATTGGCGTACGGCGAAGAGGTCTTTTTTAAAAAAAATGCAAACCGTATTATGTTTTCATTTACTGGTGATGGTAAAAACTTAGCACATGACGAGCTTAAATCATGGCTGTTAAAACGTGATATAAAAAATAGCTTTGAACTGCCAAGCATTGTGCAGTTATCTTCAGTGTTCTCTGCGTATCAACATGCGCTGCTTAGCGACAATTATAAAAATAGTATGGTTGATAAAGCACAGTTTGAGTCATTTTACCTTACTCAATTAAATCAATTAGGAAACCCTTTTGTAAGTGCCACCCTAAAAGCCGATATTAGTTTAAGTCTTGCTGCATTTATAGGCGATAATTTAAAACAAAGTCAGTTATTCTCTTTAAAAAATGAGCGGTTAACGCGCCGTCTAAATCATACTGATTATGCTGTTATATTGGCTACCATTCCTAACAATAGCCTCCCAATTGATGAGTCTATTAAGCTTGCGAGCAGCATTAAAAATAAGCTTGAAAGTTTAAATGATACGTACCCACAGACCACTATTCGCTATTCAGGTGCTCTTTTTCATACAGCTGAAAACGCTCAGCAAGCTAAGTATGAAATGAGCTTATTTGGTGGCCTTAGTGTAATCGCATTACTTTTAATGGTGTTTTGGGTATTTAGGCAAGTCAGTAGCATTTTACTTGCAAGCTTAACCGTACTTAGTGCACTGGCTGGTGGTGCTACGGCCATGGTATTTGTGTTTAATTCGATTCATTTATTAACACTGGTTTTTGCTGTAACCCTAATTGGTATAGCTATTGATTATGCATTTCATGCGATGACTGATTTAGCGTATGGCAACAGTTTTTACCAAAGTAGTGGGTTAAGCAAAGGCACAAAAACAGCTTTGCTTTTATCTTTTATTACAACAGGCCTCGGCTATAGCTGTTTATTAGGTGCGCCAATTTCACTTTTATCGCAAGTAGCAGTGTTTGTAATTGCTGGGCTTGCGAGCGCCTGGTTATTCACATTAATTATATTACCTATCTGGCAATCTAAGCTTGTACTCTCTGAGCGAAGTTTGATTAAAAGTCAGCAGTTATTAGGTTTAATGGTGCGCTTTAACCGTTGTAAGCAATCGGTTTTACTCGTATTGGGGCTGGTGTTAATGTTTTTGTTTTACCTTAAACCCATTTCATTTAACAACGATGTACGTTTACTAAATGCAAGCCCACAGCAACTAATACTTAATGAGCAAAAGCATTTAACTTTATTGGGACAGTTAGATGCCCACATTGTATTTTTATTTGCATCAAATGCTGAACAACTTCTGCAAAAGCAAGAGCAACTAATAGATGATTTAAAGCGTATTAACCCACATCTTAAACACAATGCTATTAAGCGTTGGTTACCTAGTAAGCGCACGCAAAAAAATAATTTAGCGCTCTTTAATGGGGCTGTTAAAAACGATGTGTTAACTATCACTGAAAAATATACAGGGATAAAAGTTGAGTCAGCTAACACAGAACTTTTGAGTTACGACGCTTTAGCAAGTAGTCATTTTTCAGCACTTTTAAATGCACAAATGTTTGTTGAGCCTAATAAGGCTATTACTTGGTTTTCTGTATCGGGAGTATCCACGCACGCGTTAACTTCTAACGTTAATGCTTATGAAGATGCGTTTATATATAACAAGCCTGAGCAAATCAGTAGCTTACTTGAAAACTACAGCCAGTATTTATTGCTTACATTGGGCGTGGCCATTGTTATTTGCTTTGTTTTATTTAGCTATAAATTTGGCCTTCGGATTGGCACTGTGCAGGTGATAACATTAAGTGCCAGCCTGTTGACTATGCTTTGGGTATGTAATGCAGCGCAAGGAAGTATCTCAATTTTTAATCTGCTAGGTGGCTTACTCATTATTGGCCTAGCCATAGATTATTTAGTGTTTTACCAAATTAACAACTTAACGGCGGTAAATGTATTGGCCATTAGCTTGTCGGCCGCCTCTTCGATGTGTGTATTTGGTATGCTCGCCTTTTCAAATACTCCCGCCATTTTTAGTTTTGGCCTTACTGTTATGGTAGGGATTTTAGCCGTATATATTTTATCTCCATTAAGTGTATTAAAGTCTCAAAAGGAATAATAATTTGAACAACCTTGAGCAGTATGATGTTGTGGTTATAGGAGCAGGGCCTTCAGGTGCACTTGTAAGTAGCTTATTAGTACAAAAAGGCTGGAAAGTGCTGGTGCTAGAGCAACAAGTGTTTCCTCGTTTTTCAATTGGCGAAAGCTTATTACCTCAATGTATGGAGTATTTAGCGGATGCTGGGCTAGTTAAAACAATACATGAATATGCGGATGAGCTTGGCTTTCAATTTAAAGATGGTGCTGCGTTTCATCGTAATGGCCAAAATACAGCTATAAATTTTACTGAAAAATTTAGCCCAGGCCCGGGTACTACTTTTCAAGTTAAACGGGCTGATTTTGATAAGCTGATTGCTGATAGAGCGCAGCATCAAGGCGTTGAAATTCGCTATCAGCATAGTGTTATTGGTTTTACTGATGAAGCCGCTAGTGCGACGCTGCAAGTGCAAAATAATAAAAAACAAACGTATGACGTAAGGGCTAAGTTTGTACTTGATGCGAGCGGTTTCGGCCGAGTTTTACCAAAACTTTTAAATTTAGAAAAACCTTCTACTTTTCCTGTGCGTAGTGCTTATTTCAGTCACTTTAATGATGGCATTACTGACGAGCTGTTTGATAGAAATAAAATTTTAATAACCGTTCACCCTAAATTTAATGATGTTTGGTATTGGCTCATCCCCTTTAGTGATGGCACGTCCAGCATTGGGGTTGTGGCAAAGCAAACACGCTTTAATGAGATTAGTGAAGCTGACACCTTAAAACAGTTTATAGAGCAAGACCCTTACTTAAAAAAACTTTTAGCTAATCGCGTACCTATAACACAAGCGCGTAGCATTAGTGGTTACTCTGCTAATGTATGTACGCTACATGGAAAGCATTTTGCTTTACTAGGCAATGCGGGTGAATTTTTAGATCCGGTGTTTTCATCTGGGGTGACTATTGCTTTAAAGTCTGCACACTTAATTGCCCCCCTTATTGATGATTATTTAAATGGAGAAGTGATTGATTTTGAGGAATGTTACGCCGAGCCATTGCAGGCAGGAGTTGATTGTTTTAAAACCTTTGTTAAAGGTTGGTACGATACCCGATTTCAAGACGTTATTTTTTATTCAGAACAAAACTCGCAGGTTCGTGAAATGATCAGTGCTATTTTAGCGGGTTACGCATGGGATAAAAATAATCCATTTGTTGCTCAAAGTGAGCGTCGTTTAAATGTATTAGCGCAGCTATGTCAAAATTAATCCCAGTTATTGAGGCTCATATCAGACACTTTTTAAAATGTACTTTTATAGCTTTAGTGTGTGTTTGCATAACAGCATGTAGTAGCACATATAAAAGCAGTGAGCGTGTTGATATTTCTGCAGCCACTACACTTGATATTTCGCATGTGCCTGTACAAATGTTTGATCAAAATTGGCAGCATGTTTTATATATTCAAAACAATGAGAAAGAGCATACATTATTAGCACAATTAGAAATAAACAAGCAGGGTACTATCAACTTATTGTTAATGACTACACAAGGTTTACCTATTTTAAAGCTTGAGAAACTAAATAACCAACCACCTAATGTTACTAAAATGATAGTCGGTGTTGATTTAGACCCAGCTTATATATTGGCAGATATTGCCTTAGTGCATTGGCCTGTATTATTTCTTAATGAGAAAATATCTGGGGCGATTATAAAGCAGATAGCCACACAAAGGCGTGTAGTAAAAAATAACCGCTCGATTATTACAATAAATTATAGCGATAATAAAACAGTACTAAATAATAGTGAGCGACATTATCAAATTACATTTGAGAAGGTAAACTAGTGACTTTTTGGTTAAATGATTTAGGCATTGTAAGTGCAATGGGCAAAGGCGTTGAAGATACAATTATTAGCCTAAATAACTTACAAAATAATGAAGCCCCACAGCTTTTAAAGACAAAAGATTTAAGCACAGAGGGTTTGCCATTTTATGTTGGGCACGTGGACTGCGTTCCTCTAAATCAAAAGCACCGTATTGATACGCTAATTGATATAGCCCTTGAGCAAATATCCCCAACACTTAAGCGTTTTTCACATATTGATAAATCACGAATTGCTGTTGTGGTAGGTACAAGTACATCTGGGGTGCATGATGGCGAACAAGCTCGAGCTGAACACGACAGTTCAGGTGTGTGGCCAAGTGACTTTTTATATGCTGATCAAGAACTTGCTACTCCTTCGCATTACATAGCCGAAAAAGTAGGGGCGTTAGGTCCTTGTTATAGTATTTCAACGGCATGTACCTCAAGTGCTAAAGCTCTCATTAGCGCAAAAGCTTTAATAACTGCTGATTTAGCAGACGTTGTAATTTGTGGTGGCGTAGACAGCCTTTGCAAACTTACCATTAATGGATTTAATGCCTTGGCATCAATGAGCACTGGAATGTGTAAGCCTTTTTGCGATGACAGAGATGGTATTAATATTGGTGAGGGTGCTGCGTTATTTGTCATGAGTAAAGAAGCACCGTTAGAAAATGGCGTTATGTTTTTAGGTGGTGGGGAAAGCTCTGATGCTCATCACATTTCGGCGCCAGACCCTAGCGGTAATGGTGCAAAATCGGCAATGAAAGCAGCTCTGGCCGTTGCTGACTTATTACCTAGTGATATTGACTATATAAATGCACACGGCACAGCAACAATTAAAAATGACGAAATGGAAGCCCTTGCAATTAATAGTGTGTTTGGCAACAATACACCGCTGAGCTCCAGTAAGTACTTAACTGGGCACACTTTAGGTGCAGCTGGTGCAATTGAAGCAGGTATTTGTTGGCTGTTGCTCAGAGGGAGAGGAAATATTACTTTGCCTTTTAATAAATGCACACACAGAAATAAGCTGGCAGATGTTAACGTTATTGAGCAAGCTAGCACGGTTAAATTAAATTACTGTCTATCTAACTCATTTGCGTTTGGTGGTAATAATGCTAGTTTGATTTTAGGTACTCATAATGAATAATTATTCTATAGAGCAGGTTGTACCCCACGATGCTCCTATGATCTTAATAGATCAGTTAGTTGAATACAGCGATGAAAGTGCAACCTGCTCTGTGACTATTACACCCCAAAGCCCTTTTTATAATGAGCAAATTGAGGGAGTGCCAAGTTATATCGGTGTTGAATATATGGCCCAGTCTATAGCTGCCTATGCTGGAGCATTAGCTAACGATATTAATGAAGCGGTTAAAATTGGCTTTTTGATCGGCACGCGAAAATATAAAACACATCAGGCCATGTTTTATAAAAACAGCACCTTAACTATTTATGTTCACAAGCTTTACCAAGAAGAATCTGGTTTAAGTGTGTTTGAATGCCAAATAAGTGAAAATAAAAAAATACTGTGTGATGCAAAAATAAATGTATTTCAGCCAGAAGATCCGCTGGAATTTATAAGAGAAAACCAATGAATAAAAGAATTTTAGTGACCGGCTCTAGCCGGGGTATAGGTAAGGCTATTGCACTTAAACTTGCAGCTCAAGGCTATGACATTACTGTTCATTGCAGAACTGGTTTAGAGCAAGCTCAGCAAACATGTGCAGAAATACACGCACTTGGACAAAGCACTACACTACTACAATTTGACGTATGCGATAGAGCAGCGGCAAAGCAACAAATTGAGCAAGATATTACAAACAATGGTGCTTACTATGGTGTGGTGTGTAATGCGGGCATTACCAACGATATGGCTTTTCCGGCAATGCAGGGCGATGATTGGGATAGCGTAATTAGAACTGGGTTAGATGGCTTTTATAATGTTGTGCACCCAACAGTTATGCCCATGGTACAAACTCGTAAAGGTGGGCGCATTATTACTATGGCTTCAGTGTCGGGTATTGCGGGCAACAGAGGGCAAGTAAATTACAGCGCAGCGAAAGCAGGTATTATTGGCGCTACCAAAGCCCTATCGCTGGAACTAGCTAAGCGAAAAATTACTGTAAATTGTGTAGCGCCTGGTTTAATTGAAACAGCAATGACGGATGAGCTTCCGGTTGCTGAAATGATGAAAATGATTCCACTTAAACGTATGGGAACAGTGAACGAAGTGGCTGGTACAGTTGCATTTTTAATGTCTGATGATGCTGCTTACATCACTCGCCAAGTTATTTCGGTTAACGGCGGGATGGTTTAATGAAACGTGTTGTTGTTACAGGGATGTCGGTTATAACCGCATTGGGCGATGATTGGGATGAATTTAAAAGCGCCTTGATTAAAGGTGAAAATGCAGTTGTAACAATGCGTGAATGGGATAAGGCTGATGGGCTTAATACGCGCTTAGCTGCCCCTGTCACCCATTTTGAAAAACCTAACCATTATAAACGTAAGCAAATACGCTCAATGGGGCGAGTGGCACTTATGTCCACACGTGCAACTGAGCGTGCGCTTGAGCAAGCTGATTTACTTGAACATAAAAGTCTTACAGATGGCTCTACCGGTGTAGCATATGGCTCATCCACCGGCTCAACACCGCCGCTTCTCGCATTTGCAAATATGTTGGAAAGTGGCTCAATGTCTGGAGTCACAGCTACAAGCTATATTCAAATGATGGCACATACAGCGCCAGTAAATGTAGGCGTATTTTTTGGCTTAAAAGGACGAGTGATCACCACAAGTTCGGCATGTACGTCTGGCTCGCAGGGTATTGGCTACGCCTATGAGGCAATTAAATTTGGTCGTCAAAAAATAATGGTAGCAGGGGGGGCAGAAGAACTTTGTATTACCGAAGCAGCTGTATTTGATACGCTGTATGCTACAAGTATTAAAAATGACACCCCTAAAAATACGCCTCGCCCATTTGATAAAAACCGTGATGGCTTGGTTATAGGAGAAGGTGCCGGTACTTTAATACTTGAAGAGTATGAGCATGCTAAAGCTAGAGGGGCAAATATATTAGCTGAGGTTGTCGGTTTTGGCTGTAACTCTGATGGACAACATGTTACTCAACCATCTTCAGATACCATGCAAATAGCTATTGAAATGGCATTGCAAGATGCCAATTTATCACCTGATAAAGTAGGTTATGTCAATGCGCATGGTACCTCAACCGATAGAGGTGATATTGCTGAGTCTCATGCCACTTTTAATGCGCTGGGAGTTAAACCTATTAGCTCTTTAAAAAGCTATTTAGGGCATACTTTAGGGGCGTGTGGTGCAATAGAAGCATGGGCTACTATTAATATGATGAGCGATAATTGGTTTGCACCTACAATAAATTTAACCGATATAGATAATGATTGCGCTGAGCTTGATTATATTAAGACACAAGGGCGAGAAATTAACACCGATTATGTCATGAGTAATAACTTTGCATTTGGTGGGATTAATACATCTCTTATTTTTAAACGGTATAAGCAAGATTAACCAAGTTTATAAACACTAATCACTAACTGTTGACTCATTTTTGCTGTATAATTTGCGACCCTTGATAAATGTGGCCGCAGGTTATACAGCATGAATTTTAAATCTTTTAGTTTTTCCCCTGAACTTATTCAGGCGTTAGACGAACTTAATTACCACACCCTTACGCCCATTCAGCGTTCAGCTATTCCGGCTGTTCGTAAAGGTAAAGACGTTTTAGCAAGTGCCCAAACAGGCACAGGTAAAACGGCTGCGTTTGCTTTACCTATCATCCAAAAATTAACTGAATCTGAGCTAAGCACAAGCAATGCTCCGCACGCGTTAGTGCTTGCGCCAACTCGTGAGCTGGCAGAGCAAATAGCAAATAACTTTAAAGCCTATGCAAAACATACCGCTTTAAAAGTAGTGAGCTTATTTGGCGGTGTTAATACCGCAGGCCAAGCAAATGCACTTAAAGACGGCGTAGATGTTGTAGTTGCAACTCCAGGGCGTTTACTTGATCATATTCGTTTAGGTAATTTAAGCCTAGCAAGCGTTAAACACTTAGTACTTGATGAAGCTGATCGTATGCTTGATATGGGCTTTATTGAAGATATGCAAAGTGTTATTAAAAGTTGTGACGAGCAGCGCCAAATTTTACTTTTCTCAGCCACTTTTCCAGCGGCTATTAAGCAGTTTGCAGCAAAAGTATTAAAACAGCCTGAAATTGTTCGCGTAGATCAAACCAATAGTACTGCAAGTACGGTACAGCATGTTGTGTACCCAGTTGAAGAGCGCCGTAAACAAGAGCTGCTTTCTGAGCTGATTGGTAAAAAGAACTGGCAACAAGTACTTGTGTTTGTAAACATGAAAGAAACGGCGGACGAGCTGGTTAAAGAGCTTAACCTTGATGGTATTCCTGCCACTGTATGTCATGGTGATAAATCGCAAGGTAACCGCCGCCGTGCACTTCGTGAATTTAAAGAAGGCAAAGTACGTGTTTTAGTGGCTACCGAAGTTGCAGCGCGTGGTATTGATATTGAAGGCCTACCACGAGTAATTAATATTGATTTACCATGGCTTGCAGAAGATTACGTACACCGCATTGGCCGTACAGGTCGTGCTGGTAATCAAGGCCAAGCTATTTCGTTTGTAAGCCGCGAAGAAGAAAACACCTTGTTTGAGATAGAGTCGTTAATTGGCCAAAAAATCAAGCGTGTTTACTTAGAGGGTTATGAAGTAAGTAGCCGTGAAGTACTTATTGATAAAATAGGTAAAAAACCAGCGCATTTACGTCGTAGCCGTACTAATAAGCCAACAGGCCAAGCAACAGGCGAAGCACGTGCGGTAAATCGCTCACGTATTTCAAATGTGCGTAAAAGCTTAAAAGGCGCCAAGCTTACCCTTAAAAAGTAAGCTTAAAAAATTTAGCATTTATAAAAAAACCTGAGGTTTACTCAGGTTTTTTTGTGCCTCAATTTAGCTCAAGGTGTAAACAAAAAAACCTCACTAAGTGAGGTTTTTGATTAATAATTTAAAAGGGTTAAGCGTTTTCTAACATTGAGAGTGCAACGGCTTCAGCCGCTTTAATACCATCAATACCTGCAGATAAAATACCACCTGCGTAACCTGCGCCTTCACCCGCTGGGTATAAACCTTTAGTATTTATGCTTTGGAAGCTTTTATCGCGCTTGATACTAATAGGTGATGATGTACGGGTTTCTACCCCTGTTAATAAACCGTCGTTTGTAGAAAAACCACGAATCTGCTTATTAAATGCAGGTATGGCTTCGCGTATTGCATCGATAGCAAACTGCGGGAGTACATTTGCTAAATCGGTGAGTTTTATTCCTGGTGTAAACGATGGTTGTACATCACCTAAATCGCCCGATGCTTTTCCTTTTAAAAAGTCGCCAATTAACTGTGCTGGTGCATCGTAGTTGCTACCGCCTAATGCATAGGCTTGCTCTTCTAGTTTACGTTGCAAATCAATGCCGGCAAGCGGGTGACCAGGGAAGTCTTTTTCAGGTGTAATACCTACTACAATGGCACTATTTGCATTGCGCTCACTACGAGAGTATTGGCTCATACCGTTTGTTACTACGCGGCCTTCTTCAGAGGTGGCGGCTACAACAGTCCCTCCTGGGCACATACAAAAGCTGTAAACTGTGCGGCCATTATCACAATGGTGAACGAGTTTGTAATCGGCTGAGCCTAAAATGGGGTTACCCGCGTTAGGCCCAAAACGACACTCATCAATCATGGATTGCTTGTGCTCGATTCTAAAGCCCACAGAAAACGGTTTAGCTTCTACATAAATGCCTTTATCGTGAATCATTTTAAAGGTATCACGGGCGCTATGTCCCACAGCAAGTACTACATGGCGGGTATTGAGCTTTTCACCGTTTGAAAGCGTTAAGCCAGTTACTTGTCCATCATCTATATGAATGTCGTCTGCGCGGGTACTAAAGCGGATTTCGCCGCCAAGTTCAATAATACGTGCGCGCATTTTTTCAATCATGGTAACAAGTTTAAACGTACCAATGTGTGGCTTACTTACATATAAAATTTCATCTGGTGCGCCGGCTTCTACAAATTCGGTGATAACTTTACGCCCGTAATGTTTTGGATCTTTTACTTGGCTGTATAGTTTACCGTCTGAAAATGTACCTGCGCCACCCTCGCCAAACTGCACATTAGACTCTGTATTAAGGGTACGTTTACGCCAAAAGCCAAAGGTGTCTTTGGTACGTTCGCGTACTTCTTTACCGCGCTCTAAAATAATAGGGTTAAAACCCATTTGAGCCAGCACTAAGCCCGCAAATAATCCACACGGGCCAAAGCCAATTACTACAGGTCTCTCAGTAAGATTAGCGGGGGCGTGGGCAACAAATTTGTATGAGGTATCAGGGGCAGGCTTTACGTGCTGATCTTTAGCAAATGCGTTTAACAGCGCTTCTTCGTTATCTACTTCAATATCGAGGGTATAAATAAGTAAAATAGCCGTTTTTTTACGTGCATCGTACCCACGTTTAAACACATTGTAGCTGTGTAGCTGCGCTGGCTGTATTTTTAGTTTATCAACTATGGCTTGGCCTATAGCGTCTTCATTATGATCAAGCGGCAGCTTTATTTCGGTTAAACGTATCATTGTTATCTCTTTTAGGTGTCTTAGCGGTAATATTATCCGCTCACAATAAGAAGTGTAGGGCACGTAATGGCTATACATTAAGGGCGCATATATTACGTTAAATTGACCGCAGATGGCACATATTTATTGTGTTTTTAATGGGGTTGGGTATGATCCTCGCTTTAGATAATTAATTACTAGGTTTAAACTATTATGGCGTTTGTGGTCACCGAAAACTGTATTAAGTGTAAATACACAGATTGTGTGGCAGTGTGCCCTGCAGATGCCTTTTACGAAGGCCCTAACTTTTTAGCAATAAGCCCTATTGATTGCATAGATTGTGGATTATGCGTACCAGAGTGCCCAGCTGAAGCAATTTACCAAGAAGACGAGCTGCCTGAAGAGCAAAAAGAGTTTACCGAGCTTAATGCTGAGCTTGCATTGGTGTGGCCACGCATTGTTGAGGTAAAACCAGCGCCTGCTGACGCCGATAGTTGGAATGGCGTGGCTAATAAGCTTAAATTAATTGAAACCTAGCTTTTAAATTAAGCCTTTAATATTAATTAGTTAAAAAAGCCATTGTTTTTAGTATCAAACTATTAACAAATGTACTGACTTAAATTACACTGCATAAATAAGTTTACCTTTTAAGGGTAAACACGTCTAAATGGATGTTTATGCAGTACTTAATAATTATAAAAAAACAATGCAGTGCTTTATTCCCCTTCTTATTAGCACTTTTATTTTCTAACCACCTTTATGCCAGTGAAAAACAGCAGCATTCTCTTGTACATATAAATGCAGATATTACTGTAGATGGCGTACTTGATGAGCCCCACTGGCAAAATGCCACTTTAGTTCCTATAGCATTTCAAGATGAGCCTAACGAAAAGGGCACCCCACCGGTTAAAACCGATGCTTACATGTATGAAGATGGCAGCAACTTATATGTTGCATTTGTAGCCGAAGATCCACAGCCGAGCGAAATAACAGCGTCACTACGTGATAGAGATACGCTTTGGCAAGATGATACGGTTATTTTAATTATTGACACTTTTAACGACGAACGTTCAGCTTACGAATTTTATGTAAATCCATTGGGTGCGCAAGGTGATACGCGGATGAGTGACACCGATGGCTGGCAATCAGACCCGTCTTGGGATGCAATATGGGATAGCGCAGGGCAAATTACCGACCAAGGGTTTGTGGTTGAAATGCGTATACCTTTTAAAGCGCTAAGATTTCCTGAAAATAAAACAGATTTAACATGGGGCTTTGCCCTTATGCGAAATTACCAACGTGATGTACTGTATCAGCTTTCAAATATGGGGTTTGACCGAGATATAAAATGCAGTTTATGTCAGTTTGATAAATTAAATGGCTTTAAAAATATAAAAGCCAGCAAAAATCTGCAACTAACGCCCACACTTACTGCGCTCAGAAATGATTCAAAAGCTACCTTGCCAGGGCAGTGGGATAATGGCGATATAGACACCGAAGCTGGCCTTGATTTACGCTGGGGGGTTACACAAGATGCGGTAATTAATGCCACTATAAACCCAGATTTTTCGCAAATAGAAAGTGATGCGTTAGCCCTTGATGTAAATACCACGTACTCAATTTATTATGCAGAAAAACGACCATTTTTTTTAGATGGCGCATCCTACTTTAAAAGCAGTTTATTTGAACTATTGTATACCCGCACTATTGCAGAGCCTGAAGTAGGGGCGAAATTAACAGGTAAAACAGGGCAACATAGCTATGCATTTATGTATGCCGATGACAATAATAGCAATATTTTATTACCTACAAATCAAGGCTCTGGTTTTGCAATTTTAGAGGATAAAACCCATGCAGCAGCAGCGCGTTATCAATACGATATTGGCCAGCAAGGCACTATAGGGCTAAGTACGACTCACCGCGAAAGCGATGATTACTACAATACAGTACTTTCTGTCGATGGCAGCTATTGGTTTAATCAATCAGATCTACTGACCTACCAGGTAGCTACAACAGATTCTAAAAACTCTGATTTTTTAACAAGTAACTATAACTTATCTAAAACTCAATCTGATGAAGCGTACGCTATAGAGTTTACCCGTGATAAACGTGACTACAATTTGTTTGCTAGCTACGAAAATATAGGTAAAGACTATCGTACTGACTTAGGTTATCAAGAAAAAGTAGATTATGAGAACGTAGGCTTTGGGGGCGGGCAAACCTGGTATGCAGATGAGTCTGGCTTATTAACGTCATGGTCTTATGAGGCTGATTGGGATAAAACATGGGCGCAAAATGGCGACCTACTTGAAGAAGAATACCAAGGGTTTATAACATTAAAAGGGCAAAAGCAGTCTATTTTTGAAATTGGCTTACTGCATCGTTATGAAAACTATAATGATGCTTTTTATAATCAAAATATTGGCTTTGTTTATACGGGCTTTAAACCTAAAAATAATATATGGCTTTCGTTTTACGGTGAGTATGGCAGCCGCATTGATTACGCCAATGAGCAAATTGGCGATTCGTATGCTACGCAAACGCAAGTTACGTGGGATATAAACGATCATTGGCAAGTAGACGCTACACATAACTACAGCGTTTTAGATAACCCTCAAGGGGAGCGAGTTTATACTGCGAACTTATTAGATTTTAGGCTTTATTATAAATTTAGCATGCGCGCTATGCTCAAGCTTATATTGCAATTTGAAGACATTGATAGAAATAAAGACGCCTACTACTACCAAGTTAGCCACATTAATAAAGACTACGGCAGCCAATTAGTTTACTCGTACAAAATTAATGCTCAAACATTATTTTATTTAGGCTACTCAGATAAAAGCTATCAAGAC
This sequence comes from Pseudoalteromonas sp. Angola-4, assembly GCF_028599265.1. Classification (NCBI taxonomy): domain Bacteria; kingdom Pseudomonadati; phylum Pseudomonadota; class Gammaproteobacteria; order Alteromonadales; family Pseudoalteromonadaceae; genus Pseudoalteromonas; species Pseudoalteromonas sp. Angola-4. The sequence goes on along the minus strand of NZ_JAQREK010000003.1, from coordinate 307,265 downwards.
GATTCCCTAAAACACGTTGAAAGAGATCAACGCACATTTTTTACAAAAGTGAGCTATGCATGGCAACTTTAAATAACCATTAAAAGGATGAATATGAAAACAATAAAAATAACTATCGCAGCTGCAATGGTAGCAACCCTAGCGGGTTGTGCTGCTAAGCAAGATATAACTCGCTTTGACACTGTGAAACCAGAAGTAGTATGTATAGCTGAACATAAGGCAGTTAAAGAAGGCGTTGTCACAGCAATGGAAGAAGGGTTTGCAAAACATAACGTCAAAACACGTGTAATTGCTGCTAACTATGTATTGAAACATCAGGAGTATCAAACTGAATTACCTAATGCTGACATCGCAGGGTGTAATGCCGTTGCTTATTACGTGGCTAACTGGCATTGGGATTTAGCGTTGTACATGTCATACGCGAATATTTGGGTTACAGACGCTCAAACCAATAAAAAAATTGCGCAAGCATCTTATCGCACCGGCGGTGGTTTGGATAAGTTTATAGACGCGAAAGAAAAAATTATCGAACTAATCGATGGTATGTATTAAATACTTGTAATATTAGTTTTTTCAAACATTTTAAGCTTAAGGTTTATTTTTATTCATCACACTCTATAATTAGTTAATTATTAAGCATTAATTTATTCTTTTTGAGTACAGTTCTAAAAATTTTAATGAATAAGGACTGTGCTATAGCTTGCTTAGTACTAAAAACAGGCGATATAATCGTCTTTTAGTAACGGGTTTATAGGATAAGTAATTTAGATGGATTTTGTTGATGAATAAATTTAAACCCTTAGGCGGCATTTTTTTTGTATTTATCTTGTTTTGCTTTTGTTTAAACATCGAACTAACAAACCAGATTAACCGCATTAATTTATTCAATCCTGATATAGATTTGCGCCACTTTGATATTGTCGATACAACGCTCGAAATGGCGCCTTGGTATAACCCTATGCTCAATGGGCACTATTTAATTCACCAGCCTTCTGCCGATTTTTTGTTAGTTAAAACTACCGACACGGAATTTATCGCTGCAAACGCAACAAAGCTTATTTTAATGACGCTAACGTCGCCAATAAACTTTATATTGGTGTGTATGGCATTGTTTGTTGGCTTTACAATTATTCGTAAAGAGCGTAAAAAAATCTCTTATCAGCATCAAATTGCACAACTGAATAACAACGCTAATCAATTGCTTGTAGCCTTTAACCTACAACCCCAACACGACAACCCGTCAGGGCTGGGTAATTTAAGCCAGTCAATAAACAATTTAAATACCCATGTTGCTAATTATTTAAAGCAAACACAAACAAGTATCTGCCAAGATAAGCTAACCTTGCTCATTGACCGCCATGCTTATATTGAGCATATAGATAGGCAAATAAATTTTACTGACGAAGAGCAGCTTAAATGCGCCTTGTTGTTTATTGACCTAGATGGCTTTAAACAGGTAAATGACTCGTTTGGCCACAGCTTTGGTGATGAAATTTTGGTACAGGTTGCTACGCGCTTAGCCAACGTATTACGCCATCATAAGTTAAGTAATATTAACGAGGCGAATCAGTTAGAGCAAAATTTATCACGTTTAGGCGGTGACGAATTTTCAATTTTTATTGAGTCAGTAGATACCGATAATAAAGTAGTCGATATTGCTAAGCACGTACTCAGTGAACTTGAAAAGGACTTTGTACTGGGTAATAAAATAATAAAAATTAGCGCCAGTATTGGTATAGCGGCTTACCCAGAGAGCGCATCAACCCCACAAGCATTATTGCAATTGGCCGATGTGGCAATGTACCGTGCAAAAAGCGATGGTAAAGGGGTTTTTAAAGTGTACTCCCCAGAGATGGGTAATAAAATGCGCCGCTATCACTATTTATTAGAAGAGCTGCGTTTAGCGGTTGCGTGTAAAGACTTTTACTTATCGTTTCAACCTATCGTGCATGTAGAAGATTGCATGATAGATTATTTTGAAGCGCTTACACGCTGGGATCATCCTATAGCAGGGATGATTTCACCGGCGGAGTTTATACCTATTGCCGAGGAGTCTAACCTTATTTTAGAGCTTGGCGATTGGATTATGCATGAGTCGTGTAGGCAAATGGCGGCATGGCATAATGCCGGAATGCGCAAAGTAAAAATTTCGGTTAATGTATCGGGTGTGCAATTAAAGCACCGCTCAGTGTACGATTGGATAATGAAAAACCTAAAAAACACAGGGCTGCCATCGCATTCTTTAATGCTAGAAATAACAGAGTCTACGTTTATTAAAGCCAGTAAAAGTATGATTGAAGAGCTTGAGCGGCTTCGTGCAGAAGGTGTGACAATTGCTATTGACGATTTTGGTACCGGCTTTAGTTCATTAAGTACATTGGCTGATTTGCCCATTGATGTAATAAAAATAGATCGCTCGTTTATCTCTCAAGCCGATAAAAGTCCAAAGTACAATGACATCCTTAATACTATTAGCGAATTAGGTCAAAAGTTAGGACTTAAAATAGTGGCAGAGGGCGTAGAAGAAATTGAGCAGTTTGAACTTGTAAAACGCATGGGTGTAAGCTCTGTACAAGGTTATTTGGTTAGTCGCCCAGAATCCTCTATCAATGTGGGTAACAAAGTTTTACGTAAAAATACCGCTAACTTATCTGCAGCGGGCACTAGCGCGTGGGAGATAGAAGGTTAGAGCCTGTATATTATTATAGGTAGTTTAATAGCTTATGGAGGGTTTTAGGCTAAGGCTATGGTATTAAATTGCCCCTACCGATAGCGATTAACTTGAGCATTTACTGGTGCAGCTATTTAGGCCAGGAGATGTTAAACCCTGTATTGTGCTTAATTGCCCCTAAATAAAACTAAGTTCTTTAGGGCTAAAGCCCTAAAATTTAGTAAAAAAATGCCACTTTTAAAAGTGGCATTTTTGTTTGTAGAATCTAACAACTACAATTTTATAAATCGAATGTGCGTGATATAGCAAGTACTATACGCTCATCAGCGTAATCGTAATCTAGGCTTGTGTCTTCAGCAGCAATCTCAATGCCAAAGCCTTCGTAGCTAGTTTGATACGCTAGGCGGTAATGTTTGTATGATTTCTTTTGGTTTACATCCCATGCCCATTTTTCGCCATCAAGCGAATTAGAAATATCAAAGCTTGCACGAATGGCATGATTTGGGGCAATTTCAAAGGTGTGGGCAATCATAGAAATAACATGGCCAGCACCTGTACCAAAGTAATCCCAGCTATACCAAAAGTTTAGCTCTGTTTGACCATACTCACTTGCATAGCCAAATTTTGTGTAGGCTTCGGCGTAGTTACCATCGCTGTTATTACCTTGGTATGTGTAATAAGCAATACCGTAATCAGCGCTAACCTTGTCAGTTAATTGCACGTATTTACCTAGGTAGGCATCAAGTTCAAAATCAGTGTCATCACCAAAATCTACATTAGATGCCCATGCACCTGCGTACACACCGCTGTCGAACGCGTAATCAAGGCTTGCTTGAATTGCAGGGTCGTTATCAGTTTGTGTTACACCGTTAAAAGTATAGTCAGATGCTGCTGTAATGGTTGTTGACCAGTTAGCTGACACCGTAGTTGATAAAAGTGCGAAAGGTAGCGCTACGGCTAGTTGTTTTAGTTTGTTATTCATTGTTGATCCCTAATGTACAGTTTCTATTTTTGTGTAATCTATTTTGTTTGCTTTTGGCGAACTGTCTATATTGTTAACCGTTTTAAATTTGCTGTAGCCAATAAACGCAGCACAACCAAAAAACAGTGCAATTACTAACGCGCCAACCCATTGAATTTGTAAAAACTCAAGCTTAAACAATAGGGTTAGTAACGAAAGGGCAACAATATTGAGTATCATATAGTTCATTTTACCTAAACGTTTAACAGTTAAGTTAAGGTTATCTGTGTATAAGCGTATTAATGAATCAAGCGAATTAATAACAAACACTATCCCAACAAATACCATGGCAAAGTTTTTAATACCCGCTGTTGAAATTCCCATTTCGTGGTAGTGATAAAGTACGCTAAACCAAATCGCAATCGGAATAGATGGAAATATCAACATTGCACCTAATACTTGGTATGTTTTAAGGCCGCCTACAAAACGAGACGTAAATTGGCCAATCATAATGCTCCACGCAAACCACCAAAATAGATAAAATTCATGGTAGTCATTAAGCGGTAAAACAAACTGATTTATATTGGCAAAGTAAGTACCAATTTCAGCAAGGTTATTGGTAAATGCCGACATTTCGCTATCACCAACGACAAAGGCACCTGCCCACATAAAGGCAATTAATGCGATAAATAACCACGTTGTAGAAATACTTAAAAAGCGCACGTATTTAATATCTGTACTTGAGTACACAGCAAAGCAAATAGCTGCAAATACAATAAAGTAGAAGGTAGGTATAACGCTCGAACCATCGCCTAGCTCTGGTAAGTACCACGGCAAGTTAGAAAGCAGTAGGTAAGCTGTAAAGGCACATGTGCCAATAATAACTACGTTATTAATGAACTTAACCCATGAAATTTCGAAAAATTTAACTTTGGGCTCTATTACACAGAAATAAAAGCACGTAAGAAAGTAAAATCCCCAGATCAAGAATCCCCAATAGCCAAACTCAATAGCCAGTGGGTTTGCAAACGCGTATTCTGGGCTTGCTTTTATGTCTGCATAACCTGCAAATTCGGTTAATGGAAACATGATTAGGCCAACGTCTAGGCCTGAGGTAAATAAGATTGCGATAAAGGTAAACGTTCTCACTGGTGTTACGCCTACTACGCGTACGTTACCCCATTTAAATAAAATAGTAATAACAGCAAGTAGCGTAAATATAATGCCAGCACTAAGCCATATAGTCATTATCGCCCTCCCAAAATGAATAAAAGTAACTCATAAGTTCTCCGTTTTTGTTTTATTGCTTGCATAAACACCGCGTAACCAATTTACGCCGTGAGCCACTGCAAGTTGAACGTGCCCTACATAGTGTTAGGCACGTTATGGCTTAATTAAATCTCGCTATTACGTTGCGTTGTTTGCCAATTACTGCTCATGGCAACGTTTACCGATGCCTGTGTAAGTGGGGTTTTACCTAAAATTAGATCAGCTGCTTTTTCTGCAACCATAATTGTAGGGGCATTTAAGTTGCCATTTGGCACCGTAGGGAAGATTGACGAGTCAACAACACGCAGCCCTTCAATACCATGAACTTGGGTATTAGAATTAACCACGGCCATGTCATCTTCGCCCATTTTGCAAGAACAAGACGGGTGATAGGCACTTTCTACTGCTTGGCGTACAAAGGCATCTATTTCTTCGTCGGTTTGAATGTGCTTACCTGGTTGAATTTCTTCATCGCGGTAGTCATCAAATGCGCTTTGCTCAATAATGTCGCGAGTTAGGCGCACACACGCTCTAAAACCTTCAATATCGTCTTTATGCTGTAAGTAGTTAAATAAAATTTTTGGCGGTTGCTCAGGATTAGCTGATTGAATTGTGACACTACCCCGGCTTTTAGGTTTGTTATGACCTACATGCACCTGAAAACCATGGCCCGCAAATGCACTGCGCCCATCGTAGCGCATCGCCGCTGGTAAAAAGTGGTACTGAATATCTGGCCATTCAACGTCTGGTTTTGAGCGAATAAACGCACACGACTCAAAGTGGTTTGTTGCACCTAAGCCTTTTCGGGTCAGTAGCCATTTAGCGCCAATTAAGCCTTTTGAAATAAGACCTAATTTACCGTTTAAGGTAATAGGTTGTTTACACTTGTACTGAAAGTAAAACTCAAGATGATCTTGTAAGTTTTGACCTACGCCTGGTAAATGATGCTTTACCTCAACACCGGCTTCTTCAAGTATGGCTTTATCGCCAATACCCGAAAGCTGTAAAATATGAGGTGAGCCAATTGGACCTGCACTTAATACAACGTCTTTTGTCGCATGCGCCGTTTTAAGAGTGCCATTTACTGTGTACTCAATGCCTGTGGCTTTTTTGCCTTCTAAAATCACTTTTTGTGCTAAAGCACCTGTAATAACTGTTAGGTTACTGCGTGATTTTACTGGGTCTAAATACTCGCGCGAGGCCGAACTGCGCACACCGTCTTTAACTGTCATGTGCATCGGGCCAAAGCCTTCTTGCTGAGCTGCGTTGTAGTCGTCTGTGTGTGCATACCCTGCTTCTACACCTGCTTTAATAAAGGTGGTGTAAAGCGGGTTTTGCATTTCGTTACCGTTATTAACGCCAAGCGGGCCTGTGCCACCACGGTGCGCATTTTCACCTAAATAAAAGCTTTCTGCTTTTTTAAAGTAAGGTAAGCACGACTGATAATCCCAGCCGTTAGCACCGTGTTGCTGCCACTCGTCAAAATCTTTCGCATGCCCACGTACATATACCATGCCATTAATTGATGATGAACCGCCTAACACTTTACCGCGTGGGCAGTGCATTTCTCGGTTATCTAAATACGGCTCTGGCTGAGTGTGAAATTGCCATGCGTATTTATCTGTATTCATAGGAATAGAGAGCGCAGTTGGCATTTTGATAAATATACTTTTATCGCTACCACCGGTTTCTAGCAATAGCACTTTATTGTTTGTATCTTCAGATAAGCGATTTGCAAGTACACAACCTGCAGAACCGGCGCCAACAATAATATAGTCGTAAGTGTTACTCATAGTTGCCACCTTAAAACGGGCTTTCTATGTCGGCCATGCCCACATAAATAGACTTAGTTTGCGTGTAATGATCAAGCGTTTCTATGCCATTTTCACGGCCGATACCTGATTGTTTGTAACCACCAACAGGCATTTCAGCAGGTGAATTACCGTAAGCATTAATCCAACAAATACCAGCTTCTAATTGGTGAATAACACGGTGCGCACGTTTAATATCGCTAGTAAATACGCCTGCGGCTAAGCCAAGGTGTGTACCATTTGCACGGGCGATAACATCGTCTTCGTCTTCAAAAACAAGCACGCTCATAACTGGACCAAATATTTCTTCTTTAACAATAGTCATGTCATCGTTGCAATCGGTAAATACCGTAGGTGCTACAAAGTAGCCATTAGGCGCTGATTCAGGAGAAAGAGTTGTACCGCCAGTAAGTAGCGTTGCACCTTCGGCCAAGCCACTTTCTATGTAGCTCATTACCAACTCTTGATGCTTTTTAGATATTAATGCCCCAAAGTTAGTATTTAAATCTTGTGGGTCTCCGGCAATAATATTTTGCTCAGTACGTGTTTTAAGCTCATCAATAAATTGTTGATAGACATTTTTATGAACATAAATACGGGTACAGTTAGTACAAATTTCGCCTTGCGTATAAAAGTTACCTAGCATGGCAGCACTGACTGCTTGCTCAATATTGGCATCTTCAAACACTAATAAAGGTGATTTACCACCTAATTCCATTGTTACGTCTTTTAATGTACCAGCAGCGCTTGCCACTACTTTTTTACCTGTGCCTACTTCACCAGTAAACGACACTTTGTCTATTTCACTGTGAGAGGTTAACCACTGACCTACATCACCCGCACCTTGCACAACGTTAAATACGCCGGCAGGTACGCCTGCTTCAACAAAAATTTCAGCTAGTTTAATAGCACCTAAAGGGGTTTCTTCTGAAGGTTTAAAAATAAACGCATTACCTGCGGCAAGGGCAGGGCCCGATTTCCAACATGCAATTTGCAGCGGGTAGTTCCATGCACCAATACCAGCACAAATGCCTAGTGGCTCTTTGCGGGTATAGTAAAAGTCTTCGCCAACCATTTGCTGCTGGCCAACTTGCGCTGGTGCTAGGCCTGCAAAGTATTCAATTACATCTGCGCCTGTTTCTATATCAACGCAGTTAGCTTCTTGCATTGGTTTACCTGTATCAAGCACTTCAACTAAGGCAAGCTCATCATTACGCTCACGCAATAAAGCAACCGCTTTTAATAAAATACGGCTACGTTCTATTGGGCTCATTTTTGACCATTGAGCAAAGCCTTGTTTTGCACTTTCGATAGCCGCGTTTTGAATAAATTCGTCGGCTACTTCTACCGAGTAAATAACTTCATCTGTGGCTGGGTTTTTTACATCAAAAGTTTCACCACTTTGGTTTGCAAGGAAGTGGCCGTTAATAAAGTTTTGATAGACAGGTGTAGTCACGCTAGGCTCCATATTGCTTGATGAGTGAATGTACATAGCTTTTTGCTAATGTTTCACTGTGTTTAAATTGGTTTTCGTCAGATTGACTTAATACTGCTCTTAACCATAGGCCATCAATCATGGCGGCGCTAAGTTCTGCAGCTTGTTTTGCTTGCTTTACGGGCATTAGTTGCTTAAAAGAAAATGCTAAATTACTTTGCAAGCGATTACTGTTTACATTTTGCAGCCTGTGCAGTTCTTGATCGTGCATTGACTGCGCCCAAAAACTTAACCACGTTCGCGTGGTGTCATTGCGCTGTTGAACAAGTGCAAAGTTGGCCTCAACAATAAACATCAAACGCTCAATTGCGCTGGTGGTTGGCTCAACTTTTTCAATTAATTCATTTTTTAAATTTGATAGCAAATACCTAACGGTTGCCTCTATTAACCCCTGCTTGCCACCAAAGTAATGGCTAATAATGCCAGATGATAAACCCGCATTTTTACTGATGGTGTTAATAGTTGTTCCTTGCAAACCGCGCTGTGCAACTGACTCAATGGTCGCGTCAATTAGCTGCTGACGCCTGACAGGTTCCATTCCGACTTTAGGCATAATTTTTATTAATTGAACGTTCAATAAAGATAAGCTTAATGTAATAGCTCTAACAATTCAAGGCGCAAGTAAACAACCAGATACCAAGATGTAGATGGGTTATTAATAAAAACGGGTTAATTTGTAGTAGTGCTGTTTGCAGGCCTTTATTAATAAAGTTGATTATATTCAGTGGGTTATATGTTAATTTTTAAATGGTAAAAATAGTAAGGATTTGTTTACGGGGTATGAGTAATAAAAAAGATAAATATTCGTTAGAATGGTAATAGTTAGAGTACGAAGGGTATTTTAAATAAGCAAACGAAACCATTTTACATGTTTAATTAGTGTACTAATTAAAAAAATAGCAGTGTGTAATGGTTATAAGAGGAGGGGTTAAGGTTAAAAAAGGCGTGTAAATTAGGCGCTATTAATAACGCCTTTAAATAATAGTGGGTAGCGTCTAAGGCGATTACCTATGTAATCATCGGCTAAGATTTGTTGGCATATAAAATTAACATCGTTACTGGCCTCAAACACCCAGTCAAAGCGTTCAATAGCCAGCAAAAAACCGCGTTTAAGGTGAGTCTGTTCGCGGTATTCATTTAGGTTTCGACGGATTATCTCCAGCTTTTCTGGGTGCGCTTGCAGCTCAGTAATTACCTGGTTTATAAACGTGGTGGTTTGCTTGTTTGAGGTGCGTTTACGAATGCGTCTTGGCTGCATTATTCCTCATTAGCAATGTTGTATAGTTTTTTTAAAAAGTCGTCTTTATGTTTGTCATGCTCATAATCTAGGTGATAAGCATTATGAAACCCAAAGCGTAACAATACGCCGCTACCTTCTAAGTAAATAGTGTAGCCGTCAATGTCAGAGTAAGCCGTAACACCTTGATAATGTTTACCAATATCATTTTGTTTACCGCGCTGCTGAATACGTTCGTACACAGAGAGGATCTGCTTGTTGTCGAGTTCGTTTTTCATCATTAACCCTTTATTGTTTAAAGCTATTACGTTTTATATATGAGGGTCGATCACCGTAAAAACAATGCCTAATAAGCGCTAAAATAATCTTGCTATTAACTGGTTTTACCTTATGCTCAAGACTCATTTTTTGTTGAGCTTACACCATGATAGACAAGGCTTTACTCCTTAAAACTCGCGAACTGTCAGAGCAATTAATTGCTTTACAAACACCCATTAGAATACTCGATGCCATTAACTGGGATAAACAAATCAAAGAGGCGTTTTTTAGGCAAAAGTGCCAAAAAAATCCGCTAATCGATAGCGCCTATTACCAGCAACGAGATTTAGGATTTGTCCCCAGCGAATTACGCCAAGCGTTTTCTAACTTGCACCGCAATATTATTAACCAGTTAGGTCAGCTAAATCCTATTTCTCAATACATGGGTAAAATGTGTAGCGAGTATAAAACGGTGCTCAGTATGCTTGAGTATAGAGGAACGCCTGAGTTTCATGATTTGTCGGTAGAGCTTTTTGGTCACCCAAAAGATTTATTCCATGCAGGTGAACCTTCACTGTTCGAACTTGCCAATATGTTAGAAAAACCACTGCAAAACTTATTAATAGCCGATATTTTGCCTGATGATCCTAAAAATATTAATGCAAGTGATGCCGTGCGTATTCTGTCTGAGCAAGTGAATAGCAGTATGGCGGGTATTAATGTAGAGGTTATGCTCAGCGATGGGATTGTCAGTGATGCTGCTGCAGGTGCAAATAACATTAAGCTAAATCAAGATGTTAAATTCTCACAGCGTGAGCTCGATATTTTAGAAGTGCACGAAGGGTGGATACACGTAGGTACAAAGCAAAACGGGCTAGCTCAGCCTTATTTAACCTGTTTAAGTAAAGGGACGCCAAGCTCAACAGTGACTCAAGAAGGCTTAGCTGTTTTAACCGAAATAATTACCCTTAAATCAACACCTAGGCGTTTATCAAAGTTAGTAAATCGTATTCAAGCAGTTACTAAAGTGATTGATGGTGCAGAGTTTGTTGATATATACAGTGACTACTTAGCGCAAGGGCTTTCAAAAGATGAAAGCTATACGTTAGCACAACGTGTATTTAGAGGCAGCACGGCAACAGGCTTACCTTTTACTAAGGATATTGCTTACATTAAAGGATTTGTGCTGGTATATAACTTAATTCGTGTTGCTATACAGCTTGGCCGCATTGATCAGCTGCCATTATTGTTGGTCGGAAAAATATCGATTGATGATTTTAGACTTATATCGCAATTACATAGTTTAGGTGTAATAGAAAGCCCAAAATTTGTACCACCACATTTTAAAGATTTACGAGGTTTAGCAACGTGGCTAAGCTTTGGCAGATTTATAGGTAACTTATCGTTTGAACAGTTAGAAAACGACTATAAACCATTATTTTTGTAATAAGTAGCGCAGGTTGCTTTTATTAGAGCCTGCTCTGTTGAGCAAAAAGATAAACAAGCCCCAGTTATTTAACGCAATAAAAAAACGCAGTTGGAATGAGCAACTGCGTTGAAATGTATAGGTACAAGCCAGCGTACCTATAGCGAGGAACTTATTTTCTTAACCTGTTAATACTTGGCTGTGCATTTGCTCGTTTAATACAACGACCTCAGCACGTTTAAAAAAGTTAAAGTCGGTTGCTGTAGCAAGTGTGTAGGCACCCATCATACGGCTAATAATTAAATCGCCATTGTTTAGTTTTGGCAGCATAATTGAATCACTTATTACATCTATACTGTCGCATGTGGGGCCTGCAAGTACCGACTCAAAACGCTCGCTATCTTGTTTTGCACTATCGATAGGGTAGGCTGCTTCATCAAACATTAAACCGCTAAAAGAGCCATAAACGCCATCATCTAAGTAGTACCATGTTTTACCTTCGCGCGTGGCTTGTCCCATTACAGAGGCAACACTGGTTACACTACTTGCTACAATAAAACGGCCAGGTTCAGCAATAATTTGCATTGTTTCCGGTAATTGTGCCAACGCGATATTAATAGGCGCACAAAATACATCAATTGGTAGCACATCTGCGCTGTACGGCACAGGAAACCCACCACCAATATCGAGCGTACTAAGTGCTGGTAAGCCTAACTCAGCCACCTGTTTAACCACTTTTGCAGATGCATTTATCGCTTCAACGTATTTAGTTGGGTTAGGTGATTGCGAGCCAACATGAAACGATAACCCTTTAATACGAATACCAAGTTGCTGGGCAAGGCTAATAATGTCGATTGCCGCCTCTGGGCTGCAGCCAAACTTTTTAGATAAATCAGCAAATGCATCTTTATTACGAAAGCTTAAACGCACTAAAATTTCGGCTTGATCTTTATAGGCAATAAATTTTTCAAGCTCGTTAATGTTATCCACCACAAACACTGTACAGCCGTAGGCAAGTGCGTCGCGAATGTCACTGTCGCGCTTTATTGGGTGCGTGTGAATCGTACGCTCGCTTGGTACGCCTTGGCTTGCTACTAAGTCAACTTCGCCACTGGTTGCTAAATCAAAGCTTGCGCCTTCATCTAACAAAGTGCGCACAACAGCAGCATGCGGTAAAGGCTTTAAAGCAAAATGTAACACAACGCCAGGCAGTGCATGTTTAAGTGCACGGTATTGACGACGTATAGCGTCGCAGTCAAGCACCATTAGAGGTGCGCCAAATTGTGAAGCAAGTTGTTCAATGTGGGCAATACTCGGTTGCGCGCAATCAATTGCTTGATTTGCAGCAACCGCTGCTGCAGGTACTTTAGTTACGGTGTCTTGTTGTTGTGTTGATAAAGCCATTTTATTTTCCGAGTCAATTAAGCAACTGCTCGGGTATGGTATATCCACGAGTCAGTTGAGTGAGATCAATAGTGCAAACGCACAGTCAAATTCACTCTTGGATAGTTGCTCTATCGCCTTGCTACAAACGGGGTTTGTAATGTACTCGGATTGGCTATCATCAAGAAGCGGCGAGATAATAATGTAGGTTTTTATCCAGCGCAATAAAAATTTTAAATAAATTTAAAATAATTTATTTGCTATTAAAATCATTGGCTTATGTTGATTTGTGGTGTTTATCTTGACGATTGATTTTACTCATCAGAGGTTAAGTATACGTGCTCTTGAGAGTAAGCAAGCATCATAGCGCTAGATGTATCAGCACTATAGGCTTGTTGTAAACTTTTTTGTAAGCGGTCGTAAATTTCGGGGGTGTTCATTAAAATATTGATGGTTTTTATTACTTTTTCGCCAAGCTCTGACTTACTACATGCAAAGTAGCCATTAACAAATTCTGGAAATTCAGCTATTTCACGACTATCTATTTGTTTTAGTTGCTCACTGGTGAGTGCACCAAGTACGTTAACCTCGTAATCGACAATCATGTCTATTCTATTATGGATGAGAAGTTGAGGTAGTTGAGAGCTGGTATCTTCTGAGCTTATCGCTGCAATTTGCTCATTATACTTTGTTAAAACAGGCTCAAGTTTTTGATAACTCGTTCCTGAGTCTACGGCAAGGGTAAAGTCTTTTTCTAGTAGTTGAGCAACAGAGACTCGTTCAGGAAAGTTTTGTAAGGTGCGTTTAAATGCGTATATTTTTCGTTGCTCGTAAATAGTAGTTGGTATATTTGAGAACAAAATATGTTTTTCACGCTCGGGCGTTTTTATTATATCGTAGCTGCATACTGCTTCATTACCCATAAGCCGCTTGATTAAACGAGCTTGGTTGGTCCACTGCAATTTAGTATTAATTGTATGATTGAGCAGGCTTTCGAACGTTTTATCTGAGTTTAAAAAGCCATCAGTAGACGCATTCGCTCTAGAGAGTAATGTAAGTGGTTCATTTGCATGGCTCAATGATGATATAAGCAGTACATGCAAGATAATCAAAAATTTAGTAAATACAGGCATAAAACTTAGTGTAAATGTTCTAAATATTTTTGTCATAAAAAAAGCCCAAACGGGCTTTTTTTAAGTTAAAACATTAAGGCATGTTTTATTTTTAACGCGCGTTAGTGCTTTCAAAGATTTTATCAGCAGAGGCTGCAACAAACCCCGTGTAAAGCTCGCCATCGGCTTTAGGGTATCTAATGGCAAACTCATAAAAACAGCTAGGGATGCGCAGTTCGCCGTCGCTAAAGGTGACAGCGTAATCATCTGCAAGGGTTGATGATTGCTCTAATAACACCTCTGGTGAGCCTTTTACTTCGCCGCCTGATGTATTTAGGGCGAAGCCTGCGTCTTTAAGTGCTTGGTTAACATCCTGAATATTATCAAACTTAGCAAGCATATTAATATTTACAGTAAAGTGGTTTGCACGGTAGCCCCATGCCGACATCCACGCTGCGTACTCACTTTCAGCAAGTAACTGCTTGTATGTGTCGCTACTTACTTGCCAATGGGTGCCTGAGTATAAAAAGTTATCGGCAGTTACTGCGTTTTCATCTATTTGCTCTACCATATCTGTGACAATGGCTTGTAACTCGGGTGAACACTTTTCAACTAATAGCTCAGAAATAAATACTTTAGGTTGCTTAGGGTCGCTATGCTCGTAGTGTTTAGCATAGAGCTTTTTAGCTTCAAAGTGGTATTCACCACACTCTGTATAACCAAGTGCTAAAAAGTGCGCGGCTAGTTTTTCTAGGCCTACTTTTTCAATATTAAAGGTCCGCAGCGCAATATGGTCGTTAATAATGTCATCTTTTTGCGTTGAGCCTAATAAATCATGAATTTTATCTGCCGAGGGGGTAACGGCTAAATAGTTATCCCATAGGTTTTCAAATAATGTATTTACGTTAGTGTGCATGTTAAATCCTTAAATTGGGTTATTCACTTATTCAATTACTAAGCCTGGCGCTAAAGTTTGTGGCAGGTTTACCTTATCGGCCTCAACTGATGCTACAGGGTAGGCACAATAATCAGCGGCATAATACGCACTGGCTCGGTGGTTACCACTTGCGCCTATGCCACCAAACGGTGCTGCACTAGAGGCACCCGTAATAGGGCGGTTCCAGTTGACAATGCCGGCACGAATGCGCTTTAAAAAGTGGCTGTAATCATCTTCGTTATCGCTAAGTAAGCCTGCTGATAAACCAAAGCTGGTGTTATTAGCCTCTGCTATTGCGCTGTCAAAGTCGTTGTAGCGATACACTTTAATGAGCGGGCCAAAGTGTTCTTCATCGGCCATGTTGGTAATGTTAGTTACATCAATAATACCTGGGCTTACAAACCCAGTGCCTGCTTTTAGCTGCTTAAGCTCAACAAGTATTTCGCCACCACTTGCAACTAATTCATTTTGCGCTGCAACCATGCCTAAGGCGGCTTTTTCGCTGATCATGGCGCCCATAAATGGTTGAACGCTTGCAAAGCTGTCATCAACAACAATGTATTTAGTTGCGCTAATAAGTTTTTCTAAAATAGCATCGCCATTGAACGATTTTTCAATAAACACACGGCGTGCACAAGTACAGCGCTGGCCAGAAGTAATAAAGCCCGATTGAATAATATCGTGCACTGCAGCGCTTACATCGGCTACGTCTTTAACTATTAAAGGGTTATTACCGCCCATTTCAAGCGCTAATATTTTACCTGGGTGGCCTGCAAACTGTTTATGTAATAAATGGCCGGTGTTTGAGCTGCCGGTAAAAAATAAGCCGTCTATGTTTTGATGCGAAGCAAGAGCTTTACCTGTTTCTACTTCACCTTGCACTAGGTTAATAACACCTGCTGGTAAGCCTGCTTTTAACCAAAGTGATAAAGTAAATTCAGCAACGTGAGGGGTTAGTTCAGACGGTTTAAATACCACGGTGTTACCCGCTAAAATAGCCGGTACAATATGGCCATTAGGTAAATGCCCAGGAAAGTTATACGGGCCAAATATAGCCACAACGCCGTGTGGTTTATGGCGTATAAAGGCTTTTGCACCCGGCATTGGGTTTTCAGTGGTGCCGGTACGCTCGTTGTACGCTTTAATCGAAATGGCCACTTTACCTGTCATAGCGCCTACTTCTGTGCGTGTTTCCCAAAGAGGCTTGCCGGTTTCGCGCGCTATAATGGCTGCAAATTCTTCGCTGTGCTCTTTTAATTGTGCTACAAAGTTTTCAAGTATGGTTATACGCGACTCAATTGGCGTATCTGCCCATTGTACTTGTGCGGCTCTAGCTGCATTGATTGCAGCATCTACTTGCTCGGCATTTGCGCCTTTACCTTGCCATACAACTTCGCCGTTACTCGGATTAACAGAGCTAAAAGCGGGGCCTTGGCCTGTATGCCATTGGTTATTTATAAGGTGTGTGTTCATATTTGTTTTACAGGCGGAAAAAACGCGCTGCATCTCCTTGGGATAAATTAAGGGCATCAGCCACTTCTTGGCTTATTACTAATGTGTGCTTAGCGTGGTTATAGTGGGCGTGCTGGGTAAAGGTTGCTCTAAACCCACTTACACCTTGATTACAAACGGCTAAAGTATCTGAGCTGTGCTGGCTAATATGTTCCAGCTCGCCAATAGTAATAGGGCATACTTGAGATTCACGAATACTGCGAATATTACCAAGTTTGGCTTCTACCGTTGGGCCTGCATCAAACAAATCAACGTAGCCACGGTGCTCAAAACCTTCTTTTTCGAGCAGTTTAAGTGCCGGTTTAGTTTTTTCATGCACGTTGCCAATCACTGCTTGGGCTTTTTTACTGAGTAAGTTTACGTAAATAGGGTATTTAGGCATTAACTCACTAATAAACACTTTATCGCCAAGCCCCACTAAATGATCGGCCTTGGGAAACTCAATACTAAAAAAGTGCTCTTGCAGCCACTGCCAAAACGGTGAATGACCATCTTCGTCGCTTACACCACGCATTTCAGCAATCACTGTATCGGCAAAGCGTTCGCTGTGCTGCGCCATAAATAAAAAGCGTGAGCGTGATAAAAAGCGCCCGGTTAAGCCTTTACGGCTGTTTTCGCGCAAAAACAAAGTACATATTTCAGAGCATCCGGTGTAATCGTTACACATGCTTAAAATATCAACGGTGTTATAAACATTAAGTGTAGGCGAGTGGTGTACTGTTTTACCTAAATGGTAATGATAAAGCGGCACCGATAAGCCAACAGCGGCTTCTATGGCGGTTGTGCCAATGACCTCACCTGTTTCACTGTCTTCTAAAACAAATAGGTAGCTTTCATCTAACGGCTGATTGATATTTTTAGCAAAGCTTTTTTCGGCGCGGTCTATTTTGTCTTTTAATTGCTGATCGTCAACCGGAAGTGAGGTAAACCCATGGCCCGATTCAATCGCAATTTGCTTAAGTGCAGCAAAGTCTTCAGTGGTAATAGGACGTAATACTTGCATTTATTACTTGCTCCAACAGCGCGCCCTAAGGCGCGCTTAATTAAATTAGCCGTTTACTACGTCGCTTACTGCTTTTTCAAAGCGTGCTAGGCCTTCTTTAATATCTTCAAATGGAATAACTAAAGAAGGGGTAAAACGAATAACATTCATGCCTGCAACAAGGTTCATTAAACCATTGTTAGCACTGGCAACTAAAAAGTCACGTGCACGGCCTTCAAATTTATCGTTTAATACCGCACCAATAAGTAAACCTTTACCACGTACTTCACTAAATACGTTGTATTTTTCGTTTATTGCATTTAAACCATCGCGAAATAGTTGTTCACGCTCTTTAACGCCGTTGAGTACATCCGGTGTGTTTACGGTGTCAAATGCAGCTTCTGCTACTGCACAAGCTAGTGGGTTACCACCGTACGTAGAGCCGTGCGTACCAACTTTTAAGTGCTCGGCGATATGAGTACGAGTGATCATAGCGCCAATAGGAAAACCACCGCCTAAAGCTTTAGCTGTCGTTAAAATATCGGGCACTACACCTAAACCTTCGTAAGCGTATAAATCGCCAGTGCGGCCAACGCCTGTTTGTACTTCATCAAAAATTAGCAGTGCATTGTGTTTAGTACATAACTCGCGTACTTTTTTAGCAAATTCGTCGGTAGGTGAAATAATGCCGCCTTCACCTTGTAGTGGCTCCATCATTACGGCACATGTTTTATCACTGATAAGTGCTTCAAATGCTGCAATGTCGTTGTAATCACAATGCATAATGTCGCCAGGTTTAGGGCCAAAGCCATCAGAGTAAGCAGCTTGTCCGCCCACCGTCACAGTAAAAAATGTACGGCCGTGAAAACCTTTGTTAAACGCAATGATTTGTGATTTATCTTCGCCGTGTTCGTCAAGTGCAAAACGACGAGCAAGCTTAAGAGCCGCTTCGTTGGCTTCTGCGCCTGAGTTTGCAAAATACACTTTATCAGCAAATGTCGCTTCAACCATTTTTTGTGCTAAACGCAGGGCTGGCTCATTAGTCATTACATTTGATAAGTGCCAAATTTTCTCGCCTTGCTCTTTTAAAGCAGATACAAGCGCTGGGTGACAGTGGCCTAAACAATTAACGGCAATACCGCCTGCAAAATCAATAAGCTCATTGTTATTTTGATCCCACACACGTGAGCCTTCGCCGCGCACTGGAATAACTGCCGACGGATTGTAGTTTGGCACCATTACATCGTTAAATAAGTCTCTTGTTACTTGCATTATGTACACCTAAAAATTGTGAATATTGAATAAAGATTAGCAAAATAAAAACGTTAGCGTTTTCTCAGCTAGGTAATTTTTGTTATTAAGCACTATTATCGAAGGTTGTAGGTTAAATTTGCAGTGCTATTTTGTGAAAAATGATTACAATAAAAGTCAAAATAACGAAATTAATAAGCAATATGATAACTTCACAAGACGAAAAGCTACTTTCAATTTTAAAAACCAATGCAAGAGCCAGTATTTCTGACTTGGCACGCATGCTTAATTTATCGCGCTCTACCGTGCAAAGCCGTATGTTAAAACTTGAAGAAACAGGAGTTATAAAAGGCTATAGCGTAGACTACGGTGAAGACTATTTGACCAGTATGGTCTCGGCTCATGTATCTATAAAGGTGATGCAAAAACTCACCACTAAAACCAATTTAGAACTTAAACAGATTGATGCTATTTCTCAGCTTTATGCCATTAGTGGGGAGTTTGATTTAATTGCTGTAGTGCAAGCGCAAAACTTAGAAAAGCTAAGCCATTTACTTGATGATATAGGTAATTTAGATGGGGTAGAGCGCACAACGTCGTCAGTGATTTTAGAAACAAAATTTAAGCGTTAAAGTATAGTGTTACTGAAGCGAAAGGTTACCTATTGATTTAACTTAATATTTAATTTTATCGAAGTTAGGTATTTTGGCAAAGCCTTACTATACTTATTGTAATTAACACAATTATTTAGCAATGGATTATGCCCACAACGTTATTTTTTGCACTTTTAACTTTAACTGAACCCTTAAAATTAGGTACCAATGTATCGCTTACAACACCAGATAATGCGGTTAACCAAGTGCAATGTATTTTACACAATATGGACATGCCATTTGAGTTGCAGTCGTTACCTTGGCTGAGGGCTCGTCGCGAGGTAAAACAAGATAGGTTGGATGGGTATTTTACAACGCATTTAACCTCTGAGATGAGCCAGTATGGTAAGTTGTCGTCACCTATTTACCTAGAAAATTGGTACTGGTTTACTCATCCCGATAGCGTTAATAAAGACCCGAAAAAATTACGTTATGGCGTGGTCCATGGCAGTTATCAGGCTAATTGGTTTAAAACGCAAAATATTACCTCGCTGCTTGAAGTAAACTCGCTAGAAGAAATAGTAAACGTACTTCACCATCATAGAGTAGACAAGGTATTACTTGATTTAGATGACTTTAATAATGCTGCCGATCACTTAGGTATTGACGCATCTGCCTACCCGCGCTCATTTTATCGTTATGTGCCTTTAGGTGTTTTTGCTGCTAATAAGCTTATTAATTCGCACCCTTCTTTTTTAGAAAAATTCAACGAAACGATTCCTCAATGTGCCCCTGCACCGTTTTATTTATCACAGGGTGAACAAGTACAAATACTAAATACGTTGTTAGAGCCAATCAAGGCGTTAATTTCACAGCCAATAATTACCGATGCCGCGGCGCAAAGTAACCATATAAAGCTGAAAAACAAAGCGCTTAAACTCGCTGACGAGCTTTGGATAAAAGAAGTTAAAACACATCAACATGATTTAGCTAAAAATATGCTATTTACTGATGCTTCATTATATTTAAAACAATGGCAAAGGCAGTTCAAAGGCATAATTACCGAAATTATAGTGACAGATAAGCAAGGTAAAAATGTGGCTATAAGCAAAATCACCAGTGATTATTGGCAAGGGGATGAGAATAAATTTAGCCTCGTATACCAGCAGTCTTTAGTGTATCGCTTTGACAGTGTTGAATATGATGCTTCAACACATCATTTTCAGGTGCAATTAAGTCTACCCATAAAAAATGCGAAGGGCGATCATATTGGCGTTATTATTTTGGGAGTTGATGTAGAAAAAGCGCTGCACTCATTTAATAACAACGCATTAAATTAATAGCGTGTGCAGCGTCTATTAAAGCCCGCTTGTATAGCAAAATTTTGTGTAGCTATTTATTTACGGCAGTCTTTGGCGCTTGTCTGATAACGGTTTTTTGTGCTTCGTTTAATTTAATAACGTAAGCATTTCCTCCTACCAGCCCTTTAAATTCTTCATCGGTAAAAATAAGTGTATTATCATCATAAAAGGTGATCGCTTCTTTTTGCGTGACAATACCTAAATCGATTCGAGACACATCACCAGAAAAAAACTTGTCGCCTTTAAAGTTCTCGAACAGCCAAATGCTTGTAGAATCAAGTAACACAAGTTTAGTCCTGTCAGGGCTAAGAGCAGCGGATGTGATCCAACAGAGTTTTTCTAGAGTTGTGCATGTTTTAAATGAATCAATTAACTGAGCATCAAAATTGGCTGCATGATCGCCCACTTTATAAACATTGGTTATGCCATCGAAAGGTTCGGTTCTATTTTTGGTAAATAAATATAAATGGCGTTTGTATTCTACAAAGGCTTCTAAATCAAAGTTGCGTTTGTTAGGAGTAATGGGAGTGCCATCCATTTCAGGATAGGTGAATTTAATAATTTCGGCTTCGGTGGTCTCTGTTTTTATATCTATTGGGTTTTCTATTTTATAGATAGTTAACCACTTTCTGTCGTTTTTATTATTGCCAAAATCACCTAAGAAAAAATGACCAAATTTATTTTGCGTCATGTCTTCCCAGTCTATATTTTTAGCATTCGTAACAAGGATTTCTTTTTCAATAGCGCCATCTTCGCCCAGGCGATAAAGTTTAGGGTCGTCACCGCCATCGTTAATCGCCCACAAGCGCTTTTTTTTATCAAACTCAATGCCTGAAATTTCTTTTAATTTAGGGTCTACTGATAATTGCTTTTTACTATAAAGGGTATATACAGAAAGGCTTACAAAGGAGGCAAGTGCAATAAATACAATTACCGTAGTAAATAAAATGCTTTTTTTCAACATGAAATTTTTGGTATTTCAGAGACGTAAGATGCTGTGTATTATTACTTAAGCACACTGATAACGAAAGAATTTTATAGGTTAGTGTGAACCTTTATACGATTTTTTGCTCAATATATTAATAATGAAAAATGATTAAGTTGGTTTAATACTTGCTGTACATTAGTTTGTCATTAATAAGCGAAAATTTTTATCGTAATCGCACCTTATATGTGCAGCTAAAAACTTTTTTGCACTGTAATAATGCGTAAATAAAAGTTTGTTTAAATTACCCGCGTTTAATGATGTTTAAATGCACCCCACATCGCCCTTTAAAGTGTTGTATCGGCCCTGTGGCAAAGATTAAGTACCCATTTTGGTTTAGTTGGAGCCTACTATGTTGAATAAACGTTTTTTCAAAACAAAAAATGAAGCTGAAGTTACCTTTGAGTTTACCCACCCTGATGCAGAGCAAGTAAGTTTACTTGGCGAATTTACCGATTGGCAGCCGGTGCCTATGAAGCTTAATAAAAAAGAAGGGGTATTTAAATGTAAGCAACGCTTGCCAGTTGATCAGCAGTTTCATTTTCGTTACTTAATTAATGGTGATATTTGGGATAATGACCACCAAGCAGATGACTACCTACCTAATACATTTGGCACAGAAAATAGCATAGTGAACACTCAACGCATAAATTAAGGCGAGTAAATGGACGCACTTTCGCAGTTGTTTTATCTGCACGGTATTGGTTATGAGTTTACTAAATACACGGGCGAGCAGGTTATATTTAGCGAAGACACGCGCAAACGTGCCTTACAATGTTGTGGTGTAAATACCGAAGATGAACACCAAATAGCACAGCTTAATTATCAATTAGATGTTGCGCCTTGGTTAGAGTTAGCACCCGATACCAGCTTAGTGAATTTAACTGATAACCTTTTTTATATTCGCATAGATGAGCGTCAACTTGATTTACCTGTTGCGATAACGTTGCCACAGTTAAACGTTACCTATGAGCGTGCTAACTTACATAATTTGGCCATCACTGGCGATTACTATGTACATGGCGTGCGTTATATTGAAGTAGCAGTGCCGTTAGGGGCTATTCCGGTAGGTTATCATCAGGCGCTGGTTAGTGTAGGGGAGCAAAGCAAAGAGATTCAATTGTGGGCCACCCCAGAAAAAGTTTTTCAAGTAGATGATACTAAGCGCACTGGACTTTCGCTGCAGTTGTACACAGTTAAAAACAAAGCAGGCCTAGGTATAGGGGATTTTAATGATTTACTAGAGCTATGTGACTTATGTGCGCAGCAGCACATGGACTACATATTACTCAACCCATTACATTTGCTGTTTGCACAGCAAAGTGAGCGAGCCAGTCCCTATAGCCCTAATAGCCGTGCGTTATTAAATCCTTTGTACATTTGTGTTGAACTATCAGCTGATGCTAAAAACAATCCACAATTAGATGCTTTGTTACACAGTGATGAGGTAAAAGCGCTTTTTAACAGCAATGAACAGTTTATAAATTATGAAAAAGTAAGCGCAGTTAAATATACATTATTTAAAGCGCTATTTAGTCATTTTGAAGCACATGCCAGCGCTTCACGACGCGATGAGTTTGCCCAGTTTTGCAAACAAAACGCCCAAACCCTAACTACGCTAAATTCAGCCAATCCTACCTTTGATTACTACTTACAATGGCAGGCTAAATTACAATTAAGCCATTGTCAGCAGCACTGTTTAAATAAAGGCATGGCAATAGGTTTAATTAATGACCTTGCTGTTGGTTGTGCAGGAGATGGCGTTGAGTATCAATCTCAGCAATCACTTTTTAGTGATAATGCCAATGTTGGCGCACCGCCAGACCCTTGGGCGCAAGCAGGGCAAAATTGGGGGCTGCCTGCGCTTAACCCGCAACAATTAAAAAATGATCACTTTGCCTTTTATCGCTCACTTATTAGCGCAAACATGCAAGGCGTTGGCGGTTTGCGCATTGATCATGTTATGGCACTAAGGCGCTTATGGTGGTGCTTTGAAAATAACCATACACAAGATGGCTGTTATGTTTATTACCCTTTCGAGCACTTATTGGCTATTTTAAAAATAGAGTCTCACCTTAATCAGTGCATAGTAATAGGTGAAGACTTAGGCATAGTCCCGCCCGAGGTAAAACACGCACTTGCTGTAAGTGGTATTTATTCAAATAGCTTATTTTATTTTGAAAAACAACATGATGGTGAGTTTTTACCGTTACAAGAATTACCTAAGCATTGTTTAATTATGATAGCGAATCATGACGTACCGCCATTTTGCGGCTGGTGGCAAACAGATGATTTAGATATTAAACGCCAGTATCAGCTTATTGATGATCAGCAGTACCAACAGCAATTGCACGAACGACAACAAGAAAAACAACGATTACTGCGTTTTATACAGTTACATAGCGCAGAGCAACTTAGCGAAACTAGCGATGCTATGTGCGTTTACGGTGAACTTGCCAAAGCACTTGCACACAGTGAGACCCGTTTATTTGCACTTCAGCTTGATGATTTAGATAAACAAACGTATCCGGTGAATATACCCGGTACTAATACCGAATACCCAAATTGGCGCCGTGTTTTAACTCATTCAAGCAACGCTATTTTTAAAAATAATGCCAGTACTTTGGCTGCAGTTAATTCAATAAGGAAAGGATATGAGTAGTACCGCACCAAAGGATTCATTACAGACCCATTACGACGCACAGGTAACTGCACTTCAAGGCGGCAGATTTAAAGACCCTTTTAGTTTTTTAGGGGCACATGCTTATAAAAATGGCTACGAAATACGCGTGTATTTACCCGCGGCTAAAAATGTAAATATTATTATTAATGATAAAAAAGTTATTGCTAAGCGTTATAACAGTAGCGATTTATTTATTGCAACAAGCAACGAAATGCCCTCCCAGCCTTATAAGTGCAACGTTGAATATGCAAACTCAGCATTATGTTTTTACGATGAATATAGCTTTGTAAGCAGCCTAGATACAGATGCAATGTATTTATTTAACGAAGGCAGTTTAGAGCATGCATATAAACATTTAGGCGCACACTTTATTAATCAACAAGGGGTTGATGGAGTGCGTTTTTGTGTGTGGGCGCCAAATGCAGCCAGTGTATCTGTTATTGGCGAATTTAACCTTTGGCAAGCTAATCGTCATTATATGCGTTTTCATCCTGCGTGTGGTGTATGGGAGCTTTTTATCGCAGGGCTTCAGCCCGATACCTGTTATAAATTTTCTATTGTGACACAGCAAGGCGAAGTGCTTGAAAAAGCAGATCCGTTTGCCTTTAAAATGCAGCAATCCCCGGGTACGGCCAGTGTGTTACAACAGCAAGCAACGGCTATTTCGCTCAGTGATAGCGAGCTTAAAAATCGTCAAAAGCGTAACCATATAGACGCGCCCATAAGTATTTACGAAGTGCACTTAGGTTCATGGCAAAGGGCTGAAGAAAACCGCTATTTAAGCTATAGCGAACTTGCCGACAAACTGGTTAATTACACGCTTGAAATGGGCTTTACGCATATTCAATTAATGCCAATAAGTGAATACCCGTTTGATGGTTCTTGGGGTTACCAGCCGGTGGGGTTGTTTGCACCAACTAGTCGTTTTGGTGATTACAGCAGTTTTAAATACTTTGTACAGCAGTGTCACAAAGCAAACTTAGGCGTGCTACTTGATTGGGTGCCTGGGCATTTTCCTAGTGATCCGCATGGTTTACACCACTTTGACGGCACGTATTTATTTGAACATGCCGATATTCGACAGGGCTTTCATCCTGATTGGAATACCTATATTTATAATTACGACCGCCCGGAGGTTAAAAGCTTTTTAATCTCTAATGCGATGTATTGGCTAGAGCAATTTGGCCTTGATGGACTGCGCGTAGATGCGGTGGCTTCAATGCTTTATTTAGATTACAGCCGCAAAGAAGGTGAATGGGTTGCCAATTGTTATGGTGGGCGAGAAAACCTTGGCGCTATTGAGTGCTTAAAGCAGGTAAATTTGCGTAGTTATAAAAATAATCCGGGCATTATGATGGTGGCTGAAGAGTCGACCGCGTGGCCGGGGGTCACTCAAAGTGTTGATCACAATGGCTTAGGCTTTGGCTACAAGTGGAATATGGGGTGGATGAACGACAGCCTTCATTACATGCAACATGATCCGCTTTATAGGCAGCATCATCATCACGAAATGACCTTTTCTATGGTGTACGCATTTAGCGAAAATTACATTTTACCGCTAAGTCATGACGAAGTTGTACATGGAAAAGGTTCGCTAATTGAAAAAATGCCTGGTGATGATTGGCAAAAATTTGCCAATTTACGCGCGTATTACGCATTTATGTGGGCGCACCCCGGTAAAAAGCTGTTGTTTATGGGAGGCGAAATAGCACAGCGAAAAGAGTGGGATCACAACCATTCTATTGATTGGCATTTGCTAGAGCATAAAAGCCACCGCGGTATACAAAACACTGTACAAGCGCTTAATACTGTTTATAAAAAGTCGCCTGCACTGTATGAACTCGACTCAAGCCCTGCGGGTTTTGAATGGATAGATAACAACAATAACGAGCAAAGTATATTTAGTTTTGTACGTTATGCTAAAAATGCCCACGACTTTATTGTAGTAGTGGCAAACTTTACGCCTGTTTCTTATCAAGAGTATGAAATTGGGGTACCCGCAGCGGGTAAATATAAGGTTATTTTAAACACCGATGATGACGCTTTTTTTGGCTCAGGTATTAAAGTAACAGCAAACAAAAACGCCACGGTTAGTAGCGTTAAGGCAAGCGCTCATGGCTTTTCGCACAGCATTAAAATTGCAATGGGCGGGTTAACGACTATTTATTTACAAAAGGTTGAAGATGAGTAATCGATTTGAGGTTTCACATGGGCAACCACAGCCACTTGGCGCAACTATTAGCAGTGGCGGCGTTAACTTTAGCTTGTACGCACCTAAGGCAACACAAGCTTATGTGTGCTTATTTGATAAAAGCGGGCACTCTGAAATATTAAAAGTAACCATGCATATCAACGAAGGCGGTATATGGACAGCCCATGTAGCGCCCTTAGCTGAAGGCGCATTATATGGTTATCGCGTAGAAGGGGAGTACAGCCCTGAAAAAGGTCTGCTGTTTAACGAGCACAAGTTGCTGATTGACCCTTATGCAAAAGACTTATTTGGCGAATTCACATGGAGTGAGCGCCACTATGGGCAAATGCCTATTGGCACGAAAAGCACCGTTAATAATGCCATTGATATACCTAAATCACGGGTTATAAATAGCCAGCCTTATAAACATAAGAAGCCAAACCATAGCTGGTCTAATACCGTTATTTATGAGTGCCATGTAAAAGGCGCCACGTGCCGACACCCTAATATTCCTAAAAATTTGCAAGGCAAATTTTTAGGCTTAAGCCACCCTAGCTTTATTGAGCATTTACATAATTTAGGGGTTACCGCACTAGAGCTGCTCCCTGTGCATGCTTTTATAAGTGAGCAGTTTTTAACGGCAAAGGGGCTGCAAAATTATTGGGGCTACAACACGCTCAACTTTTTTACCCCGCATAAAGATTATTTAGTTGATGATGACATTAACGAATTTAAGCGCATGGTTAGCGAGCTTCATAAAGCGGATATAGAGGTTATTTTAGATGTGGTTTATAACCACACCGCAGAAGCGGGCGCCGATGGGCCGATTTTATCGCTCAGAGGGCTAGATAACCTAGCTTATTACCGGACGGTGGCTGATAAGCCTCAGGTGTATATAAACGATACAGGCTGCGGTAACACCATTAATATTGATCATCCTAAAACCTTAAAGCTGGTACTTGATAGCTTACGTTATTGGGTGCAAGTAATGGGAGTAGACGGATTTAGGTTTGATTTAGCCACCATTTTAGGCCGAAATGCCCATGGTTTTAATAGCGCCCATGCGTTTTTTCAAGCCATTGAACAAGACCCTGTATTAAGCCGTGTAAAGCTTATTAGTGAGCCCTGGGATATAGGGCCAGGAGGTTATCAACTGGGTTCTTTTGCTGCACCTTGGCGAGAGTGGAATGACCAATACAGAGATGTAATACGCCGATTTTGGCAAAGCGAAGAAGGCGTTATTGCAAATGTAGCAAAGCGTATTCATGGCTCATTTGATATTTTTGAGCACAGCCAGCGCGGGCCGCTAAACAGTATTAATTTTATTACCAGCCATGATGGTTTTACGCTTGCCGATTTGGTGAGTTATGAGCATAAACATAATGAAGCGAATGGCGAGCAAAATCGCGATGGCCACAGCGCTAATCATTCCACCAATTGTGGTGTTGAAGGATTTACTAATGATGCCAAAATTATTGCCCTAAGGCTGCAGCAACAAAAGAACTTTTTACTTACACTAATACTCTCAAAAGGGGTGCCTATGATTGCCTCAGGCAGTGAAATGGGTCACTCGCAAGGGGGCAATAATAATGCGTATTGTCAAAATAACCGCACCAGTTGGTTGGCATGGAAAGACTCACAGCTAAATCATTCACTAACCCGATTTATTGACGATGCACTAAAAATAAGGCGTGGTCACAGTGCGTTTAAACACAGCGTGTTTTCAGAAGATATTGACGAGCGCTTTACGGTTAAATGGTTTACCGAGCAAGGCGTAAAAATGACCAACGAGCATTGGCACGAGCCACTGCGCCAGTTTTTAATGTATAGCTTGTTAGATAAGCAAAATAAATACGCCTTATTAATCATTTTAAATGCGAGTAAAAAAACAGTTTTTTGTAAGTTACCCCCATCGCCAATCGCGGCGCAATGGGACATGGTTTTATCAAGTGTACATAACGCATCGGTGAGTAGTAAAGAGGATGCAATAGTCGAAATTTCAGCACAAAGCAGCTGGGTTTTTAGTGCAAATTTAGAGGACGATGGTCATGTCTAAGCAAGACGAAAATGTGTGTGTGGTAAAAGGGTGGCAAGAAGGCCCTGTAATTGATGAAAGCACTTTAAAAGATGATTTAACTCGGCACTTTTATTACAGTTTAGGGCGTGACAAAGTGGGTGAGTCGCAACTGTATTTATATCATGCGCTTGCGCTGACAATCAGAGATCGGCTGGTTGCACGTTGCAGAGAAACCAAACAACAAATCAAGCAAGAAAAACGCCGTAAAACAGCTTACCTATCGCTAGAATTTTTAATGGGTAGAGCACTTGGTAATGCAATTTTAAATCTCGACTTAGACGAACAAGTCTCCAGTGCACTGCAAGAGTATTGCACCACAATTGAAACCGTAGCCCAGGCCGAGCACGATGCAGGGCTAGGTAATGGTGGCCTTGGGCGTTTAGCTGCCTGCTTTTTAGATAGTTGTGCAAGCCTTGCACTTCCCGTGGTTGGTTACGGTATTCGTTACGAATACGGTATGTTTAACCAATCATTAAAAAATGGCCACCAAGTTGAGCAACCCGATAACTGGCTTCGTGAGGGGCACCCGTGGGAGCTTGCCGCGCCTGAGCAATCACAACGAGTGAAGTTTTTTGGGCACGTACAAAGTTATACCGACAAACATGGGCGCGAACACCGTCAATGGGTTGGTTGTAACGACGTATTAGCTGTGCCATATGATGTGCCTATTCCTGGTTATAAAAACGACATTGTTAATACGCTAAGGCTATGGAAATCAGAAGCGACCGACGAATTTAACTTAACCGAGTTTAACGCGGGGAGTTATTCAGAAGCGGTAGCGCAAAAAAACCTAGCAGAACAAATCACAATGGTGCTTTACCCAAATGACAGCAGTGAAAATGGTAAAGAGCTTAGATTGCGCCAACAGTACTTTTTATCATCAGCGAGTATTCAAGATATCGTATCGCAATGGGTTGAACAATACGGCGAAGACTTTAGTGACTTTGCAGCACATCATGTATTTCAATTAAACGATACGCACCCAAGTATTGCCGTGGCAGAGTTAATGCGCATTTTGGTTGATGACTACGAGCTTGATTGGGATAACGCGTGGGAAATTACAACCAGCACAATGGCTTACACTAACCACACGCTATTGCCAGAGGCTTTAGAAAAATGGTCGGTGCCGCTTTTTGCAAAACTATTGCCGCGAATTTTAGAAATTATTTATGAAATAAACGCCCGCTTTTTAGCGCAAGTGGCTCAGCATTGGCCAGGCGATGCAAGTAAACAGCGCGCGCTTTCGTTAATTGAAGAAGGCGACGTGCCGCAAATACGCATGGCTTATTTAGCGATTGTGGGTAGCTATTCGGTAAATGGTGTGGCCGCACTACATACCCAACTTTTAAAAGAAGGGCTATTTAAAACCTTTTATGAGCTTTGGCCTAACAAGTTTAATAATAAAACCAACGGGGTTACCCCAAGGCGTTGGTTAGCGCACTGCAACCCGGCCTTGAGTCATTTAATTACAGAAAAAATTGGCTCAAAATGGGTTAGCGATTTTGCAGATATAAGCCAATTACGCCGCTACTTCGACGACACCGCGTTTCATCAGCAATGGCAAAATGTTAAACGCGAAAACAAACAACGTCTCGTCGATTTAGTGAAAGAGCGCTGTGGTGTTGATTTTGATGTAGAGATGATGTTTGACGTACAAGTTAAACGTATTCACGAATACAAGCGCCAGTTATTAAATGTACTTCATGTTATTCATTTATACGATCGTATACGCCGAGGCGATACCACAAACTTAGTACCACGTTGTGTGCTGCTAGGGGGTAAAGCCGCCCCTGGTTATTACATGGCTAAAAAAATAATTAAGTTAATTAATAACGTAGCTGAGGTTATTAATAAAGACCCACTTGCAGCGCCTTATTTACGAGTTGCGTTTTTGCCAAATTATAATGTAACCGCAATGGAAACTATTTGCCCTGCAACCGATTTATCAGAGCAAGTATCGACCGCAGGTAAAGAAGCATCAGGCACTGGTAACATGAAGTTTATGATGAATGGTGCGCTTACTATTGGTACGTTAGATGGGGCGAATATTGAAATTAGAGACGCTGTTGGCGCTGATAATTTCTTTTTGTTTGGTGCCCAGGCTCATCAAATTGATGATATTAAATCGCGATATAACCCTTCACATTTAATAGAGCAAAACAGCGACCTAAGCCATGTAATGCAGTTACTCGAAAGCGGGCAATTTAACCTGTTTGAGCCTAATTTATTTGACGACATTATTAATGCTATTAAAAGCCCTGACGATCCGTGGTTGGTTGCACATGACTTTGAAAGCTATGTGGCAGCGCAAAAGCAGGTAGAGGCTGCGTATCAAGACCAAACGCATTGGACGCAAATGAGTATTTTAAATACGGCCGCAAGCGGCATATTTTCAAGCGATAGAACCATAAGCCAATACAGTGAAGATATTTGGCACCTAACCCCCCTAACTATTAGTGAAACAGACTTACACGCAACTACGAGCCATGCCACTAAGAGCACAGACTAAACGGAGAGAGTATTATGCCTAGTTATGCAAATCGTTACATAAGTAGCTTAACCCGAG
Organism: Pseudoalteromonas sp. Angola-4; assembly: GCF_028599265.1. NCBI lineage: Bacteria > Pseudomonadati > Pseudomonadota > Gammaproteobacteria > Alteromonadales > Pseudoalteromonadaceae > Pseudoalteromonas > Pseudoalteromonas sp. Angola-4. The sequence goes on along the minus strand of NZ_JAQREK010000003.1, from coordinate 276,504 downwards.
ATACGTACGCGTTAATACTGGCTGGTGGACGCGGCTCACGCTTACACGAATTGACAGATTGGCGCGCAAAGCCCGCTGTTTATTTTGGCGGTAAGCACCGTATTATCGATTTTCCATTATCAAATTGTATCAATTCGGGTGTGAGGCGTGTAGGCATAGCCACACAGTATAAATCGCACTCTTTGATTCGCCATGTTAATCGCGCCTGGGGCCATTTTAAAAAAGAGCTGGGGGAGTCGGTTGAAATTTTACCCGCATCTCAGCGTAATGGTGATGAGTGGTATTGTGGGACTGCCGATGCGGTTTTTCAAAACATGGATATTATTCGCCACGAACTGCCAAAATATGTGATGATTTTGTCAGGCGATCACGTTTATCGAATGGATTACGGCGCTCTATTAGCCGAGCATGTGCAAAAAGGCGCCGACATGACTGTATGTTGCCTTGAAGTACCTGTTGAAGAGGCTGCAGATACCTTTGGGGTAATGACTGTTGATGAAAAAAATCGGGTATGTCGCTTTGATGAAAAGCCTTCGATCCCCAGCTCTGTCCCTGGTAAGCCAGGTACCTGCTTAGCCTCTATGGGCAACTATGTGTTTAATACTGAGTTTTTATTTGAGCAGCTAAAAAAAGATGCTGAAAATGAAGGTTCTGGCCGCGACTTTGGGCACGATATTATTCCGGCAATTATAGAAGAGCACAGTGTGTATGCGTTTCCGTTTAGAGATCCCATGCAAGAAGGGCAACCTTATTGGCGCGATGTAGGAACGTTAGACTCGTTTTGGGAAGCCAATATGGAATTGGTAATGCCCGAGCCACAGCTAGATTTATACGATCCAACCTGGCCTATTTGGACCTATCAAGAGCAGTTGCCACCGGCTAAGTTTATTTTTGATGATGAAGATAGACGAGGTATGGCGGTAGACTCAACGGTATCAGGAGGGTGTATTGTATCGGGCTCAGTGGTTAGAAAATCACTGCTGTTTTCAAACGTGCACGTGCGTTCATTTTGCGAAATAGAGCAATCGGTTATTTTACCCGGGGCTCTCATTAATCGTCATTGTAAAATTAAGCGAGCCATAATTGATCGAAGCTGTGAAATACCCGCAGGGCTTGAAATTGGCTACGATAGAAAAGCCGATGAAGAAAATGGCTTTAGGGTGTCTAAAAAAGGCATCGTATTAGTCACCCGTGATATGCTCACGGAACTTGCTAAAAAGCTTGAACGTCAAGCACACGAAAATAAAAAGTTCGCTTAAAATCGGGTGCGAATAACAAAGGTTAAGGAAGTAGTAAATAAATGCATGTATTAATGGTTGCCGCAGAAAACGATGCTTTACCAAACGCTAAAGTGGGCGGGGTAGCAGATGTAGTCAGAGATGCCCCAAAAGCACTAGCAGCACAAGGCGTGAGCGTAGATGTTGTTATTCCTGATTATGGGTTTGAGCAACTGCAACGTGAATATATAGGTGATGTCACTGTTATATTTAGAGCGCAGCCACAGGTATTATCTTTATTTAAAATAAGTGATGACAACACACACATTAATCAATTTGTTATTTCGCACCCACTGTTTAGCCAATCGGGTTCGGTGTATTGCAATGACGAACCCGGGCGACCTTTTGCTACTGATGCAACAAAATATGCATTATTTAGTGCCGCTCTATGTGAAGCGCTGCTACAGGGTTTAATAACACGCCCTCAAGCACTGCATTTACACGATTGGCATAGCGCGTGTGTCGCCGTATTATTAAAATTTGATAAACGCTACGATACCCTCGCTAATTTACATATTGCCTATACAGTTCATAATTTAGCACTGCAAGGGATCAGGCCTTTTAAACACGACGACTCGAGTTTAGAGGCTTGGTTTCCGTCGTTAGGTTATAACGGGCAACATTTGTGCGACCCTCGTTACCCACACTGTTTTAACCCTATGCGCAGTGCTATAAATTTGGCAGATAAAGTTCATTTAGTCTCACCTACTTACAGTACCGAGGTACTAAAGCCGAGTAATTATCAGCAAGGTTTTTTTGGTGGAGAAGGCTTAGAGCTTGATTTACAAAATCAATCGGCTCAAGGCAAGGTGGTGGGAATATTAAATGGCTGTGAATACCCTGAGCAACACCCTAAGCAAGTTACTTTATCGCTCTTGTATGAGCGTATTGAACATACTTTATTTAATTGGATGGCAAAACATGAGCAGCTTGAAACGAGCTACTATGTGGCGCATCAGCGCATGCTGCAGTTTAAAAACACGCCAATAGATGGGCCCCTTGTGACAAGTGTTGGCAGGCTGACCGAGCAAAAGGTGTTATTACTTTGCCAACAATACGGTAATGCATTAGCGCTTGATAAAGTGTGTGAAATAATTAACCGTTTTAATGGTCGTCTTATTATTTTAGGCTCTGGTGACAAAGCCCTTGAAAGCATTTTCACCAAGGCCATGGCACGCAATGCAAACTTATTGTTTTTAAAAGGTTATGGGCAAGGTATTGGCGATAGCCTATATGAGCTTGGGGATTTATTTTTAATGCCAAGCTCCTTTGAACCTTGCGGAATTAGTCAAATGCTTGCTATGCGCGCAGGGCAACCTTGTTTAGTACACAGTGTTGGCGGTTTAAAAGACACCGTAAGCCACAACAACAATGGCTTTGCATTTTCTGGCGGCTCGTTGAATGAACAAGTTGATGGGTTAATGACATGCTTAACTGAAACCCTTACGCTAAAACAGCAAAATCCTAAGCAATGGAGTGACATTACAGCTAATGCTAAAGGAGCACGTTTTTCGTGGGAAACGGTCGCTGCTGATTATATTTCAAGCATGTATTGCTAAATCATTAAAATTAAACGCAGCAGAAGTGACATTTATACCTATTTACGCTATTAATTACTTAGTTTGAGTATAAAAATAAGAAGTAGGTAATGTGTCTGTATTTGTTGCAAGGCAAGCAATATTCAATCGTAAGCAAAATGTAGTTGCTTACGAGCTTTTATTTCGTAATAGTGCTGAAAACTTTTTTCCCGATATAGAAGAAGGTCAAGCAACTGCTCGCCTAATAATGGAAAACCAGCTTAATTTAGGCACACGCCACATCACCTCCGGTAAAACGGCACTGATAAATATAGGCCCTGACTCTTTAAAGCACAATTTATGTGACTTTTTACCCTGTAAAGATGTGGTCATTGAGCTATTAGAAACCATTGAACCCACCGACGATAACTATCAGCTTTGCAGAGAGCTTTTTCATAAAAACTATAAACTCGCATTAGATGACTTTGTTTATAACGAGCAATGGGAGCGATTTTTAAAGTTTATCAAGCTAGTAAAGTTTGATATTGCGCAAACGCCTTTATCAGATATTGCCGAGATTGTAGAAAAACTGAAACAGCATAAAAAAATAAAAATACTAGCAGAAAAAATTGAAACCCAAGCCGATTATCACCAAGCACATAAAATGGGGTTTGATTACTTTCAAGGCTATTTTTTTGCCAAGCCCACAATGCACGAACAGCAAGACATTGATTATAATTATGCGTTAGTTGTGGCTATTTACGCGCAAGTAATGAAGCCAAGCCCAGATATAAAGCAAATTAGTGCGTTATTTGAAGCCGATGCGGCCTTGGCTTATAAGCTTATGCGGCTAATTAACAGCGGTGTTTTTCCTATTCAGAATAAAATATCATCTATTAAACAGGCGTTAGTGTATTTAGGGCATGAGCGTTTAAAAAAGTTTGTTAGTTTAATTGTTACCGCGCACACCGCGGGTAAAAAGCCAGCAGAGCTAATGCAAGTGTGTGTAGTTAGAGCACGCTTTTGTGAGCTAATAGCAAAGCAAGTGTCTAAATCGTTGGCGGGTGAGGCGTTTTTAACCGGCTTGTTTTCGTTACTAGATGCCATACTCGATCAACCTATGAGTTTATTAGTCGAAAAATTACCTTTTCCTGATGATATTAAAGCGGCATTATTAAACGAAAAAAACACCCTATATTATATTTTAAATGTAGTACAAGCGTACGAAACAGGTAGCTGGTGGACATTAGAAAAAGCCGTTATATTACTTAATGTTAAAAGTGATGTGCTGCCAGGGTTATATAATCAAGCCGTAGATTGGGCAGATAATTATAAAAATAATAGTTAAAGGACAGTAACCGCTCATTATGCGAAATTATAATATGGACTTTATTCGCGGCATTGCCGTGCTTTGCTTAGTGTATATGAATGGCTATGCGTTTGGCTTAATAGATTATAGCTATATTCCTTTATCTACCCCGCCTTTTAGCGACACCCTTATCCATGCTGTGAGTATTTTTTTTGTTGATGGCCGATTTAGAACGCTGTTTAGCTTACTGTTTGGGGCAGGGCTTTATATTCAGTGGCAAAAAGTTAAATCAACAGCACCTTTAAAAGCGCGATTGCATTGGCTTATCATTTTTGGTTTGGTACATGGTTTTTTACTTTGGGCTGGCGACATTTTATTTTTATACGGTGTATCTGGCTGGTTTGTTCTAAAATATTTGCAAAGTAATAACCAACTGCTTGTAAAAAGGGCAGGGGAGTTTCTTTTAATTGGTTGTGTAGCCACGGGGTTGGTGCTCTTTAGTGCACCAGATGAGGTCGTTTATCGTGACTCAGCGCAGTATATCGATTTATATAGCCCGTATTACAGCGATTACTTTTTGAGTAATCTAGGTATGAATGTATTAATGCTGGTAGCTGTTCCTATCATGATCATGTGGCTGTGCGTAGGGCTAATGCTGATTGGCATATATTTATATAAAAATGAGGTCTTTAGTAAAGGTTTAACTAAGCCGCACCTTATTGTTTGTATAGCTGGTGCCTTTATTTTTTCAGGCATGAGGCTTTATGCGTCAAAGTTCACAGGGGGAGCGGGGTTCGCTATACAAGAGTTTATAAATACCTTTGCCGCATTGTTCATGGCTGTATTTTATATTCATCTCATCGTTAAATTTTGTAATAACCGTGCTCATGTGGGCCAGCTTATTCAGCAAGCTGGGCGCTTAGCTTTTACCTTATATATATGCCAAACACTGATGCAGCTGTTGCTTTATAAAGTGTTGTATCCGCAGTGGGTATTAAGTTTTAACCGAATAGACTATTGGATAGTCGCGACTGGCCTGGTTAGCGTGCAGCTATTGTTTACAGCTTTATATTGTCGCTATTATGAGCAAGGGCCGCTGGAATATGTTTGGCGCAGGCTAACTCAAGCAAAAATTGCAAAAATTAATGCGTAAAGGTTTAAATTAGGGGCGAAAAATAATGGCGTGTGGTTTACACTAGTCGCCTTTAAAATTAGGACCATTAAGTACCATGACCGAATTAAAACGTTTAAATAAATTTATTAGTGAAACAGGTTTTTGTTCACGCCGTGAAGCCGATAAATATATTGAGCAAGGTCGTGTAACGGTTAATGGTAATACGCCTGAAATGGGCGTAAAAGTGGCTGATACCGATACTGTTTTAGTAGATGGAAAACCGCTGCGCGAAAAACCAAAACGCGTGTACATTGCGTATAATAAGCCAGTGGGTATCACCTGTACCACCGAGAGTAAAATTCAAAGTAATATTGTCAAAGCCGTTAATTATCCCACCCGTATATTTCCTATCGGCCGTTTAGATAGACCTTCAGAAGGATTGATTTTTTTAACTAACGAAGGCGATATCGTTAATAAAATTTTGCGAGCGGGTAATAACCACGAAAAAGAATACGTGGTGACAGTTGATAAACCACTCAATCGCCAATTTGTGAACAAAATGGCCAACGGTATTCCTATTTTAGATACCGTTACAAAAAAATGTAAAGTGACACAAACAGCTCCGCAAGAATTCAAAATTGTGCTTACGCAGGGTTTAAACCGCCAAATTCGTCGTATGTGTGAATACCTAGGTTATGAAGTTGTGACCCTTAAACGTACCCGCATTATGAATGTAACGTTAAAGGGCTTAAAAGTAGGTCAGTGGCGACATTTAACCGACGTAGAAATGGCGCAAATTAATGACTCCATTGCCGATTCGGGTAAAACGCAAGAGCATTCGGTTGATACCAATAAGCAAAATGCCAATAACAAAGGCGAGCCTAAAAAGCGTGATTTTCAGGGTGAAAACCCACGCGCCTTTAATAATGAGCGAGGCACTCGCACTCAAAGAAGTAATACCCCTTTTCAAAAGCGCTCAACCACCTATGTAGGTAAAGGGGGCGCTAGCAAAAATACGCAAGGCGATAGCAAAAGCGCAAACAACAAAAAGCCAGCAAACGGTAAAGCGCGTTCATCTGGCACATTAAGTTTAAAAAAATAGCGTGCGCACTTACCATTGTATTTGATGCACAACGTAACCAAGTGGGCTTTTAACGCCCACGATGTTTATTTTTTCATTTTTTAGCCGCTTTAATGCTGGTTTATCTAAATACCATCTAAAAGAGCGCTTTCTGTAAGTATTTAAATCTAACACAACCAGCTTAGCGCAGCTGTATTCGTAATCAGTCGGGCACGCCTCTACAGCCAGTAGCTGGTACTCTTGCTGCCAGCTATTGTCGCTATAATAATACGTCCATAACTTTACTGAAATACAAAAACTAGCCCACAGCCATAAATAAACTAAAACCGGTATAAACAAAATACCCAGCCAGCCCCTAAGCTTCCCATCATCCTCTAAGTAGTCTTTAAAATTTGATTTAAATGTTATGCATGCGTTGTACTTTTTGTATCCGTACATCCCCCCTGCAATACTAATTATTACTGACAAAACAGGAAGCAGCTTATGTGTTAAAAAATCATAAGCGGTATTGGCAATAAAGGGGGGATCGAGATTTTCATCCCAAGCAATAAAAAATAGGGGTGGGAATAGTAAACTAGCGGTAATTATTATTCTAAAAAGTTGTTTTGCTGTCATTTGAGGGGTTATTTATAAAACACAACGCCAATATAAAGTAAAAAAAGCTCTAAATAAACGGCTAATGTAGATACGCTGTTTTTAGAGCGCAGTCGTTTAATTAAATCGTAAGTACCGTCAAACATGCCTGTTATTACCAGTGCAATACCGCCCGTGAAACGGTAGTTGTTTAAATCTACATTGCCATTTTCGTCGGTAATAAAGCTAAAATAGCCAAAGAGAATACAAATACAACCTAGTTTATTATGTCCATCTTTAACCTCGGTTTAAATAATAAAAAACGCAGCTACTGTGAGGTAAGCTGCGTTTTAAACGTGCTGTAAGGCTTTTAAATTACTTTCTAGGCTCGTAGTCTATTCTAAATACAACAGTATAAAGCACAGGTACTACGATAAGCGTAAGTATGGTTGCAAAACCTAAACCAAACATAATAGTTACCGCCATTGACTGGAAGAACACGTCAAACAACAGCGGGATCATACCTAAAATGGTGGTAATAGCCGCCATGGCTACAGGGCGTACACGGCTAACGCCAGATTCAAACACAGCTTGATAAGGCGATTTACCATCGCGAAGCTCAAGATTTATTTGATCGACCAACACTATGCCGTTTTTAATCAGCATCCCGCTTAAACTTAGTAATCCAAGTAGTGCCATAAAGCTAAATGGCGCATTCATTATTAACATGCCCGCACTCACACCAATAATGGCAAGTGGCACTGTAGCCCAAATAACTAAAGGTTGTTTAAGTGAATTGAACAGCAGTACGGTTACCGCAAACATCGCTAAATAACCCAGCGGTAATGAACCAAATATAGCGGCTTGCGCATCCGATGACGACTCATACTCGCCGCCCCATTCTAATTTGTAGCCACGCGGTAGCTCTATTGCCTCTACGGGCCCGCGCACGCGTGCAAATAACTTAGCGGCAGTTTCATCGCCTAATACGTTGTGATCGGCCATTACCGTTATTGTGCGCTTTCGGTCGCGGCGCATAATTAGGCTGTCTTCCCATTCAACTACAAATTCGTCAACCACTTGCGTTACTGGCACAAATACACCCAATACAGGGCTGTATATTTGTAAATCGTGGACGCTTTCTACATTTAGGCGCTCATTTGCCGGTGAGCGAGCAATAATTGGCAGTAGTTGCGTACCATCACGATATACACCCACTTGCTTGCCAGAAAGGCTAGTAAGCAGTACATCATCAAGGTCTGACTTACTAATACCTAAACGGCGCGCTTTTTGTTCGTTAAATTGAGGGCGAATCATTTTAGTGCGTGCGCGCCAATCATCACGAATATTATAAGCGCCGTCGTCCTGTGCGATCACTTCTTCAGCCTGGGCGGCTAATCGTCTCAATATTACCGGATCGGGGCCTGTAAAGCGTGCTTCAATTTTAGCATCGGTTGAGGGGCCAATTTCCATAGGCTTAATTTTAAGCTCAGCTGAAAGCGGTGTATTTTGCGAGTATTCACGCACTTTTTTCATTACTACAGCCACCGCCTCGCGGTTTTTTACTCTAATAATGAGCTGCCCGTATGACGAGTACGACTTTTGCGGTGCATAAGTAAGCATAAAGCGTGGAGCACCTTGGCCTGTAGTACTGGTTATTTCTTCAACTAGCTCTTCTTTTTGAAGGTAGTTTTCAAGCTTTTTAATTCCCTCTAGCGTTGCTCTTATGTCGGAGCCTTGTTGCTGCCAGTAATCTACATAAAACATAGGCGTGTTAGAGGCTGGGAAAAACGATTGTTTAACCGCACCAAAACCAACCACAGCCGAGCAAAGGAGCACGACCATAAGCACAAGCGTGGTTTTACGATAATGCATAGACACATCTAAAAGTGCTTTATAGCCGGTAAAAATAAAGCCTTGGTATGGGTCGTCATTTTCCTCTTCGCCCTCAGCATTTTTAGCTTTTTTAAATTCATCTTGTTTAAACATTAAATTTGCAAAAAATGGCGTAAGCGTAATGGCGGTGATCCAGCTTAGTAAAAGCGATATAAACAATACCCAAAATAAGCTACCCGCAAATTCACCGGTCGCATCAGAGCTTAAGCCAATAGGGGCAAACGCAGTAATACCAATAACTGTAGCGCCTAGTAGCGGCCATTTAGTTTGTTCTACAATATTAACCGCAGCTTTTAACTTAGTTTGGCCACGCTTTAAATTTATTAATATGCCTTCGGTTACTACTATGGCGTTATCTACCAGCATACCAAGTGCAATAATAAGCGCACCCAGAGAAATACGTTGCAGGTCTATGGCGAACAACTTCATAAATATAAAGGTGCCTAAAACGGTGAGTAATAAAATACCGCCAATTAAAATACCACTTTTTAACCCCATAAATATAAGCAGTACCACGATTACAATGGCAATCGCCTCTACTAGGCTGACAATAAAGCCATCTACCGATTTTTCTACTTCTTTAGGTTGGTTATACACCGATTCTACATGTATGCCATGTGGGCGCTGGTATTCAAGCTCTGCTAAGTGCTCGTCAATACGTTTACCTACATCTACTACATTCACGCTATTCATAAACGAGACACCAATTAAAAGCGCTTGTTCTGAGTTGTAGCGAATAACATTGCTGGGTACTTCTGCGTATTCTCTAAATACTTTGGCTACATCACCTAAGTAAATAAGCTCGCTAGCACCGGGTTTTGATATAAGTAGGGTTTCGAGCTCTTTAACATCTTTAAATTCGCCGGTTGGGTGAAAGCGTATAGACTCATCGCCCACTCTAATTTTACCTGCGTTAGAGACTGTATTTTGCGATTGCAGTAAACCAAAAATATGGCTTGGGGCAATACCGAGCTGCGCTAATTTACGGGTAGACACTTCAACCATTACTTGAGGCTGTTGCTCACCAGCAATGGTCACTTTACTCACACCTTTAACCAGTACGAGTTCACGCTTTAAGTAATCGGTGTAATCTTTAAGTTCATCATAAGAGTAGCCATCGCCGGTAACCGCATACATAACGCCGTATACATCACCAAAGTCATCTAAAATGGTGCTTGGGTAAACGCCACTTGGGAGTGAAGGCGCTAAGTCGTTAATTTTGCGGCGCATTTCATCCCAAATTTGGCGCAGCTGCTCTTTTCGGTAGGTGCTTTTCATTTCTACCGATATTTGCGACTTACCATTTGAGGAAATAGAGGTCACATAATCTACGTAGGGGAGTTGCTGAATTGCATTTTCGATAGGAAAGGTGACTTCTTCCTCTACTTGTTGTGGCGATGCACCCGGATACATAGTAATAACCATGGCGGTTTTAAGCGTAAACTCTGGGTCTTCTAGTTGGCCTAAATCAAAGTACGACACACTCCCGCCAATTAACAGCAGTAGTGCAAACATCCAGCTAATTACTTTTTTCTCTATGGAGAGTTGCGCAAAGCTCATAATTATAAGCCTCGCTCTTTATTCCATGGACGTACTTTCATGCCTTCATCTAATGAGTGCACGCCAGCGGAGACGACAATTTGGCCTTCTTTAATACCGCTTAGCACTTCAATTCCGTCACGGTGTACTTGGCCCACTTTAACGGCTTGTTTATTAACAACACCGGTTTCTGGGTTATATATCCACACATAGGCGTTATCCGACACGCTTTCTTTAGCTTCAGAAAAAACCGACTCTACCGGTAAAATAGTATAAGCCACTTGCGAGCTGGTTACTTTTGATAAATCGATAAATACACGGCCCGTCATCCCTGCAAGTAGGTTAAAGTCTTTAGGTACTGGCAGCGAAAAAACAACTTTGTAGGTGAGCGTAGTAGGATCGGCCTGCGTATCCCACTCTTTTAAATCAAGGGTGTACTCTTTATTATCATAACCGTCAAACACAACGGTAGGGTGGTAGTCGCTGCCTTTTTTAATGCGCGCTATTATTTTTTCAGGAACTTGGATTTCTACATCCATTAAATCGCGGGTTTCTAGGCGTAAAATGTTTTGCTTGGCTTGAATGTTTTCAAAGTTTTTAACAAATACTTTGGCTACAGTCCCTGCAAATGGGGCGCGCAGTTCGCTGTATTCTAGGTTGGTTTCGGCAATTTTAAAGGCAGACTCTGCCACTTGCATATTGGCTAATGCTTCATCGTACTCTGATTGACTCGCGATTCTTTTTTCAAGTAATTGTTCAATGCGGCTAAGTTGTGATTTAGCAAGCTCATAACGGGCTTTTCTATCATCGTATTGTAATTGAAAGTCTTCTGGGTCAAGCTTTGCTAAAAGTTGTCCTTTTTCAACTTCTTCACCTGCCAATACCGGAAACTCTACCAGTTCACCATTGACTCTAAATGCTAAGTACGAGCCTTGGTTAGCAACCACTTCAGCAGGAAAACTGCGCACATTTGTTTGCGAATCATGTCCTATATTGAATAACTTTACAGGCCTAATGGGCTCTTCTTTTACTTGCTTTTCTGGCTCTGAGCAGGCCATTAAGGTAAGTAAAGTCGTAGTAAGTATACATAGACGAAAGAGTTTCATGTCTTCTCCGTGGCAATGATAGGCAAAATAATTAAGTGCAGGATACGCCGCAACCATATAAAATAAAATTCATTAAATTTTAGAAACATAATAAGTTTTATTTATGATCATGTTGAGCGCAGTATGAAGCTGAATCAATTACAAATTTTAGATGCCATTGTACAAAGTGCAAGTTTAAGTGGCGCGGCGCTTAAATTACATAAAACTCAGCCTGCGCTTACCTTAGCAATTAAAAACTTAGAGGCAAAAATTGGCTTTGAACTACTCGATAGAAGTAAGTACCGATTACAGTTAACTGAAAAAGGGCGTGTTTTTCATCGCGAAGCACAACAATTATTGCATGCAAATGATGAGCTAGCGCAGCTTGCTAAAGAGCTTGCACTGGGTAACGAGCCACAATATCGAATTTGCTACGAGCAAATTTGTCAAAAAGACAGTTATAACGAGATCATAAGTAATACTTTTAGACTATTTAAGCGTACAGAGTTTAATTTAACCAGTGGCAAACGCTTTGTCTCTTTAGAGCAAGTAAATAGTGGGCAAGTGGAGTTAGGCATAGGCCCTTGGTTTGACTTATTTCATGCAACAGGGCACTTAGAGAGCCTACCAATTGGTAAATTAAATATTGGAATTATTGCATCTACTAATACGTTTCCTAAGTACATGACCTTTAACGAGCTACAAAATTACCCGTGTTTGGCCATGTTTGAAAGTGACTTAAGCATAGACAGCGACAAGCTTTCTTACTCAAAAGGCTCTGCCTTAATGAAGATTGACGATGTAACCAATTTAAAGTCGTTTTTGCTTGCTGGTGCCGGCTGGGCAATGATGAACATAGACTATTGCGCCCCTGAAATAGAAGCCGGGCTGTTACAGCAAATACAGATAAACGACAGAGAAGATGAGTTTGGTATAGAAGTACGTGCATTTAGGCGTGATGCAATACACCATGGCCCTGTTGCGCGCTCTATTTGGGAGCAATTTAAAGTACTCAGTGAGGCGTACGTTAATGACCGATAATATTGATAAAGAAACCCTCATCTACACCATTATTGCAAATATACCTGCAGGTTTTGTAGCAAGTTACGGGCAAGTAGCAACGCTTGCCGGTTATCCGCAAAATTCACGCTTGGTAGGGCGCTTATTAAAGCAAATGCCAGATGATTCTGTTATACCGTGGCACAGAGTAGTAAACAGCCAAGGTAAAATATCATTTCCTACAGGCAGTGATAAATACCAAGAGCAGCGCCAAAAGCTATTATTAGAAGGGGTTAGCTTTAAAAACGACAAAGTAAATATGCGCGAGTGTAGATGGCAGTAGTGAACGTATTATCGTAAAAGAGCTTTTAAAGGCTGCTTTATTACAAGTGTGCGGCTTACTTTTTTTTAACTAGCGTAAATCTACAACAAATAGGGTTTTTCAGCTTGTAGTTTTACCTTTACCACAACCTACTTATTTAGCTTTGTGAATGAAAAACTTACAATGAAAAGCGATATATTTTCTATTTTTTACACAATAACAATATATACGGCAAAGTAAAAACACCTCTACACCTACCTATTAGCTAAAATGGCATTAAATCAATTAAGCGTCGAGATTTGGCATAACACTTGAACTACTTATTAGTTGTAAATAGATATTGAGCATACCAAATGCTCGCTCAAGGGCGCGTTTAAAAATGGTATCTCATTTACATTAAGGTGAAAACGTAAGTAATCCTCAAGCCATCTTAAAAGTGACTGATAAATTATTTGAAAAATACGTTTTTTCACATCGCTAGTGATAAATGAAGAAGCTGATGAAGTGTAAATATTTAGTTTTAAGCATGAGGGTTATTAAAACCAAATATTAAGGACTAACAAACTATGACTGACCCAACTTTATTGATTTTGATGTATTTTGTGATCCCTGTGTGGCTTGCTGCTGGCATTGCTGATTGGTTTTGTCATCGACGTAGTAATATTTCTACAACCAGCGGTGCTAAAGAGTCATTTATTCATTTATTAATGTTTGCCGAAGTGGGCATTCCGTTAATCCTCGTTTTAATATTTGAAGTTAATAGTTTGATTATTGCCATTTGTATTGTGTTGTTTTTTCTGCATGAGCTTACAGCAATGTGGGATGTAACTTATGCAGTAAGTAAGCGAAGGGTAGGGCCGGTAGAGCAACATATACACAGTTTTTTAGAAATGATACCCCTGTTAGCTTTGGTATTAATTATTGCGCGCCATTGGGAGCAATTTACCGCTTTATTTACTCCAGGCGGCTTTCCTCCTGACTTTACGCTGCAATTAAAAGCCTCTCCTTTACCAATAACTTACTTGGCAACGGTGCTATTTATAGCACTTGCGCTAGAATTTACGCCTTATTTAGAAGAGTTCATTCGCGGTATACGTGCTAAAAAAGATAACACTTAATCGGCTTAAGTTATTTATGCAGTTAATTTATGCGTGTCTAACTCGGCGCACTCTTGCTCACACTGAGCTAAATAGTGCTGTATGAGCACAGGTTTTAGTACCAAGCTAAGATGCTGTCTAATGTATTGTTAACCAGAGCCTCACTAATACTTAGTGGGGCTTATTTAGGTATAATTGAAAAAGGCTAGGTAAAAATAGCGGCGTATATACGCCGCTATTATTTTATAAAATCAATAAGCTGAAATTAACTAATATGAGTGAACCAGCATGATTAAGGTAGATGCTGCCCACCTGTAACACCCATTATTTCAGCGGTAATGTAACTTGACTCTTGCGATGCTAAGTATACATAGGTGGGTGCTAGTTCAGCAGGCTGACCTGGTCTACCTAATGGTACGTTATCACCAAATTCAGGTAGTTTTTTAGCCGGTTGGCCACCACTTTGTTGAAGCGGGGTCCAAATTGGCCCAGGAGCAACCCCATTAACCCGAATGCCTTTATCAATCACCATTTTTGCTAAACTTTTAGTAAAGCTTGTAATTGCGCCCTTAGTCGATGCGTAATCAAGAAGCCCAGCAGAGGGTTGATAACATTGGATAGAGGTTGTATTAATAATACTAGCGCCCGGTGGCATATGTTTTACCGCCGCTTTTGTTATCCAAAACATAGCAAATACATTTGTTGCATATGTTTGGCAAAATTGCTCGGTAGATAAATCGTCTAACTCTGCAACAAACTGTTGCTTACCCGCATTATTCACTAATATGTCGATTGAGCCTAAGTTTTCAACGCTTTGCGCCACAAGGTCGTTACAAAAACTCTCATCAGAGATATCGCCTGCAATTCCCCATGCTTTGTTACCACTGGCTTTTAATATATCGAGTGTTTCTTTCGCATCGGCTTCTTCGCTGGCTAAGTAATTAATAACCACATCGGCACCTTCTCTGGCAAATGCAATGGCAACCGCTCTGCCAATGCCCGAGTCGCCCCCGGTGATCAACGCCTTGCGACCCTTTAATCTGTCGCTACCTACATAGGTATCTTCGCCGTGATCTGCTTTAGGTTTTAAAATTTCATCTAGGCCAGGGTCTGGTTGATCACTGTCTTTTTCGGTCCGACCCATTTGATATTGGCTTCTAGGGTCTTGCATCGTAAATTGGTTAGTTGGCATATCAACGTCTCCTTTAACGTAAAGTTTAAGTTGGATTAACTGCATGTAATCACAAAGAGCCTAATGGCATATAACGCAGCAATGCGAGTTACCTACCTCTTTGCTTGGCGGGAATAGACGTAAAAGTGAGTGTGGTTGAAAAATATTGAGTATAAGTAGCAACTTACTAATCTAGCACTTGCCTCACTTATAGAGTCAGCTTGTAATGCGCCCACTTTGTATCTCCTTTAACGTATTTGCTCGGCCAAGGTTTTACTGACCATTTATATTGAAGGAGCAATAGATATGCCATAGCGTTACATTCAAAATATGATGCTATGTCACTTATTTTAATGCATTTATTTTAAATTAGGAAAAGAGTAAGTGAATAAAATGGGTAAAAAATGGATAAGAGTACCGAAAATGTTACACGCTGTTTATCGAGCTAGTTAACTAGGCGAGTAAGGTAAAGTGATAGGCTTATAGTCAAAGCGGTAAATTACAGCGTTTTTAATTAAGGCCCAGGTGATATCACCTGGGCTAAAACGCGCTTTTATGTAGAAGGGTAGCCAAATTAATGCGGTTTATGTACGTAGCGTAAAATTACTAATTACATGCATTAATACACGTAATTAGTAATTGAAATGTAGTGGCACACACACCCAGCTATTACAAAGAGGTGCCAAATTGCGTGGCTAAATTGAGTGCTTTTAGCGCTATAAAATAATGTTCCTAAGCTATAAAAAATGCCACCGGCCAGTAACCAGTACAGTGCTTTTACATCAATATTTAAATAAAGTGGGTATACAATCGCAAGGGCAAACCAGCCCATAAGTAAGTAGGTAGCCAGCGAGACTTTTTTATTACCATTTTTAACCAGCACTTTATAAGCAACGCCACCAAGCGCGACTGCCCAAATAAAACTCAGTGTCCCCCAAGACCACAATCCATTTAGAGATAGCAATAAAAATGGGGTGTACGTACCCGCTATTAATACGTAAATAGCGCAGTGATCGCACTTTTTATAAAAAGCGCGTAATTTGGGCTGTACACTGGCGTGATAAAGTGTGGATGATAAAAACAATACAAATAAACTAGCCCCATATACAGCGGTGCTAATATAAGCTTTTACGCTGGTGGCTTGTTTAAATAAATCCCACATTACAAACACAGCAAAAAATATTCCCAGTGCATGGCTTAATACATTGAGTTTTTCTTCTTTGCGAGAATAGGGTGCACCTATAGTCATACTAGTCCTACCACTTATTAATTAAACTTGAGTGTACAGGTGTACGCTCAATGTTTCAATGTCAGCATTGTTACTGTAAATTAGTCACCGTACTTTTATTGATTTTAAAGGGAATTAATCGGGTATAGTGTGGTCGTATAGTCTCAATTAATTAAGGCACGTTTATCATGAAAAAAGAGCTCAAAGCCGTTTTACTTACTGCCATTGTGTATCCTGGGGCAGGGCATTTTTCGCTTAAAAGGCATTTAATAGGCTGTATTTTTGCAGGTGTATTTACGCTACTTTTGTTTATGACATTAGGTGATATTTTGGCTATAGCGCAATGTAGCGCAAATGAAATTTTAGCAGGTAAAATTCCGATGACGGCTTCAGGCATTTTACAAGCCGCCCGTAATCCATCAGGTGAATGTGCTCAGCTTGGGGAATATAAATATCTTCCTTTAATGGTGGTCATTTGGTTACTAAGTATGGTTGATGCTTATCGGTTAGGTAAAAAAGTTAAACCCGATACACAAAATAAAAAGTAATGGTAGTCGTTGTTTTAAACTGCAAATAGTGAACTAAAAATATTTACTAATAGTTAGTCAAAAAATTAAAAAGGTTAGTTAAATTAACCAAGCCTGAATGCTGCGTTGCTATATGTATTTTGATATAGTCTTTAAATATCAATGATTTAATTTTTATTTTTCTGTTGGCACAACCCTTGATTATGTTATTGCGTCTAAACAATATACACAACAAGGAATACCATTATGAAACATTCAATTAAAATCGCTATGGCAAGTTTATTAGTATTAGGTTCTTCGCAAGTACATGCGAGTGAAGTGGACCTAGATGTAACTGATATTATAACGCAAAACGTAACAAGCTATATTAATCAAGCAACGGCAGAGCTTGAGCAATCAATTTCGCAGAGCCTTAGTTTTGATGCCCAGGCAGTACTTGAGCAATTTGTAAATCAAGCGCAAGAACAAGCTGACGTTACCACGCAGTCTACAATGCCGGTAACTACGCAAATTAAAGCTAAATAAGTGTAAAAGGATAAGACGATGAGTAACGAATTAGGATTATTTGCACTTATGTTGGCGCCTGTTGTAAGCATGATTAGTGTTTACTATATGGTTCAAGTAATAAAAAGTATGGGAAGTTGGATCAACTTTTAATTTATAGGTAAATAATTCGATTTGAGTAAGCTGATCGACTTAGTAAAAGCGCACGTAAATAAAGGCAGTGTAATTTAAAGAAGTAGACTTTATGAAACGTGCGATTTTCCCATTACCAATATTTGTGTTACCAGAAGGCTATACGCGTTTACGTATATTTGAGCCTAGGTATTTAAACATGGTAAAAACCGCACTACAAAATAATGTCGGTTTTGTACTGTGCACCTACCAGCACGACACGCCATTTAATATTAGCGCTCAGGGCTGTTTGGTCGATATTATCGACTTTGATCAAGACCCTAGCAATATGCTACTTATTGATGTGTACGCTGCTAAAAGCGTACAAATAAATGACGTATACCAAGATGAAAGTGAATTGCGCCATGGCTTATTAAGCGATTGCAATACGCCGTATTGGTACAATGACTCACACAGTGAAATTTCGGCTGATAATCAACGCTTGTCTGATTCTTTGCAGGACATATTTTTAAACAATAAAGAGCTTTCTAGTTTATATAGGCAAACCAAGTTTGATAATTTAGCCTGGGTAGCTGCGCGCTGGCTTGAACTGTTACCTATATCTATCGATAAAAAACAGCAACTTGCGTTCGAAAGTAACTTTGCTAACTTACTAAACTTCCTCCATACTGTGATTAACAATGAATTTGCCTAAAATAATGTGATCTGCGTTTAATTGCTTGGCGTATAGATATATACAAAAGCATACACGGGATTAATTATTATGGTAAGTCAACAACCCTCACCACGTTGTGAACCTAATACAGGTAAATATACTGCCATGCCAGAAACGCCAAGTGCAGAGCTTATGCAAGCTCTGCTTGATGTAGCTACTTCGCGAGACAAAAGAGCGTTTGCTTACTTATTTGAATACTTTTCGCCAAAAATCAAACGCTTTGGAATTAAGCAATTTGGCTCTGAGGCACAAGCTATGGAGCTTGTACAAGAAACATTAACCTCAGTGTGGCGTAAAGCGCATTTGTATCACAGCGATAAAGGGGCTGCGACGACTTGGGTATATACCGTAATGCGTAATGCCTCATTTGATATGCTTCGTAAAATGAAAAGTAATAAAGAAGAAAATATAAGCGAAGATATTTGGCCACTTATTAACGAATCTCAAGATACAACACTTGAATTTAGCGACCACTTGGAAGATCAACAAGTTAAACGTTACCTAGACAAACTACCAACCGCACAGCGAGAGGTCGTCCGAGGCGTTTATTTCCAAGATATGTCGCAAGAGCAACTTGCTCAACAATTAAATATTCCTGTAGGCACGGTAAAATCACGATTGCGTTTAGCCTTGCAAAAATTACGTAATGAAATGGGAGATCAGCATGATTAAACATCACCCTAGTGAATCTTTACTAGCACAATATTGTTCAGCGCAGTTACCTGCATCGTTAAGCGTTGCGGTATCTATACACGTTGATATGTGCCCAGTTTGCCAAGCAAAAGTGGCAAAACTTGAAGCCGCTAATGCAAAGGATGTATTTAGCGAGCCGCCATACGCCCCTGATACATTAAATTTAAATAATGATTTACAAGCGCCAGATTTTGACGCTGACCTGCTAGATTTGATAACCGCCGATGCTAGCATTGATGAAGTTTACGAAGTTGAGCCGGTAACCGTACAAGTTAATGAGCATAACTACGAATTACCACGCGCCTTAACACGTATTTCGCATGGGCGTTTTACGCAAGTGGGTAAGCTTGCTCGCTCTCGCGTTGCTATTGATGATGGCCCATTGCGCTCAAGCCTTTTACATATTGGCGCAGGGGGCGAAATCCCCGAGCATACTCATACTGGTTTTGAAGTAACATTGCTACTTGATGGTGAATTTAGTGATGAAGAGGGCAGTTACGTGCCAGGAGACTTTATTTGGCAAGATGGCTCTCATCAGCACACCCCACTTACAAAAGATGGCTGTTTATGCTTTACAGTAGTCAGTAGTGCGCTACATTTTAATAAAGGGCTCAGTAAGTTACTTAATCCTATAGGTAACTTGATTTATTAAGAGAATTTATGCAAACAGACACAATAAAAATAGGTATTAGCGCCTGCTTAGCAGGCGAAAAAGTACGTTTTGATACAGGCCATAAAAAGTCTAACTTTTGTATGGATGAACTTGGAAAACATGTAGAGTACACGCGTTTTTGCCCAGAGGTAGCCGTAGGGTTACCTATTCCTAGGCCAACCATACGCCAAGTACGCGTAGGCGATACAATAAAAGTATGTCGCCCAGATGGCACTGGCGATGTTGGGCCTAAGCTAACTGAATACGGTAAAAAAGTAGCCACAGAGCAAGCTAAAAACCTAAGTGGTTTTGTTTTTTGTGCGAAAAGCCCAAGCTGCGGTATGGAAAGAATTAAAATTTATAACGAAGCGGGCACCGGCAATACCTCAGAAGGCGTTGGTTTTTTTGCTGAGCAAATAATGAAGCACAATCCATTACTGCCATGTGAAGAAAACGGCCGCTTAAACGACATGCATTTACGCGAAAACTTTGTAATGCGCGTGTACGCTTACAAACAGTGGCAGTTATTAGCTTCTGAGCCGCTCACAGTGCATAAGCTTACCCAGTTTCATTCACAATATAAGTACTTATTAATGGCTCATAATTATCAAGCTTACCGCGACTTAGGTAATTTACTTGGTACTTATAATGGTGATGATATTAACGCTTTAGCAGATGAGTACATTCTTGGGTTAATGAACGGCCTTAAAAAGCCTGCATCACGCAGGAATAACTGCAACACGTTAATGCACTTGCAGGGCTACTTTAAAAAAGACTTATCTAAGGTTGAAAAGCAAGAGCTACGCGATGCCATCGACGAATACCGTCAAGGTTTAGTGCCTTTGTACGTACCGCTTACTTTGTTAAAACACCATCTGAAAGTACACCCTAATGAATACCTAGAAAAGCAGGTGTTTTTTAATCCTTACCCTAATGAACTAAAATTACGTTACGGCATATAATGAATACACTTTTTTGGTTTAGGCGCGATTTGCGCCTTTTTTCTAACGAAGCGCTTATTGAAGCGCTAAATAATGGCGCTAAACAGGCCATTTTTTTTATCTGCGAAAAGCAATGGCAACGACACAACGCCGCTCCCATTCAAATAGATTTACTAAAAAGACGCCTCAATTATATACGCGAGCAGCTAGCGCAGTACGCAATAGAGCTGCATATTATTGATGCCCCTTACTTTGACGATTGTGAAAGTGCGCTTTTATCATTTTGTGATAAACATAAGGTAGAACATATAATTGCCAATAAAGAGTATGAGTTAAATGAAGTAAATCGTGATGCGCAAATACTTGCAAAGTGTGATGATAAAAATATTACGTTTACCCTCTATGAGGGAGATGTAATAGCGCCTGTAGGCAGTGTTAAAAACCAAAGTAACGAAATGTACAAAGTGTTTACGCCATTTAAAAAACAGTGGCTTAAACAACACCAAGATACTCACTTTAGCTTATTACCGTGGCCTTTAAAAAAACAGCCGATAAATAACAACGCACAGGCAATTAAAAGTGATGGCAGCTCAGAAAAATGGCCAGTTGATGATGAAAGCTTAGCAACCATTGTTGATAATTTTATTTGCGACAAATTAAGTAGCTACGACGATCATCGTGATATACCCAGCATTAAAGGCACATCGGGTTTAAGCCCTTATCTAGCTCTGGGTATTATAAGCCCTAAGCAGTTACTGGTTAATATTCAAAACCGCTACCCAGATATTTTAACAACATCTAAAAGTAAAACTTTTACTTGGGTAAACGAGCTTATTTGGCGCGAATTTTATCGTCATTTAATTGCGCAATTTCCTAAGCTTTCTCGTGGTGATAACTTTAACGAAAAGTACAATGGCGTTAAATGGCGTAAAAACGAGGCTGAGTTTAAAGCCTGGTGCGAGGGGAAAACAGGTTACCCACTCGTTGATGCAGCGATGAGACAGTTAGTTCAAACCGGCTGGATGCATAACCGTTTAAGAATGGTGGTCGCCAGCTTTTTGACCAAACATTTATTAATTGATTGGCGTGAAGGCGAGCAGTTTTTTATGCAGCACCTTATTGATGGCGATTTAGCCTCTAATAATGGCGGTTGGCAGTGGGCTGCAAGCACTGGCTGTGACGCGCAGCCTTATTTTCGCGTATTTAATCCTATCACTCAAAGTGAGCGCTTTGATCCTAATGGTAAATTTATACGTAAATATTTACCAGAGCTTGAAAAAGTGTCAGATAAACATATTCATTTTCCTCATGCATATTTAGCGTCAATAGGGGCTGATAAGCAATGTTACTGGCCGGCAATCGTAGATCATAAAGCAGCTCGCGAGCGTGCAATAGCTGCATTTAAGGGGTGATATGGAAACAGCATTACCGGTAGCAAAATTTGTAGAAATATATCAACAACTCGATAAATCAAACTTGCATTTGCTTAATGATATTTACAGCGAGCAAATTAAATTTAAAGACCCAATGCACGAAATACACGGGCTAAGCGAGCTTACCCGATATTTTTCTAATCTATATAGTAATGTTAAGCATTGTCAGTTTGATATTAGCGACACCTACGAGCGTGATGACAAAGCATTTTTGTATTGGACTATGCATTACGCCCACCCAAAACTGGCTTCTGGCAAAACTATATCGGTAGAAGGGCACAGTAAGCTGGTTTTTAAAGAAGGTAAAATTATTAACCACCGCGACTATTTTAATGTCGGTGAAATGCTATACAAGCATATTCCCATTTTGGGTGGCGTTATAAATTACATAGATAAACGAGCAGGGTAGCGATGAATATTTTAATTACAGGTGCAACCTCAGGTATTGGCGAGCAGCTTGCAATAAAGTACGCTCAGCAAGGCAACACGGTAATCGCTTGCGGTAGAAACCTTGAAAAGTTAGCTGAGCTTGAAAAACACACCAATATTAAAGCGTGTCAGTTTGATGCCACAGACCTCAAAGACATAAAGCAAGCAACCCTTGGGTTTAGTGCTTTTGATAAGGTTATTCTTAACGCTGGTAACTGTGAGTATGTAGATGATGCCCGTAACTTTGACAGCGCTTTGTTTGAGCGAGTTATTTCAGTAAACCTGCTGGCAATGGGCTACTGCCTAGAGGCACTATTACCAAAAATTAGTGCTGGCGGACAACTTGTACTTGTTAGCTCAAGCGTTACGTATTTACCTCTGCCACGCTCTGAGGCTTATGGCGCATCTAAAGCCGGGGTAAGCTATTTAGCGAAAAGCTTAGCAATCGACTTAAACGATGTTGATGTTACGTTAGTGCACCCTGGTTTTGTTAAAACCCCCCTTACTGATAAAAACGATTTTCCAATGCCTATGGCTGTTACTGCAACAGAGGCCGCCGATTATATGATTAAGGGGATCAATAAACGCCGTAAAGAAGTTCATTTTCCTTATCGGTTTACGCTTATTTTAAAAGCATTACGTATTTTACCGTTACCACTTTGGTTACGTTTAGCAAAAGGATTAGCCCGTTGAAAAAAATAGCAATAATAGGTTCTGGCGTATCGGGTTTAACCTGTGCTCATTTACTGCATAAGCATTACGATATTACTGTATTTGAAAAAAACGATTACATTGGTGGTCATACCGCGACAGTAGAGATATCTGATGCTGGGGTTAAACGCGCAATAGACACGGGCTTTATCGTATTTAATGACCGCACTTACCCGTACTTTGAAAAACTACTCGCGCGCATTGGCGTAGACAGACAAGAAACACAAATGAGCTTTAGTGTTCATAATCAAGCAAGTGGTTTTGAATACAACGGACACACCTTTACCAGCTTATTTGCTCAAAAAAGAAATATATTTAGGCCTAAGTTTTGGCGCTTGTTAAGCGATATAGTTAAGTTTAATAAATTATGTAAAGCAATGCACAGCGAGCAAAACTACCCTAAAGATCAAACGCTGGGTCAGTTATTAGATACGCACGGCTTTAATGACTTTTTTAAATACCATTACATTTTACCTATGGGGGCGGCAATTTGGTCAACCAGCATCAAAGAGATGCAAAATGTAGGGGTTGAGTTTTTTGTAAACTTTTTTTACAACCATGGCTTACTTGATGTTACAAACAGGCCGCAGTGGTATGTAATCCCTGGTGGGTCTAAGCAATACATTAAGCCGCTTATTAAAGGTTTTGCAGAGCGGATAAAACTAAATACCGACATTGAGACGGTTACGCGTGTAGATAATAAAGTAATTATTACCCTTGAAAATGGCGAACAAGCTGAATTTGATAAAGTGGTATTTGCGTGTCACTCAGATCAAGCCCTTGCATTACTTGGTGATGCTACTGAGCAAGAACAGGCTGTATTAGGTGCAATTCCTTATACCGAAAATTCGGTAGTATTGCATACAGATACCAGTTTACTGCCAGATAGAAAAGCCGCCTGGGCTAGCTGGAATTACTTACTAAACGAAAACACCGACAAAGCAGCGGTTGTTACATACCAAATGAATATACTGCAAGGTATTGACTCAGATACACAATTTTGTGTAACCCTTAATCACTTAGAAGGGATTAACAAAGCAAATATATTACGTGAGTTTACTTATCATCACCCTGTTTTTAACGAATCATCCATTGCCGCACAAAAACTCAAGCACACTGTTGATGGCCAAAATAATAGCTATTTTTGTGGTGCTTATTGGTATAACGGTTTTCATGAAGATGGTGTTCGCAGTGGGGTAGATGTGGCTAAGCAATTAGGTGTTGAATTTGAATAGCGCTGTATACTTAGGCGATGTAAGGCACAGGCGCTTTGCGGTAAAAAACCATCAGTTTAAATACCCGCTTTATATGATGTGGGTAGATTTAAAAAATCCGTTATTGCTTAATAACATTCACCCTATGTTAGGTACTTTTGGGTTTAAAGCACTGCGTTTTAATCAAGCCGATTATTTAAACACACTGCCAAACTCAGAGCCATTAAGTATTATTGAACGTGCACAGTGCCAAATAGAAAAACTAGGCGTTAAAGAGACGTTTTCGCATATTTATATGCTTGGCCAACTTAGGTGTATGGGCATTTATTTCAGCCCTGTAAATTTTTACTTTTACGGTAATAGCACCGATAACTTTAAATATATGGTGGCTGAGGTAAGCAATACGCCGTGGAATGAGCGCCATTATTATTTGGTGCCCTTACAAAAAAAAGTGAACTTTAAGAAGGCTTTCTCCGTATCACCCTTTATGAATTTAGATATGGACTACCATTGGCAGGTACAACATACAGCCGATAACACATTAATTCATATAGAAAATAAACGTGGGGATGAGTTGTTATTCGACGCGTCTTTACGATTAAAGCGAAGTCAGTTAACGAAGCAAGAAGTTAATAAATTATTAAAAAAATTTCCTGCGATGACTTTGTCTATTTTCAAAGGTATTTATGTGCAAGCACTTAAGTTGTTTATTAAAAGGGTTCCTTTTTTAGGTCATTCAGGAAAACCTTAGTATAGTTAAACAGGCTTAGTTGCGGGTAGCGATACAATTATAAAGGGTTTAAGATGGAAAAAGTCTCGAGTATAAACTGCCAAGAGCAAACAGGTTGGTTTACAAACTTATATAAAAAGCTAGTCACCAAAGCCTTTGCAAGTATTGAAACAGGCCAAATAGTGTTAGTTGAGAACAGTCGCTCAACAGTATTTGGTCAACAACATTCAGACTTAAAAACCACTATTACCGTTAACGACACTGCCATGTATAAAGCATTTGCGCTATCTGGCAGTGTGGGTGCAGGTGAGTCTTACGTTCTTGGGCAATGGTCGTGTGATAACTTGACCAAACTCATCGAAATTTTTGCCATTAACCAAAAACAACTAGATGCTTTTGAAAAAAAATTCTCGTTTTTTAGTGGCTTAGCCCACCGTTTTAACCATCTTAAAAACAGCAACTCAGAATCTGGGTCGAAAAAGAATATCGTTGCACATTACGATTTAGGTAACGATTTATACGAGTCATTTTTAAGCGAGGAAATGCTCTACTCCTGCGCTGTTTATCCATCAAAAGACGCCTCTCTTGAGGATGCTCAACAAAACAAGCTTAAACAAATTTGTGAGCAGGTAGAGATAAACGAAGGCGATTCAGTTATTGAAATTGGCACAGGCTGGGGGGCGTTTGCGATTTACGCAGCCACACATTACAACTGCCATGTGACCACAACAACGATTTCTGATGAGCAATACGCCTATGTTGAAAACAAGGTTAAACAGTTAGGACTTGAAAATAATATAACTTTGCTCAAGCTTGATTACCGTTTATTAGAAGGGCAATACGACAAGCTTGTATCAATAGAGATGATAGAAGCAGTAGGGCATGAATACCTACCAAGCTTTTTTAAGCAATGTAATAGCTTGCTTAAAGAAGACGGTGCAATGCTTATCCAAGCGATCACTATTGGCGATCAACGTTATCAACATTATTTAAAAAACTCTGACTTTATTCAGCAGTATATTTTCCCCGGTGGTTGTTTGCCTTCAATTAATGAGATGAGCGAGCAAATTAAGAACAATACCGATATGGTTATTCATACTGTAAGCGACATAGGCGCGCATTATGCTAGAACACTAGCCGATTGGCGCACACGCTTTATTGATAACTGGCACACCCTAGACAGTGACAAGTTTGATGAGCGTTTTTACAGATTATGGTTATTTTACTTTGCTTATTGCGAAGGCGCTTTTAGAACGCGAGCAACCAGTACCGTTCATTTAACGGCGCGTAAACCACGTTTTACTAGTCAAAATGACGAAGTTGCCCTTAATTATTAATTTTGTGCTTTTTCAAACAGTGTGGTTTTTATCACTGTTTTTAGAAGCTCAATCTGTTTTATACACCTCTGGTATTGTTGTGCTTATGTTTGTTTTATCAAAGCAGCATAAGCTCGACGCGTTGCTTTTAGTCAAAGCTTTACCAATTGCGCTGTTATGTGAATACCTTGCTGTGCAGCTAAACCTTTTGGAATTTAAAGTATCCCCTTTTCCGCTTTGGTTAGCCTTGCTATGGGCAGCATTATTGCTTTGCTTAAACACATCAATGGCGTTTATTACTAACCTAAAACTTTGGCAAGCCTATTTAGTGTGCTTAGCCTTTGCGCCAATTAGTTATTATTCAGGCGCTCAATTTGGCGTGCTTAGTATTTATTCACCTGTGTGGATGTTTTGGCTTCTGTACGGCGCACTGTGGGCTGCTGCCTTTACATTAATTCTTATTATTAACCAAAAAATTAAAGCGATTATAAATTTTAGCAAGCAATAACAGGAGCTTGTATGAATATCACCGCAAAAATATGTGCAATAACGGCCACAATGATTATGGCTACTTTTTTTACCCCATTGAGCTTTAGCGAAGAGCAAACTGACTTTAAAAAAGTGGGCGAGGCGCGCATGGAATATTTATTTTGGGATGTTTACGATGCAACGTTATATACCCGCTCAGGGAGTTACAAACAGGGGGCGCACCCCGTTAAATTTACGCTCACCTATTTGCGAGACTTTGCAGCAAAAGACATTGTTAAAGCCACTAAAGAGCAATGGCAGCATTTAGGTAAAAGTGACTTATCTGCTAAGTATGCTGATAAATTGCTCACTCTTTGGCCAGACATTAAAAAAGGCGAGTCGTTAAGCTTACAAACATCACCAAGCGGTCAGGCTACTTTTTATCATAATGACAAAAAGTTAGGTGAAATTAGTAACTCGCAATTTGCCAATCAGTTTTTAGCTATTTGGCTAAGCCCAAACACCTCAGAGCCAGCACTTAGAAAACAATTATTAGGGATTTAACATGCGCAATATAAATAAATTTAAACAGTTATGTATTTTAATGGCCGCATTATTTTTAGTGAGCTGCTCCGCGCCAAAAGTAGAGCACTACAATAGCAGCAACCCAGAATTTGATTTTAAAGCGTTTTTTAGTGGCGATTTAAAAGCATACGGCGTTGTGCAAGATTATAAAGGCGAACTCACACGTAAACTTGTTGTCACTATGAATGCGCGCTGGGAAGGTAACGAGGGCGTTATAGAGGAAGATTTTGTGTATGACGATGGTGAAACACAAAAGCGTATTTGGTATGTCACCCTTAATGACGATAATCGCTTAATGGGACGTGCTGATGATGTGCTTGGCATTGCATCCGGTAAAAGCGCAGGCAGTGTGTTTCATTGGAACTACAATGTGGCCTTACCCTATGACGGTAGTACGCTTGAGGTGAATTTTGATGATTGGATGTACCTGGTTACACAATCGCGCTTGATAAACCGAACATCTATTGTTAAGTTTGGTGTCGAGGTTGGGGAAGTGACCTTAGTTATCGAAAAAATATAGAGCAGTGTGTTATTTAAAGTGTGCCTTTTGTGTACTTAAATTAAGTTTTAGTTAACCCAACACGCTGTATTTTACCGAGAATTATTAAAATTTTACGCATTTTCGAAGTATTTAAGCAAAAAATGCAATTTGCTGTTGCTAACTCCTTAAAAATGCATAAAGATAGGTTTTGCGAAGGCAAAATAATAACGAATAGGAATCTAACAATGAATAAAGCTCAATTAGTTGAAAAAATCGCTACTGATGCAGAAATCTCTAAAGCTGCTGCTACACGTGCACTTGACGCGTTTACTGGCGCTGTAACTTCTTCTTTAAAAGAAGGTAATTCAGTTGCATTAGTAGGTTTTGGTACTTTCTCAGTTAAAGAACGTGCAGCACGTACTGGCCGTAACCCACAAACGGGTGCTGAGATCCAAATCGCAGCGGCAACTATCCCAAGCTTTAAAGCAGGTAAAGGTCTTAAAGACCAAGTAAACCCTTAATTGGCGTTTTACAGAATTTTTTAAAAAAGAGCTATTTAGCTCTTTTTTTTTGCTCGTATTAAAGCAGTGAGCTTACCTAAGTTAAGCTTATTTCCACATGCCTAATTAGGGATTAATGCAGAGCGTTGTAAGGCAAGGCTTAGCATAAAAAATCCCTGCTAATTGCTTAGCAGGGATTTAATAAAAACGCTTAAGCTTTAATTAATTACGCTTTTAGTGCTTTGTCACCACGGCCGATCCCTACAGCACCAGAGCGCACCACTTCAATAATGTCGGTTTCATGGCGTAGGGTGTCTAAAAACGATTCTATTTTGTCTGTGCTGCTTACCAGTTGTAAGCTGTAGCTTTGGCGACCCATATCTAAAATAGCACCTTGGAACACATCTACCACGCGTGTAACAGCTGCACGTGTGGTTTCGTCTTGGGCAAATACTTTAACAAGTAATAATTCACGTTCGATGTGACTCATTTCGGTCAAATCAATAATTTTAAGTACATCAACTAATTTATTAACTTGTTTAGTAATTTGCTCAACGATTCTATCATCACCCATAGTGGTAATGGTGATACGTGACAGTGACTCATCATCAGTAGTGCCCACTGTTAAGCTATCTATGTTGTAGGCGCGCTGTGAAAAAAGCCCAACAATGCGAGATAAGGCTCCCGGTTCGTTTTCTAATAAAATAGATAATATACGACGCATTATGCTTTTACTCCTTTACGTAACCACATCTCATCAATGCCACCTAGTTTAATTTGCATTGGGTATACATGTTCTTTTTCATCTACGTTAATATCTAAAAATACCAAACGGTCGTTAATGCTCATGGCTTTATCTATAGCAGGTTGTAGCTCATCTAAAGTATCTACCTTTATGCCTACATGGCCATAGCTTTCAACAAGTTTTACAAAGTCAGGTAATGAGTCCATATATGAAGATGAATGGCGACCGCCGTAAATCATATCTTGCCATTGGCGTACCATGCCTAATGAGCGGTTATTTAGCGAAACCACTTTTACAGCCAAGTTGTATTGTAAACATGTTGATAGCTCTTGAATATTCATTTGAATAGAGCCATCGCCGGTTACACACACTGACTCTTTATCAGGAAAGGCAAGCTTAACACCCATAGCTGCTGGTAAGCCAAAGCCCATGGTGCCTAAGCCCCCTGAATTGATCCATTGGCGAGGGTTTTTAAATGGATAATATTGCGCTGCAAACATTTGGTGCTGACCCACATCAGAGCTTACATATGCGTCACCATTAGTGGCTTTATACACTGCTTCTATAACAGCTTGAGGCTTTATTTTGTCGCCATCGGTGTTGTAGCTTAGGCACTTTTGCTCGCGCCAGCTAATAATTTGTCGCCACCAATCCTCTTGTGCACTGCGATCAATTTGAATGCTACTTTTATCTATGCCGGCTTGCAGTTGCTCCATCACAGTGGCTAAACAGCCCACAACTGGAATGTGTGCTTTAATCGTTTTAGAAATAGAGGTCGGGTCTACATCTACGTGAACGATGGTTGCATTAGGGCAAAACTTTTTAACATTATTGGTTACACGATCATCAAAACGTGCTCCCAGTGCTAAAATTACATCGGCATTTGCCATGGCTTTATTGGCTTCAAGCGTACCGTGCATACCCAGCATACCCACGTAATTTGGGTGAATACCAGAAATACCGCCTAAACCCATTAACGTATTAGTGATAGGTGCATTGAGCGATTCAACTAAGCGGGTTAATTGCTCAGAGGTGTTAGATAAAATAATACCGCCGCCTGAGTATATAACCAGTTTTTTTGCTTCTAAAATTGCGGTAACCGCTTTGCGAATTTGTTTAGAGTGGCCCTTTGTATTTGGGCTGTAGGTTCTAAGCTCCGTTGTTTTAGGGAAGTTGTACTCAAACTTAATAGCAGGGTTAAGCATATCTTTTGGTAGCTCAACAACAACGGGTCCTGGGCGGCCAGTACTTGCAATATAAAACGCTTTTGCCAAAATAGCCGGAATTTCTTCAGCACTTCTGCAGTTAAAACTATGTTTTACAACCGGGCGAGAACAGCCAACAATGTCGGTTTCTTGGAATGCATCGTCACCAATTAAGCTAGTAGGTACTTGCCCCGATAATACCACCATCGGAATTGAGTCCATATAAGCGGTGGCAATACCTGTAATACAGTTAGTTGCGCCAGGGCCTGAGGTAGCAAGTACAACACCAACTTCGCCAGTAGCACGGGCATAACCGTCAGCCATATGGGTTGCGGCTTGTTCGTGACGCACTAAAATATGTTCAATGTCTTCTTGTTGAAAAAGTGCATCGTATAAATCTAAAACCGACCCACCTGGGTAGCCAAATATATACTTAACCTTCAACTCTTTTAATGCCTGAACAACTAGTTCAGAACCATTATATTCTTGTTTGCTCATCCTCATTCCTCTGTGCGCTGTTTATGCATAAAAAAACCCCCGCGTAGTGCGAGGGTTTTTAAAAAGCAATTTCACTTTTTAATACATCCCCGCTGGGCTTATCACTAAGACCACTACGAGTACGATTAAAAGGTGAAGTTGTTTTTTCATAATTGTCACTTTATAAAAAGCAAAATGCTGCTTTAGATTAAAAATTCTATATGGGGTTATTTTTAAGGGTTTTACGTGCTTATGTCAACCTTGAAAGGGCTGTTTTGGATTAAAATTTCAAATTAATTTATTTTCATACTAAAAAGTTGCACGCTATTTGTAGTTATATAAAAAATATGAAGAAATTATGCTAATTTTACCGAGTAACCATAATCGGTAAATAGGTGATTTGAGCGCTGTGCTTAATGCATATATTAGGTATGATAGAACAATAATTTATCTGGGGAAGATACAGTGAAAAAAATAATATGGCTTGGCTTATTTCTTTGCAGCCTAAATCTTAACGCAGCAAATACCAGTGCGCATGACCCAGGTATTATTAACAAACAAAGAATAGAGTATTGGTTAAATAAACGCGCTGATGCCCAACAAACCACTAACAAGCCAACGGTTGAAAGCTACTTAGCGAATACTGAACGGCTTAACCCTTCGCAGTTAAAACCTGTTTCTACTATGAAAGCCCGCTTAACCGCTAAGCAAGCCAATAAGCAGCTGCAATATGCAAGTGCGGCTAGTCCTAGCAACGCGCTAAATGAGGTTAAAGTACTGGCTATTTTAATTGATTTTCCTGATTTAAAGCACGATGATAATCAGTTAGTTGATGATGATACCGATATGTATTACGAAAATTATACAAAAGAGCATTACCAACAATTGCTTTTTAATGAGGGTGGGTTTATTGGTCCTAAGAATGAAACACATAGCAGCGTATACGATTTTTATTACGACGCATCAGGTGCTAGCTTAACTTTTAGCGGGCAAGTATATGGGTGGGTTAGGGCAGATAGTAATGCTAAAACCTATGGTGAGCGCGTAGGTAACACACGCGATATAAATGCCCCCGCACTGATAAAAGAAGCAGTAGAAAAAGCCACTGCACAATTTGATATTGATTTAACGCAATATGATTTAACAGATTTAGATGATATTGACGGCGATGGCATTATCAACGAGCCAAACGGCATTATCGACCATGTTATGGTTTTTCATTCCAGTATTGGTGAAGAATCCGGTGGAGGCTATTTAGGCGTTGATGCAATTTGGTCGCACCGCTACTACGTATTTGATGAAAACAGTGAGCCTGTCAGTATTGCCGGTAGTAGCGTTAAGTTATCGGGTTATACTATAAACCCAATAGATGCCAGCATAGGTGTCGTTGCGCATGAATTTGGTCACGACTTAGGTTTAGCAGATGAGTACGATTTACAGTCAAATACCGTGGGTGAGCCTGTATCGTCTTGGTCAATAATGTCTACTGGTAGCTGGGCTGGTGGGCCTAGGGGTTCACAGCCCGTTATGTTTAGTGCACAGGCGCTTGAGTATTTACAAAACAGATACCAAGGCAATTGGGTGAACCAGCTTAATTTAACCATGGAGGAAGTGAACAGCCAGCCTCAGCAGTCGCTAGTTTATACTAGCTCACTTTCTCAGCAGCAAAGCCAAATTAAAGTGACACTTGCGCAGCAGCTAGAAAAATTTAAAACCCCGGTTGAAGGTGATTTTCAATTTTACTCTGGTACA
This sequence comes from Pseudoalteromonas sp. Angola-4, assembly GCF_028599265.1. NCBI lineage: Bacteria > Pseudomonadati > Pseudomonadota > Gammaproteobacteria > Alteromonadales > Pseudoalteromonadaceae > Pseudoalteromonas > Pseudoalteromonas sp. Angola-4. Next base: position 244,086 of record NZ_JAQREK010000003.1, on the reverse strand, counting down.
GGTAACAATCTAACACACACGCTCTCACAAACCGTGACCTTACCTGAGGCGGCTACACCACTGACTCTTAGCTTTTTAGCTTACTACAGTATTGAGCGCGATTATGACCTTGTACAAGTAAAGGTAAATCAAACTCCTTTAGCTGGTAATTATACAATCGAGACAAATCCTTATTATGGCGATATAGGCCCGTATATAACTGGTGATTCGTTTTTACATGCAGATGCGCAGCAACCTAATGGTTTTTTAATGCATGAGTTTGATTTAACACAATATGCAGGACAAACCATTACATTAAGTATTGAGTATATTACCGATACAAACACACAGTATTATGGTTTTGTAGCCGATGATTTAAAAATAACACATAACAATACTGTGATTTGGCAAAATAACGCAGAGCTGTCAGAGTCTACCTTAGCGTTAAATGGTTTTAGCCGCGTGAGTAGTTATATTTATGCTAAACCAGCCCACTACTATTTACAGCTACGTGCGCACAGAGGTGTGGATGCCGGCTTACAAGCAGAGCAATATTCACCGGGAGTTTTATTGTGGTATAGCAATAGTGCATTTGATAACAACAACACAACTGATCACCCAGGGGGTGGTTTTAATTTAGTGGTAGATGCGGATCAAAAGCCAATTTATCGCGGTACAGGTAGCACCACACTTGCAGATACACCTATACAAGTACGCGATGCTGCATTTAGTTTATATCAGCAAAGTGCAGGTTTAAGCGATCAAGACTTAGCTGCCATTAATGAGTTTAATGATCATTTTGATTACAGCTTTACGCAGCAGGCTGAATCAGGTGTGGTGCTTACTCCCCAAGGGTTTAACTTTGAAATAGTCAGCCAACACCCTGAAAGTGAAACAGCAGAGCTTTTGCTTAGCTATGATGCGCTACAACAAATAACCACAACAGTAAACGAGGCAACCGTTAGCTTTAATGTAGCCGGTTTAAAGTTAACCCCCACAGATACATTTTTATGGGATTTTGGTGATGGGCAATCGAGTACTGAGCTAAGTCCTACACATACCTATGCCGATTACGGCACCTACAGTGTTACCTTTTCGGCAATGGGTGAGACGACTACGCAAACACAAACTAAACAAATTACCATCACAAAGCCGCTAGAAATTGAAAATTTAACGTATCAGTTAAACGGTGCGGCTTTATCTGCTCAAGCAATCGTAACTGGCGGAGAAGCACCTTACAACATGAGTTGGCTTATAGATGGTGAACCCGTATCGCAAACTGAAAACCTAGATTACCAATTTAGCTACTCTGGAGATTACACCCTCGCGTTAATAGTAACTGATACGCAAGGGATAAGTGTTAGCCAACAACATGCTTTGAGTGTTAACTCACCGCTGCAATTAAGTACACGCCATACGGCAAATAACTTAGCGGTACAATTTAATAGCTCACCATTAGGTGGATCTGGTAATTATACATATAGCTGGGATTATGGCGATAGCAGCCCACTAGGTACAACGCAAAACCCAAGTCATAATTACCAAGGTGCAGGTAGTTATTCAGTAAAACTTGTGCTCACAGACAGTCAAACCAATGAAGTTATAAGTAGTGAGCTAACAGTCTCGGTACAAGAAGCGCAAAGTGAATCGTCATCAAGTGGTGGGGCAATAGGTTATTTCATTGCGCTATTAGTGATAAGTGGGTTTTATCGGCGTACCAGCAATAAAGTTTAATGATTTTGTGAAGTAATACCAATCGACTTAAATATCTAATAACTTAACACCAGTGGTATAAAAGGTGCTGCTCGCTGCATTAAAAATTCTATTTAAAATAAATAGCGTAGTTATGCCAAGTGATGTAATTAGCAAAGGTTAAAATACAAAAAAGCCAGCAATATGCTGGCTTTTTAGGCTTAAAACAAGATTAACCTTGTTAAATTATAAACGGTCGATTACTGATTGAGTGAAATCAGTTGTACCGTGGCTGCCGCCTAAATCACGTGTTGTGCGATCGCCTGATTTAATTACATCAGCTACTGCGCTGCGAATACGCTCAGCCGTGTCGCCCATATCTAAGTGCTCAAGCATTTGGATAGACGCTAAAATTACTGAAGTAGGGTTTGCTAGGTTTTTGCCAGCAATATCTGGTGCACTACCGTGAACGGCTTCAAAAATAGCAGCATCTTCACCAATGTTTGCACCTGGTGCCATACCTAAACCGCCAACTAAACCAGCACAAAGATCAGATAAAATGTCGCCAAATAAGTTAGTTGTTACTACAACGTCAAACTCTTCTGGTGTCATAACTAGCTTCATACATGTTGCGTCAACAATCATTTCAGTTGATTCAATTTGCGGGTAACGCTCAGCAACTTCACGTGCAACTTTTAAAAATAAGCCAGAGGTAGATTTTAAGATATTTGCTTTGTGTACTGCGGTTACTTTTTTACGGCCTTCACGTACTGCTAACTCGTAGGCAAAAGTGATGATTTTCTCAGCGCCTTCGCGAGTAATTACAGATTTAGCTTCTGCTTCGTTACCGTCTTCGCTTACTACTTGGCCTAAACCTGAGTACATACCTTGGGTATTTTCACGAATAGTAATGATATCGATATCATCGTAACGTGCTTTAGTACCAACAAAAGATTTAACAGGGCGTACGTTTGCGTATAAACCAAACTGCTTACGTAATGTTACGTTAATAGACGTAAAACCTTCACCTACTGGCGTCGTTAGTGGACCTTTAAGAGTGATTTTGTTTTTAGCGATTGTATCAATTGTTTCTTGAGGAAGTAGCTCGCCAGTTTTTTCTAGTGCAGCAAGGCCTGCATCAACAAATTCATAATCAAAATCGCAACCTGCGGCTTTTAATATTTCAAGTGCTGAGTCGATAATGCTCGGACCGATGCCGTCGCCTTTGATCACTGTGATGGTTTGTTTGGCCATTGACTTTTCCTTTAAAAGAATAAAAAACGCACATAAATTATTACTAATAATAGTAACTGCTTGTTAGGTCATTTATGTGACGTATGTGGATATATTTTGAGGGCGCATTTATACCAACTTATCGCCCATTTTGCCAGTTTATACTATAAATACAGGGTATAACCTGTGTTTATAGTCAGCATAAGTGACTTAAATGCTGTTATATAGCGATAAGCCTTGCAGTTGCGCAAAAAAATCATCCTCAGATTTAAAGCCTTGTGCTTTTAGCTGTGCATTTAAAGTTTGTTTTTGCCAAGGCGTTAAAGGCAGAGCGGGTTTAAAAATAGTTTGCGCCACGACCTTTAAACTAATCCATAATTTGTGCTGCTCGTTTAGCTCTTTTTTAGGTTGTTGTTCAGCATCGAGTAGGGGCTTGGTCCAAGGATTATCACTCAGTAGTTGTGTTAATTCTGTATTTAAATGTTCATTATTAATCGCTTCCACCCCAAAAAAGGCTGCTAATGGGGCACTATAAGTTTGGTTAGGCACGCTACTTATGGTTACTTTTGCACAGAGCTGTGCACTGCAATGGGTTAATAAATAATGTACGTAACCATAGATGGGCAAGGCTATATGTTCAAATTGCTGTTTTGGGTTATTACTTACCATTAAAGCTAAAATACTAATAAAGCTATTAAGTTTATTCAGTACGATGTGTTTGTGCGGATGATGTGATGTATCCACTAATTGCTCAAATATAACCCGCTGAATAATCGCCGGTGCATTATCGTAGCCGACCATCGACAAGCTATGGCGTAAGTCTTTGGCGGCTTGGTGCTGATTGTTATAGGGCCTGACTGCTTGGCAGAGCTTCTGTGTTATTTCACTAAAAGGGGCCAGTAACTTATCTAAGCCTTTAAAACTGTATTCATGCGCTACTTTTATATGACTTACTAATGCTATTAACTCGGCCTTTGAACTTATCTGCGCCGGGGCTTTACGTACCAGGTGCTCATTGTTCCAGGCTAAAAATAATACCCGTTTATCAGTACATAGCCATTGCATTGGTTGATCTTTAAGTGAGGTTTTAACCTTGTACCACGCCAGTTTTTTCTCATTATTGGCATTAATTAGTATATGCTTATTAGCCTCATCACTTGCTAGATAAACCATTGCTTGGTCGCTGTAAACAATTTTACTGCCTGGCAGGTGCGGGCCTATATGCGCTATTAAATCCTTAATTAACCTTTGCGCAAATGGGTTAGCTGTTTTGACATACAATTCACCCAAAGCTTTGTAAAAATTCAATGGGTTCTTTTTCGATGTATAGGTTATGTTCATCGCGATAATATTACTTAATGCGCACAAGGTTATGGCATTGTCATATAGCATTATGTCGCTAGTACTTAGTAACGCTTGCTTATACTTATTTAGTTTAGCCAACATACGCACGCTATTTTGAGTAGGGTGCTGTGCACTGAGCAACACTTTTGCTGCTAGCTGGTGGCGAAAACGCCATATTTTTTTATCGCTGAGTGTAAGCATTTGCTGCTGCGCAATTTTATTATGTTGCGCTACAACGCAGCAATGCTCTACCAATGCAACACCAATATAAAGGTCGGTTAGTTCGTCATCAAATTGCTGGCTAGCGCACAGTGCGGTGCTAATAACACATTGGTTAATAACGAGGTTTGTAGCAAAGTCGTAGTGGCTGGTGTACAAGCTTAAACGCGCTTGTAAAGCGTGCGGGTGTTGCTGATACAAAACGCGATAGTGCTGGGCTGTTTGTACAACAAGCGGATAAAGATGTTGCCACTGCGTTTTGTCACTATAAATTGTTAGTATTTGATGTGTGTTATGCAGTAACCGCACTAACTGTTTTGAAATAGGCTCATCCATTGGCCATCACCTGATCTTTTCCTGATAAGTTGTATAGGCGCTGGGGCCCCATAAAAATAACTCACCATTTTTAAATAATAAGCCGGTGCATTCATCCATCGTAGTTATGCCATCTGAAGTTTGGTGCTGAGTACGGTAAAAAACAATCTGCCATACTTGGTCTTTATTACGTTTGGCATAGGTTAAATCGGGGCTTCCTAAATAATCGAGTACACTGTTTAAGGTAACCGCCTCATCAATAGACAGCTTTCTTATGTAGCGCTCGTTAAAAGCCTCACGGTCTTGCCAAATCATTGCTTGCGGGTCATCTTTATAAAAGGTGATCACTAAAGTCGCAATGAGTGCATACAAGCCTAACCCTAATATTAAGTATCTTATAAACTTTTTAATCATTTTTAACTCACACTCGCAACAATACAGTGAGTATATGTTGTGCGCTTAAACAGTGCTATCAACATGCGACTAATGCAACCTTAACTGCTTTAAACTAAAGCCTAGCTGTATATCTGTACGCAAAGTTACTAATTGTTTAGAAATAACATACATGTCTTTTTGCTCAACTAGCTTTTTTTGAATACTGCTTGATAGGGCATCATCTTCTATGGCGCTATCTATGCTTTCGTAGGTATTTACAATAAGCTGAGCCGATTTAGTCCCTATACCTTTAACGCCGGGTACATCGTTAGTTTTATCGCCCGCTAAGGCCCAAAAATCAATAAGTTTACTTTGCTCAATACCAAAGCGCTGCTTAATGCTGTCGCAATCTAGGTAGCTCTTTTTAAAATAATCGTACACACAAATATAGTCGTTCAAAAAAGGTAAAAAACCCTTATCGGTAGAAACAATGGTACTGTTTATCTTATTTTTTGCAGCTTTGTCGGCTAAGGTGGCTATGATATCGTCGGCTTCATCGTTGAGCGGTTCAAATACAACGATACCCGTTAGCTCTATAGCTTCTTTAAAGTAGTGCAGCGCATTTTTAAGCGTGTCGGGCATGGGGGCCCTAGAGTGTTTATATTGCTTATAAAAGTGGTAGCGCCAGCTTTTGTCGCCATCAAAAACAGCTATAGCGTGAGTGGCATTTGTTGACTGTAAAAGCTTTTTGCAAGCATGTGCTACGCGCGCGCAACTGGCCTTTAGCATCTGCTCTTCACTATGGTGTGTTTGGTTAGCGTCAACTGCGTAAATGCGCCTAATTAAATTAAGCGCATCAATTAAAAGTAAATGGGGTTTCAAATAGTCAAACTCATGCTTTTATTTCATAACAAGGGATATACTTACTACCGGGTAACTTCATACGACCTTGGTCTACAAATGCTTGTAATAGTTTATCCATATCTTTCATTAAATCAGGCTCACCACTTAACACATAAGGTCCATGTGCTTTTATAGCGCGCAGGCCTTCATCTTTGACATTGCCAGCAACAATCCCCGAAAACGCTCTACGTAGGTTAGCTGCTAATTGCTGCTTGGGCTGTTCTAGGTGCAAATCTAAACTTGCCATGTTTTCGTGCGTAGGTGCAAAAGGTTGCTGAAAATCGTTATCGATTTTAAGTGTCCAGTTAAAGTAGTAGGCATCGCCTTGGCTTTTACGATAATTACGTACATTTGCCATAGCTGATTTTAATTTTTGCCCTACTAGCGCTGGATCATCAATGATTACTTCAAACTTATCAAGGGCTTCTTTGCCTAATGTCAGCTCTACAAACTTACATAACTCGCTAAAGTACGCTTCGCTTTCTTTAGGGCCGGTTAAAATAACAGGCAAACACTGTTTTTCGTTATCTGGGTGCAGCAAAATACCTAATAAATAAAGTAATTCTTCTGCAGTACCTGCACCACCTGGGAATATAATAATTGCATGCGCCGTTCTAATAAATGCTTCAAGGCGTTTTTCAATGTCGGGTAAAATTACCAGCTCATTTACAATAGGGTTTGGCGGCTCTGCGGCAATTATACTAGGCTCGGTTAAACCAAGATAACGGTTTTCACTAATACGTTGTTTAGCATGGCCAATAGTGGCACCTTTCATCGGGCCTTTCATTGCCCCTGGGCCGCAGCCAGTACATATATTTAAACCACGTAAGCCAAGCTCGTAACCTACTTGTTTTGTGTATTTATATTCTATTTCGTTAATTGAATGTCCACCCCAACACACAATCATATTTGGTTCGCTGTTAACACGCAGCGCGCCGGCGTTTCTAAGCATATCAAATACCATGTGGGTAATGGCTTTTTGTTCTTTAAGATCTTTTTCGTATTTTTGGCAAATAAATAAAATATCGCGGATCACCGAAAAAATATGCTCGTGAATACCGGTAATTATTTCGCCATCAACAAAGGCGGTTTCGGGAGGGTTTTCTAATTCAATTTTAATGCCGCGCTCGCGACTGACTAAACGAATATCAAAGTCTTGGTATTTGTCGTAAATTTCATTACTTGCGTCTGTGTGGCTGCCTACGTTAAGGACGGCTAAGGCACAGTTTCTAAAAAGTCGATAACGTTCACTGGCTGAAGATTGCTCTAATAAATCAACTTCCAATTGTGACAGCAAATCTAAAACCCCAGTCGGGTTTAACTGTATTAACATCGGCATTCTCCTTGCTACTTAAAATGTAAAAACTGCATGTCATCTACTTTAGCACTCAAACTAATTGAGAATTATGACATTATTTACTCATACAAAGGCGATCCCGACCCGTTTTCTTTGCTTCATAGAGGGCGTCATCTGCTCTGTCGAATGCTTTGAGCGGTGTATCGCCTTTTTTAAATTGTGTAGCGCCTAACGAAATGGTGATTTCTATTTCTTTTTCTCTAAATTTAAAAGGAATATTCTTAATCACTTTTCTTAGTTTTTCAAGCGGCTGCGCAGCGTGCGACAACGAAAGCCCAGGCATAAGTAGGACAAATTCTTCTCCGCCGTAGCGGGCTATAAAATCAGACTGCCTCACTGATCTTTGCAGCGCTTTTGCAATAACTTGTAAAGTTATATCGCCTGCAGTATGACCAAATCTATCATTAATTGACTTAAAGTGATCCACATCAATAACCACTAGGGTAACATCCGAGGCTTGAACATTAAATAAGTGAAGCTCGTGATTGTAACGTTCATCAAAAGCCGCTCTATTAGGAAGTTTTGTAAGGCTGTCGAGTAAACTTTTAAAGCGTTGCTCGTTTAGGCGTTTTTTATATTTAGTTAGTTTGCCTTCTAAGCTGCCAATTCGCTCGTTAATTTCATCAAAACTGGCAATCAGCGTTTCGCGGTCTTTTCTTTCTAGCTGCTCTTTAGCTATAAAGTCTTGGCTGAGGGATTTTAGCTCGTTATCAACTAATTCTTTTAAAGAGGAAATAGACGTAGCAGATTGGGTTTGCTCGTTTAAATGCTTTATTTTTCCTTCAATATGTTTATTTAGTGTATCGAACTCTTCACCCATTGATTTAGAGTGCTGGCTGGTAGATACAATTGATGAGTGCAACTCTTCTAATGTTTGGTTAAGCGAGACTAAAAAGCTTTGTGCCGATTGGCGCTCTTTACTGATATTTTTGACCACGACGCTTATTATATTTAAAGCAGCTTGCAGCAGGGCTTCTACATTATCGTTTTCGGTAATTGCATTTTTTATTTGTTTAATTTGTTCAGTCGATTCATCCTCTAACACCAGCTCATTTGCAAGCTCTAACAGCTTTTTAGCCATACGAGGAGAAGCATTGGTGCTTGTTTCATCCGTGGTTGAAAGCTTGCTATGCAAAGCATGGTGATAAAAGTTAATAAGCTGATTTAATATCGGGATGTAGTCGTGCGTAGACTGTACATTATTAATTTCGTGGTCGAGTAAATGTCTTAAGGTACGGCGGGTATCATCTGGTAAGCCTTTGGTTTTTTGTAAAAGCTTACCGGCTGTTTGTACGCTCGAAAACAGCTCTCGCTGATGGGCTGTTTGTAACGCCTCTTGGTTTTGCAGTAACAATAAAATGTCATCTATTAAAGGGGATAATATTTCAAACCCAACACCTTTATTTAGCGAACTTCTAAATTTGGCGAGTTTATTATCAAGCTCAATATCAAGCCCTTTACAGCTTAAAGACAATTTTGCAGTTAGATTTGATAAAGTATCAACTTGGAGCTTACGCGCATTTTCAATGGCTACCCTTGCTTCAATTGCTTGCTTTAACTTTTTATCTACAGCGTTAGAGTTTTCAGACACCTAAGCATACCGCCATTGTATTAATTACATTACCTTCAGTTTACAACAAAATCATATTAAGTGTAGTTATCTAATTAAAAACTTAGCATTTTTACTTAGACCTTGCATGTAAACTGAGCTATTAGGTTGTTTGTCGTTTTTAATTCACTTTTAATTTATGCCTTGTTAGGCTTATTTCAAATAATAAGTAACCTTGAGTCATTATGAAAAAGCGTTTAGTCCTGTCAATGTTAGCGGCCTGTTGTGCAGCCCCTGCATTAGCCGATGTAAATTATTCTTTAAGTATTACACAGCCACAACATCATTTAGGTAATGTAAGTGTAGAGTTTCCAAAGTCGGCGCAATCGCATATCGATGTTAAATTGCCTGCATGGCGTACTGGTCGCTACGAAATATTAAATTTAGCCAATGGGGTACGTTACTTTGCGGCCACAGACGACAATGGCAATGCATTAAAATGGGAAAAAATTAATCACAGCACATGGCGAGTGCATTTAGCTGAGCCAACACACGTGAATATTGATTACCAAGTATATGCAAACGAGTTAGGTAAACGTGCACGCCACATAGACGATAGCCATGCGTTTATTGATGCATCTGGCTTTTTTATGTTTAGTGAATCGTTTCGCCAAGAACCAGTTACCGTAGATTTAAAGGTGCCTAAAGCGTGGCGCTCTGTATCAGGTATGGAAAATGCGAGTAATAAACACAGTTTCAAAGCCGCAGATTACGATGTACTGGTAGACTCACCAATAGAAACAGGAATTAACAAACTTCATAAATTTGAAGTAGATGGCCGCCAATACGAGTTAGTTATATGGGGCGAAGGCAACTACGATGAGCAACTAATGCTTACTGATTTAAAAAAATTAGTGACCACAGGTAATGTTATTTGGGATAGCTACCCGTATGAGCGTTATGTATTTATGGTGCATGCTACATCGGGTGCTGGCGGGGCAACTGAGCATTTAAACTCAACCATTATACAGCGCCCACGGAATCGTTTTGGTAGCCGCGAAGACTACTTAGGCTTTATAAGTACCGCCGCGCATGAATTTATTCATACTTGGAATGTAAAAGCTTACCGCCCTAAAGGGCTGGCGCCTTATGATTACACCAACATGAACTACTCAAATTTATTATGGATTTCGGAAGGTTCTACTAGCTACTTTGAAGATCATCTATTAGTGCGCTCAGGCATAGAAACTACCGATGAGTTTTTTAAAGTGATGAGTAAAACGATTAATCGCCACTTACAAACACCAGGTCGAGAAGTACAAAGTGCCAGCGAAACAAGCTTTGATAAATGGATAAACCAAGGGGGCGACCACGCTCGTAATTACAGCACCAATATATATTTAGAAGGCTCATTGCTTTCTATGTTGTTAGATATACATTTACTAGAAACAACCCAGGCAAAAGTTAACTACCGCCAAGTACACAACGCTTTATACAACAAGCACACGTTACCACAAGGGTTTACTGAGCAAGATGTACTGGCAATATTAAAAGAGCTAACAGGTGAAGACTACACAACGTGGTGGCACGATAACGTGAGCACCCCAGCTAATATAGATTTTGATGCTTTATTAGGTAAAGTTGGCTTAAAGCTTACTCGCCCTAAGAGCGCTAAGCCATTAGCAAGCATTGATGCCACTGCAAAAAATAGCGGTGAGTTATTAACGCTTACCCACGTTCGCAGAGGCGGAGCAGCATGGCAGGCGGGCCTCACAACAGACGATAAAATTGTGGCGGTTAACAAGCAGCATGTTGGAAAAGATTTAAAATCGAGCTTAGAAGTATTTAAAGCGGGTGAAAAAGTCACTATCGATTTTATTCGTCGCGATGCACTTCAATCGACAACCCTCGTTTTATCGCAAGATTATGATAAACCTAAAAAGGTGGTTGCTGATAAAAATGCAACTTTATCTCAACGGGCCTTATTTAAAGCGTGGATGGGGGTAGAGCACCCCATTAATGTGCAAGCTGATTAACATAATAGCGTTTAATTAAAGGAGCTTTGGCTCCTTTTTTATATCTTATGCAAAGGTATATCACTTAAAAACCAACCTAAAAGTGCTAATTTTAAAAGTACGTCCTATTATTGTGTTAATAACGACTCTAGGTTGCGTATAAATGAAGTCATTAAAAACCACTCAAATCCTCTCACATCAATTTGTGCTTAACGATCCGCTGCATCAGTTATTTGATGCGATACACAGTATTTCTGTGCAAGGATACGATGAGCAGCGCCGCGTTATTTATTGGAATAAAGGCAGTGAGCTGCTTTATGGCTATACAAAAGAGTACGCAACCGGAAAAAAACTAGAAGATTTAATTATTCCGCCCCCAATGCAAGATGCGGTTATAGATGCTCATCGTGAGTGGCTCATAAACGATATCGAAATACCCGCGGCTGAGCTTACATTACAGCACCAAAATGGCAGCAATGTTACTGTGTTTTCAAGCCATGTTATGTTTACAAATCAGCATGGGGTAAAACAGATGTACTGCATCGACATAGACTTGAGCGATGTAAAACAAGCACAAGCGCAAGCTATGGATAAACAGCAGATGCTCGAAAAAGTATTTGAAGCCATTCCTGATTTGTACTTTTTACTCAAACCGGATGGCACCATAGTTGATTACCATGCAAATGATTTGAGCAACTTACATTTACAGCCTGAGCAATTTTTAAATAAATCGATGTTTAGCGTATTGCCCTATACTGTAGCCAAAATGTTTAAAGACAATATTCAAGAGCTGTTAATTCACAAAAGTAATGTATGTTTTGAATACGAACTTTTAGTACCCAAAGGCGTTTTGTATTTCGAAGCGCGAGTGAGTTATTTACATCATTCAGACCAAGTCATGGTGATAATTCGCGACATAACAGAGCAGCATGAGTCAAACAAACTTATACGTAAACAAGCCTATTACGATAGCTTAACGCTACTCCCTAATCGTTTTAATTCTTTAAAACGACTTACTCAGCTAATTAACACTGCGAGCGACAAAAACACTTTAGCCGCTGTTATTTTTATCGACTTAGATGACTTTAAAAAAGTAAACGACACACTCGGGCATGAAATTGGCGATTCATTACTTATCAGCGCCGCTAATAAATTGAGCCAAATAGTTAATGAAAACGCGACCGTAGGCAGGTTGGGGGGCGATGAATTCATTATTTTACAACCAGAGCTACACAGTAAAAAACAGCTAGATGCGATTGTTACACGCTTACTTAAAAGCTTTAGAACCCCCTTTGAAATAGATGGCCGCGAATTGTTATTAACGTTAAGTATTGGCGTGGCTTTGTACCCTGATAATGGGGTAACAGCCTCTGATTTATTACGCCATGCAGACACAGCAATGTACCAAGCAAAAGCGCTTGGCAGAAACACCTACGCCTGCTTTACCAGCGAAATGAATACCGCCATAAAAAGGCGGTTAGCAATAGAAGAGCAGATGCATGTTGCTCTTGAAAAAAACGAATTTGAATTGTATTTCCAACCTAAATGCGATGCTAAAACACTTAAAATAATTGGGGCTGAGGCGCTATTACGCTGGAACAATAGTGTGCTTGGTAAGGTTATGCCCGATGAGTTTATTCCGTTAGCAGAGCAAACAGGTTTAATTATTCCTATTGGAAAGTTTGTTATTGAGCAGGCATTAGCATTTTTAACGCAGTGGCAGGCAAGCTCTCAACAAAACTACAGCATGGCAATTAATTTATCACCAAGCCAATTTAGAGATTCAGAGCTGCTAAGTTTTATAGCAAGCACGTTAGAAAAAACCGGAGTAAGTGCTAAAAATGTCGAGCTTGAAATAACCGAAGGCGTGTTAATGAGCGTACAAACCAATATAACAGAGTCGTTGCATGCACTTAATAAGCTCGGTATTAAACTATCTATGGATGACTTTGGCACAGGCTACTCATCGCTTAGCTATTTAAGGCAATATGCGTTTGAGGTATTAAAAATAGATCGCAGCTTTATTTGTGGTATTACCGAAAACCAAGAAGACTACAGCTTAGTTAAAGCCACAATTGCAATGTCGCATAGCTTAGGCTTAAGTGTGGTAGCTGAAGGCGTAGAAACATCAGCACAACAAAAACTACTAGCCGAGCTAAATTGCGATCTGATTCAAGGTTACTACTTTAGTAAACCACTGCCTGCATTACAGTTACTTGATTTTAAAGCGTTATAAGTACATTTATTATAAGTGTTAACCTAAACCCAGTGAGCTTTAAATAGCGTAAATTGAGCCGCCCACCGCATTTAGTATTTAAACCCTTTAGCCAAATAACGCTACACATTAATATGATAGGCTTTACTGCTACTGCTTTGGTATTTTGATAAAACAAAACCTATGCAGTGAAATACAACACCCACTAGATTGAGTAAAACTCATCCCGCAAACTTTAATTCCCCTGACACTCATAATTCATTAATTTAATTCATGTGCATTTTATAAGCTAATGATGCTAGGTTTAATCATCACAATATTGAAGGAAATAATTATGAAATTAGAGTCATTAGCACTGCACCATGGTTACGAGTCTGAAGAAACCACTAAATCAGCAGCAGTGCCTATTTATAATACCTCATCTTACACGTTTGATAACACGCAACACGGCGCTGATTTATTCGACTTAAAAGTACCAGGCAATATTTATACCCGTATTATGAACCCAACCAATGCCGTGCTTGAACAGCGTATTGCTGCAATGGAAGGGGGCATTGGCGCGCTAGCGGTAGCCTCGGGCATGGCAGCTATTACCTATGCTATTCAATGCTTGTGTGAAGTAGGCACTAATATTGTCAGCACCAGCCAAGTATATGGCGGTACATATAACTTATTTGCCCATACGTTACCGCGCCAAGGTATTGAAGCTCGCATGATTAAAGCTGATGATTTTAGCGCCTTTGAAGACGCGATTGATGATAATACCCGCGCAGTATTTTGTGAGTCCATTGGTAACCCGGCAGGTAATATTGTCGATATTGAGCGTTTAGCTAACATTGCTCATAGTAAAGGGGTACCACTTATTGTTGATAATACTGTGGCGACCCCGTATTTATGCCGCCCATTTGAGTTAGGTGCCGATATAGTGGTTCATTCACTGACAAAGTATATAAACGGACACGGTACAGCTATTGGCGGTATGATTGTTGATTCAGGTAAATTTGATTGGAAAGCCAATGCCACACGCTTTGCAATGATGAATGAGCCCGATCCGTCGTATCACAATGTGGTCTATACCGATGCCTTTGCAGAAGCAGCCTTTATTGGTCGTTGTAGAGTAGTGCCACTTAGAAATACCGGTGCAGCACTTGCGCCCAAAAACGCATCTGACATTTTAATTGGCCTAGAAACCTTAGGTTTACGAATGGATCGCCACTGCGAAAACGCACAGCAACTGGCTGAATACTCAGAAAATCACCCTAAAGTTCTTTGGGTTAACTACGCTGGTTTAACATCAAGCCCATATAATGCAATGAGCCAAAAAATCACCAGTGGTAAAGCCTCAGGCATTTTAAGTTTTGGTATTGCGGGCGGCCTTGAAGCAGGCACGCGCTTTATTGATGCGCTTAATATGATCCTGCGTTTAGTTAATATTGGCGATGCTAAATCGCTGGCTTGTCACCCAGCGTCAACTACACACCGCCAATTAAATGATGAAGAGCTTGCAAACGCAGGTGTGAGCCGTGATTTAATTCGCCTATCAGTCGGTATTGAAAACATTGCTGACATAATTGCCGATGTAAGCCAAGCGCTCGATAAAGCATAGTTACCTCACTACCTTTCATAAAAAGCTTAAAACATAAAAAGCGTTAGTTGAAAATATACTCTCGTTTTTTATGTTTTACTAAAATCAATTAATAATTGTACCTTCTTGTTTTATAAGTCTTTATTATAAGGCCTTCCTGAGACTTTTATATTCCTACCGTTTATTTTTTATTCATATAACAACTTTGTATTGACACTAAGATTTCTTACTACTACATTTGTAACAGTACCACTACAAGTGTAGTAATAGGAGCGACAATGAAACTTAGTGATTTTGAAATGGATATTATGCAGCTGCTCTGGCAGGAAGAACCTTGTACTGCGAGTCAACTACATAAAGTGCTTTTAGCTGATAAACAAGTAGCCTATACAACAGTCAAAACTATTGTAGATAGGTTAGAACATAAAGGAGCGATTGAGCGCTGTGGACATGAAGGGCGAGCCATTGTTTTTAGAACAATCGTGACTCAAGACGCGTTATCGGAGCAAGCTATGCCTAGTTTTATGCAACGATTTTTTAAAGGTAATTCTCGTAGTTTAATTGCCCACTTTATCAAAGAAGAAAAGCTAAATGATGAAGATATAGAATACTTACAAACGCTTTTAAAAAATAAGAAGTTAGATTAAAGGAGAGGGTAATGACGGATTATTTACTAACTTGCACGCTTATTAGCTTATGTATTTTACTTACAGTAAAAGGATTAAAAAATGCCCCTGCACGATTAAACTTTTACATGTTAATGATTGCCTTGGCATGTTGGTTTGTCCCTTGGCAGTACTTTTCCCAGCTACCGTTATTTGAAGGGACAAATCGTTACACATTCAACGTGGCGCAATTGATTCCCGATGTTAAAGCATTAATACCAAACGCTGAACAAGTAGTAATTAAGGATGAATTACAAAGCGATATGAGTATATGGGACTTATTGCCATCACTTAGTATTGTTTTTATGGTTCTAGTTTTAGCTGGTTTTGGATTGTTTTTATTACGCATGGGCTTATATGTAAAGCTTATAAAAAATTTATACATTAACTCAAAGCCAAGTCCTGAACTTAAACACATCAACAATCAGTATTCAATTAGACTAACAACCCATACAGAGCCCGCTTTTGCTACAGGATTAATAAAGCCTGTTATTTGGTTAGAGTCTACGATGGTAAATCGTAAAGAATTAGATTCAGTCATTCAGCACGAGGTAACCCATTTACAACAAGGTGATATTTATTGGACGTGGCTTATTTGTTTTATAGAAAGCGTTTTTTGGTGGAATCCTATTTGCTTAAAGTTAACTGGTTTAGCAAGAGAGCAACTCGAACTTAGCTGTGATGAGTTGTGTATGCAAAAGCTAAAAGGTAAATACCAATTAGATTTAGCCAGTTTATTGCTACAAGAGCAAAGTGCTAAAAGCTCACTTAACTTTTTTACCCCCCCACTTTTGAATATTGCTCAGTCTAAGAGTTTTAATATTCAGAGGATCAAAATGTTAAACAAGGAAAAAACAATGAAAAGTAAATATTTGGTTATGGTTGCGGCGGCAATGTCTTTTAGTGCTTTAGCTGCAGCTCAAATTGTAAATGGTAGCTCAGATAACAAGCAGAAAAGTAATAATACGTCTCAGGCTCCTGCTAAAAGTGAAGAATATAATCAACAACTTGCACAGCTTCTTAAAAGTGCAGCAGGGGCAAAAAGTGATAACCCTGAACTGTTAAACCAAGCTGCGCAAGGCATACAACAATGGCACTTAAATAGAGATAAACTTGCTGGCTTTGAAGAAGCTGAAATTAAACTACAAAGCTTTAGGCTGCTAGATCATGTTTACTCTAAACTTGAGCAATATGAAGATATACTGAGTGCTTACGGAAAATGGTATGAGCCTGGTAGTAACCCGCCTTACTTTTTAAAAAATTCACTAGCAACCGCGTATATACAACTAGGGCGTTATGAGCTTGCAGTTGTAGAACTTGAAGATTTATCAAAACAGCTTGAAGGGAAACTACATGTTGGCTCTGCTGATAACTTAGCACTGGCATACATTTACCTTGCTGATTACGATAAGGCATTAAAAACCCTAGAGCAGGTTGATGCAAAAGATGATGTATACGGAAATATCCTTAAATACTATGTTTATGATAAACAAAATAACCGCAAAAAAATGAACGAAATCAAAAGTAAAATTCCAGAAGCATTTGCAGTTACCCCCGCATTATTACCACAAACGGGCATACCAGGTTCTCAACTTTTAAGGATGTTATAAGCATTGAGTAATTAAACTTGGAGCCTTTGAGGCTCCTTTTTCATTCTGTTTAAAATTTTTTACAAAGGCGCTTGTATAAACCTTATTAAAAATACAGCTTTTAATTTGTTGTGCTTTACGCCGCAAAAAAGCTTTTTTAACCTTGGTTTTAGGAGCGCAAGTTGCAATATCGCTCTGTATGTCTGTATTTTGCGAAACAGGGTATGGCATAAGCGAAAAACCATTTACGTGGGTTTCCCAAATATGTTGTAAATCGCAATCTACAGGGCGGCCAAATTGAGCTGTGGCTTTAAGTAATTGCTTAGCCCCTTCATAGCTTATTGCCGTAGCACAACAGCCAGTCATTAGCTTTTTATGTATGACTAATTGCTGGTGGTTATTTAGGTTTTGCTGATAGGCAATAGGGCGAGTGCGGTTTTCATAAGCGGCGAGTTTAATAAGCTGCCAGGGCTGCTGTAGCTGCTCAATATTTTTTATCGCATTATGAATGCTCTCATCAATATAAAAGTCATCTTCGAGCACAATCGCGTAATCTAGTTTTTCATCAACTATTTTTTGCCATGCTTTACGGTGGCTTAAATAGCAGCCGATTTGACCATTGCTAAGCGGATAGTGATACTGCTGTTTATTCAATTGCGGGCTGTAATGTAGGAACTTTTGTTGTGTACTCAATTGTGCGCCATCTACGGCATCAATCCGTTCAAATGGCAAGTTAACACGTGCCAGTTGCGTTTGAGTATTTGCGAGTCGCTGCGCTGAGCGCGCTAAGTTTATTACAAATAATGCTGCCATGATGTTCACCCCCTACCGTTTTTAGCAATACTAAAGGGGGGCTGTTACACGCAAGTGGCAAATTTATGGCTTTTTTAAGTCAGCTCGCGGCTGCGCTAAAATGGCGTTTTTTTCTTCTTGGCTGAGGATTATCCAATCAAATATTTCTTCATTAGTTCGCCCGCAGCCAGTGCAATAACCGCTGCGGCGCTCACATATGCCTAAACAGTCTGTTTTTAACTTAGTGTTTGAGTGTGTGGGTTTTTGCATTTAATTTCCTAGCGGTGGAGCAATTTCAAAACGGGTAATATAGCGCGTTCTGCTTTGAGAGGTAAATAAGGTGATAATTGGGTGAGCTTCATCCAAAACAAAGTTACTACTGATTGAAGTTGCTGACTCTTTCGTATTTTCGTACCAGCCTTGTGACGCTACACATTGACGTATTTTATCCACTGTTTGTATATGTAGATTTGTGGCATGGGCTTGTTTGTTTTCACTCGTGCATTGATAACTAAACTGCTTATTATGTTGAGTAATGGTGCAGGTATTGCCTATAAAATGGGTATTAGCATGCCACTGGTTTATAAAATCATTCCCCACTTTATTTGCTTTTACTGCATTAAAGCCATTAGCGTGCGCATTAAGTAATGTGTTTAGTGGGCTACACGTGTTTTGCGTTTTTACTATTTTGGGCGCAGGGGCTTTTTGGCTTACACAACCTGTTAATACCAATAAGGATAAGGCTGTGATAATTGATTTATTCATAAGCAACGCTAAAAGAATTAGATAAGCTGCACCATACGCAACCTATGTAAAAAAATAAATACCATAACGTAAAAAGGCCCATAAAATATGGGCCTGTAAATGCGCTAAAACAAAGCAGCTGTATTATTTATGGCGACCTTGCAGGCATTTTACAACGTCTTCAAGGGCTAAGCCTTGGCGTTGTAGCAATACAGTAAGGTGATAAATTAAATCAGCCGATTCGTTAGTAAGCTCATCGTTATCGTGCTTCATTGCAGCAAGCGCTACTTCTACGCCTTCTTCACCTACTTTTTGACAGCTACGGCTTAAGTCTTTAGCAAACAATGAAGCTGTGTAGCTTTTTGCTGGGTCGTCGTTTTTACGCTCAACAATCACATCTTCTAATTGCGCTAAAAAGCTTAGGCTAGGTTTTGCATCATCACCAAAGCAGCTTTGTGTGCCTAAGTGACATGTTGGGCCTTCTGGATTAGCCAGTACTAAAATTGAGTCGTAGTCACAATCGGTATGAACAGATACTACGTTTAAGTAGTTTTCTGATGACTCACCTTTGGTCCATAAACGTGACTTTGAACGCGAGTAAAAGGTTACTTTATTACTTTCAAGCGTTACCTTTAGTGCTTCGCTGTTCATAAACCCTTGCATTAAAATAACACCAGAGCGAGCATCTTGAACAATCGCAGGGATCATTTCGCTTTTAGCAAAATCTACTTGAGTTTGGTTTTGTTGTGTTACTTGCATAGTCTTGCTGCCACTTGGTTATCGGTTAAAAATTGTTTTAATTCGCTAATGTTAATCACATTTTTGTGAAAAACGCTTGCTGCCAATGCGCCATCGACTTCGCTTTGTTTAAACACATCAACAAAATCTTGCATACTGCCTGCACCGCCTGATGCGATTAAAGGAATATTACATAATGCGCGCATTTTACTCAGCTGCTCATTGTCGTACCCATTACGTACGCCATCTTGGTTCATACAGTTTAAAACAATTTCGCCTGCGCCTAAGTCTTGTACGCGTTTAACCCATTCTTCGGTTTTGTAACGTGTTCGGCTTGATGCATTAGGATCGCCGGTTAATTGATACACTAAGTATTCACCGGTCACTTCATCGTAAAAGCTATCAATACCTACAACAACACATTGCTTACCAAATTCATCGTGTAGCTCTTTTATAAGCTCAGGGCGGGCAATAGCGGGGCTGTTAATACTTATTTTGTCAGCGCCACGCTCTAGTACACGTGCTGCATCGGCTACCGATTTAATACCGCCAGCCACACAAAATGGAATATCAATATGGCGGGCAATGCTCTCTACCCAATTTACATCAAGTAGGCGTTTTTCAACGCTTGCGCTGATTTCATAAAAAACCAGTTCATCGGCGCCGGCATCGCTGTATGCTTTTGCCATTGTTAAAATATCGCCCACTATTTCGTGGCCTTTAAATTTAACGCCTTTTACTACTTGGCCATCTTTTACATCTAAACACGGGATTATGCGTTTTGATAACATGCCAACGCCTCCTCAACACTAAATGCGCCATCAAGTAGTGACTTACCTAAAATAACGCCACCTACGCCCAGCTCTTTAAGTTTTTTAATGTCATCAAGTGAGCTCACGCCACCCGAAGCTTGTACTTTAATGCTGCTGTTATGGCGAGTTAAATCTTCGTAAAGCTCAAACGATGGGCCCGTCATGGTGCCATCTTTACTGATGTCCGTACATAAAAAGTCAATAACGCCCAAGCTTACATAAAAATCTACAAGCTCAAGTAAACCAAACTCAGATTCACTTAACCAACCATGGGTTGCAGGAGCCCAGCCCGTGGCTGTTTTATTTACATCAAGGGCGATAACAAAGTGCTCTGCGCCAAATTGTTCAATCCAGGCTTTTACTTGCTCGCGTTTTTCTACCGCCATAGAACCAATAACAACTTGGTTAGCGCCGGCTTTTAGCCAATCGCTTACATCTTGCTCTGAGCGAATGCCGCCGCCCACTTGATACGGTACGTTAAGCGCTTTCGTTGCAGCTTGAATATGTTGCCACTGTTTTTTACTTGGATCGCGTGCGCCTTCTAAATCTACAAGGTGCAATTTACCTGCGCCGCTGTCGGCGTATTCTTTTAAACGTGCGCCAAGCTCAAAAGGGTAAAACTGAGCGGTGTCGTACTTACCTTGGTATAAACGAACAATTTGATTTTGTAATACGTCTAATGCTGGAATAATCACAAATAATCTCTTTATTGTTGGTTAATGGGCCGTTTATAACTGCCAATCAACAAAATTTTGTAATAAACGTGTGCCTACTTTTGCACTGCGCTCTGGGTGAAATTGCATGCCAGCGTAGTTGTCTTTTGCAACTATGGCTGAAAAGGTTTGGCCGTATTCGCCGCTTACAAGTGTTGCATCGTTTACGGTGTGCGCAAAGCTATGTACAAAGTACACTTGCTCGTCTTGTGTTAAGCCTTTTGTAAGTGCATGCTCTTTATTTACGCTTAAGTTATTCCAACCCATATGCGGCGATGTTAAATTGCCAACATCAAGGGCTTTTACTTGGCCTGGTATTTTACCTAAGCATTGTACGTTACCTTCTTCGGTGCTTTCGCACAGTAACTGCATACCTAAGCAAATTCCCATAAGTGGGCGCTGGTATTCGTTTATAGCTTGTTGCCAGCCGTTATCTACTAAACGCTTCATGGCAACTGATGCATGTCCAACGCCTGGTAATATAGCACGCTCAAAACCAGCTAATTGCTCTGGTGAGGTAATGACTGTTGGCGTTTGACCTAAGCGTTCAAAGGCAAAACGAACTGAATTTATATTGGCACACCCAGTATTAATTATGGCAATCATAAACATCCCTTAGAGCTGGCTGTTTGTTGGGTCGTGTCTTGCGCTACTGCCATACGAAGGGCACGTGAAAACGCTTTAAATAAGCCTTCTACTTGGTGATGACAGTTACCGTCGCTCACCGATAAAATAAGGCTAATAGCGGCATTATCGCTTAAGCTTTTAAAAAAGTGCTCAACCATTTGTACGTCTAAATCGCCGGCTTTTTCGCGGCTAAAGTTAGCGTTTAATACAAATGAAGCGCGGCCCGATAAGTCAATTTGTGCTTCAGCTTTACACTCATCCATTGGCAGTGCAAAACCATAGCGCGCTATTTGCGATTTAGTACCCAGCGCTTGTTTAAGCGCAACACCTAGGGCAATACCAATGTCTTCAACAAGGTGGTGCTCGTCTATATGTAAATCACCTTTCGCTTTAATATTTAGACCAATGTTGGCGTGGGTGCGAATTTGATCAAGCATATGATCAAAAAAGCCAAGGCCTGTTTCAATGCTACCGTTTTTAGTTTGATCTAGGTTTATGGCTACATCAATTTGGGTTTCTTTGGTGTTACGCGTAACACGACCTTCACGGTTGGCAGTTGTAAGCTTTGTAACAATGGCAGGCCAGCTGCCATCATACAAAATGCCTTCACAACATAAGTTTTGAGCAAGGCCAATATCGGTTTGGCGATCGCCAATCACGTATGAGCGAGCTAAATCAACCTTGCCAGAGCGCATAAGCTCAGTTAATAAACCTGTTTTAGGTTTACGGCAATCACAGTTTTGCTCGTCAAAGTGTGGACAAATTAATACCTCGTCAAAGCTAATGCCTTGGCTTTGCAGTATGTCCATCATTTTATCTTGAGCTATATCAAAGTCAGCAGTCGGGAAGCTGTCTGTACCTAAGCCATCTTGGTTAGATACCATTACTAAGCGGTACCCTGCGGCTTGTAACTGTAATAAAGCCGGGATAACACCAGGTAAAAACGCTAATTTTTCTAGGCTGTCTACCTGTTTGTCGGTGATTGGCTCTTCAATTATGGTGCCGTCACGGTCAATAAATAAATAGGGGTTACTCATGATACTTCTTGTCCTGATAAAAGAGGTGAGGTTGCTGGCTTACCAAGGCCATCTAACCAAATTTTTACTTGCTCAAGTTCTTGCTCATTACCAATGGAGATACGTAGCCAATCGTCTTCACCGTATAGGGTAAACGCGCGCATCACTAAGCCTTGTTCAAGTGCTACTTTAAAGTAGTTTTTGTCGGCTAATTTTAAGGTAACAAAGTTACCTTCACCAGTGAGAATTTTTAATGCAGCAGGGGATGCGTTTAACCACTGTACAAGTTTAGCTTTTAAACTATTTAAAATAGTCACTTGTCGGCGCATTGATGTAATGGCATCAGGCGCTATGGCTTGTGCTGCAATACTTGCTACCACACCCGATACCGGATACGGCGCAATCACTTTACGAATAGGTGCAAGTACACTTTCTTGTGCAAGTGTGAAACCGGTTCTTAGCCCTGCAAGCGCAAACGCTTTAGACAAAGTGCGCAGTACCACTACATTACTATATTCGTTAATCAGCGCTGTAGCACTTTGCTCAGGGCAAAACTCAATGTAGGCTTCATCAACAATAACTAAAGCTTTACCGGCAAGCGCTGTTGCAATTGCTTTTACTTTTTCAAGGGAGGTTATGCTACCGGTTGGGTTATTTGGATTACAAATAAACACCAATTTTGAGCTGCCCACAGCCTCAACTATTTCATCAACACTGCCATCAAGTAATAGCGCTTGGGTTAAGCCATTGATTTCAACGTTGTGCGTATCAGCGGTTACTTTGTACATACCGTAGGTTGGCAAAAATAACGCAATGCTGTCTTTTGCAGGTTCGCAGTAGGTACGTACTAAAAGCTCAATGCCTTCATCGGCGCCGCGCGTCATTAATACGTTTTCGCTTTCAAGCTCTGCATACGCAGCGTAGCGGTCAATAACCAGTTGCGGTTGTGGATCTGGGTAGCGATTTAAATCTTCAATACTCAGTTCAATATTTTTAGCGTATGGGCTTTCATTGGCATTTAACCACGTTGACCCTGTTAGCTTTTCACTTTTAGCAGAGCTATATGCAGCAAGAGCTGCAATATTTTGTGGTAATAAGCTTGTCGCTTGTGCGCTCTTATTGCTCATTTTTAATTGCCTCTAAACGAATTGAAACCGCATTTGCGTGTGCATCAAGGCCTTCTGCATCTGCTAGTGGCAAAATAGCTTTTGACAGCTGTGTTAGGCCACTTTTACTTATAGTTTGTACTGTGTAAGTGCGGAAAAAATCAAGTAAGTTTAAGCTTGAATAGGTTGCACTGTAACCGTAGGTAGGTAACACGTGGTTAGTACCCGATGCGTAATCGCCCGCTGATTCTGGCGTGTAGTCGCCAACAAATACCGAGCCTGCATTTTTTACTTTATCTAAGTAAGGTGCTGAATCTGCTAATTGCAAAATTAAGTGCTCAGGGCCATATTGCGCTGATACGTCAAATGCTTGCTCAACAGAGTCGACTAAAATAAGTGATGAATTAGCCAGAGCTTGCTCGGCTGTATCTTTGCGGCTTAATTTAGCAAGCTGGCGTGTAAGTGCCTGCTGCGTTTGCTCAATGATACTTTCGCTGTTACATAATAAAATAACTTGCGAGTCTGCGCCGTGCTCAGCTTGCGAGAGTAAATCTGCCGCTATAAATTCTGGGTTTGCACGCTCATCTGCAATAACTAGTACTTCAGAGGGGCCTGCTGGCATATCGATTGCCATACCAGGAATTGTTTGCGCAACAAGCTGTTTGGCCATCGTTACAAAGCTATTACCTGGGCCAAAAATTTTGTTCACTTTAGGCACTGATTCAGTGCCGTAGGCCATTGCGGCAATTGCACCTGCGCCACCACTTTCAATTAAAGTTGTAATGCCACATAACTTAGCCGCATATAATATCGCAGGGTTAATGCTTTCATCACCTTGTACAGGGGTTGCAAGTACGACGGTTTTAGCACCACTTAATTGTGCAAGTACACCTTGCATAATAACCGATGATGGCAGTGGAGCACTGCCACCTGGTACATAAATACCCACAGCTTCGATGGCCTGATATTTCAGTTCACATTCAACGCCAGGTTGGGTTGATAACTTAATATCTTTAGGCAATTGCGCTTCGTGAAAACGTTTAACGTTTGCATAAGCGGTGTCAATTGCGTATTTAAGCTCTGCGCTTAGTGCTTGCTCTGATGCGTTTATTTCATCAAGCGGTACACGTAAACGAGGGTTAGCTCTATTATCAAACTTTTTAGCCATATCAAGTAAGGCTTTATCACCTTGCTCTTTCACATCGCTCATAATTGTTTGGCATATAGCTTCAACCTTTGCGCTGGCAGAAACCGCAGGGCGCATTAGCGCCGCTGCTTGTACTTGTGAAGATTCCTCATTCCAACGAAGCATGGTACTTACTCCATCATTTTTTCAATTGGCATTACTAAAATAGAGTTAGCGCCTAGGGCTTTAAGCTGCTCCATTGTTTCCCAAAATAATGTTTCGCTGCTTACCATGTGAAGTGCTACGTAATCTTCGTTACCAGCAAGTGCAAGTAGAGTAGGTTGGCCAGAGCCTGGTAAAATTTCGCAAATTTCATCAAGTTTAGTTTTTGGCGCGTGTAGCATAATGTATTTGCTTTCTTTAGCTTGTTTAACACCACGAAGGCGCGGCATAAGCTTATTGATTAGCGCTAGTTTGTCTTCATCTTGCAGGTCTTTATTTTGAATTAAACACGCGTTTGATTCTAAAATTGTATCGCCTTGAATCAAGCCGTTCGCTTCAAGCGTTGCACCGGTAGAAACTAAATCACAAATTGCATCTGAAAGACCGGCACGTGGGGCTACTTCTACAGAGCCTGTAAGCATTACAGTGCTTGCATTAATGCCTTCGCGCTTTAACCACTGCGTTAAAATTTCTGGGTAGGTTGTTGCAATACGTTTGCCTTCAAACCAGCTTTTATCACGTGGACCAAGCTCTTGTGGCCATGCAAGTGCAAGTCGGCAGTAACCAAAATCTAGTTTTGCTAGTTTGCTAACTTCGCTTGGTACACCTTGGCGTTCACGTTCGGCTTGTACTTCTACTAGTACGTTTTCGCCAACAATACCTAAATCACAAACACCGTCCATTACTAAGCCCGGAATATCGTCATCGCGCACACGAAGTACGTCAATTGGCATATTGGTTGAGTGTGCAATTAAGCGTTGCTCACGTAGGTTTAATTTAACACCTAGTTGCTTTAGTAAATCTTGACAATCTTTAGACAGGCGACCGCCTTTTTGGATGGCGATACGTAGACGATTTGTGTTACTCATTATTCATTTTCCTTTAATTTAAAAACTAAAAACCCCGAGGGGAACCTCAGGGCGAAAATGAATCAATGTGTTTTGAATCGCCAGAGGTTCCTTTTAGGAATAACCTCTCAGCGAAAGACCTGACAGGTTATTCCGGTGAATGGTGGTGATGATGTACTGTTGTCAGGTTTAAGCGCATTTTTTTATCCTATTTTTCTTACCGCTATTTAGTGAGCGTTAAGCTTTAATCTGTTTCAATAAATTTCGCATTCATAAAAACATAAACTGCCTAGCTTAGGCAAGTTTTTTTTCACCAAATTAAAGCATATCTTATAACTGCCGATAATATTGAGAGCTAAACAGTATTTTTAGTTGTTTTAATGTTTAAATTGTAGGCAAACTGGGCTTTGTTGGTCAATTTATCTAATTTTTAATAAACAAGTTAAGGAGGGGAGTATGGATATAATGATCCCTTTTTTAGGGAAAATTTCACGGTTAGAGCTTGAACCAAAAAGTACATTTCATATTGCAGGTGTGCAAAATATGCCACAAGCGCAAAAAATTAAGCTTGAAAATGAAAAAAAGCAGACGCTCAACAAAAAAAGATTAGCGCAGGCGCAGGGCAAAAAAAGTGCAAGTGCAGCTAATGAAAAAGCAATTACTGTAGATGATGAAGGGAATAAACATTTAGATACATGGGCATGATCTAAACCCTTAATAGTAAAAGCCACGTACAACTTTTTACTATTAAGGATGTGTTTGCTAGCGTTTTTTAGCTTTAATAATGTAAAAGCTAAATATAACAGCAACGGTAAGTTGGGCTATAAAGCCTTGCCACGTAGATTTTAAACCCAGTAGTGCAATATCAAAGCTTATCGGCATTACACTAATCGCGACTATATCAGCCTCTTGTAATGCAATGACAGCTTTACCCATTAATACAAAGGCAAGTGCAAATAATAAATAAGTTGTATACGCAAAAAACTTAGCAATAGGTAACTTAATCGAATATTTAACTAACACCCATGCAATAAGCGCTAATAAAACCACACCCAATGCAAACCCAATAGCCACCGATGAATACTGTGCTTGCGAGCTTTGCGTTAATAACGACTGATAAAATAATACCGTCTCGAACACTTCACGATATACCGCTATAAACGAGAGGCCCGCTAGCCCCCACAGTGTGCCAGACTCTAAACGCGTATTAATATTTTGCTGAATATATGCCTGCCACTGCTGAGCACTGGTTTTACTGTGCATCCATACCCCAACATATAGCAAAATAATAGCTGCAAATAGGGCGCCTATACCTTCCATAACTTCGCGGCTTGCACCACTTATTTGTATTAATGTTTGCGCTACTGCCCATGTTAAGCCTCCTGCTATGAGGGCCAATACCCAGCCAATATGAACGTATTTAAGCGCATCCTGGCGTTTGGTTTTTATAAGCACCGTCATTAGCGCAATAACAACTAATAGTGCCTCTAGGCCTTCGCGCAGCAAAATAACTAAACTGGCTGATAGCAAAGCGCCATCACTGAGCGTGGTGTCATTAAGTAGGTTGTTTGCTTTTGTTAATTGTGCAAGTACAGCATTAACTTGCGCACCGACAAGCTCGGTGTTTTTTTCATTTTTGAATGTGTTACGTAAGTTCATCAATTGTACTTCAATGTTTTTACGCAAGCTTTCATCGTATGCATTTAAGTTATTTTCTATCAGCTCAAAACCATCTAAATAGGCACTGATAGCCAGTTCGCTGGCTTTTGCATATTCACCATTAGCATGTGCATTTTGCGCTGCAATAAGTTGCGAGCGTGCAACGCTAAGTGGCTGAGCTTTGTTTTTAAATAAGTGTTCTGGATTACCGCGTAGCCACTTAATAAATTGAACTTGGGCAGGGGATTGATTTTGTGAAAGCTGCGCAGGATTAAGATTAATGATGTCTGAAGTGCTGATTGTCTGGTTATTGTGTTGCGGCTTAGTTATATCTTGAAAAGCTAAACTGCCTACATAAAAGGCGAGTGACCAACGTTGTTGCTCATTAAATTGGCTAAAAGCAACCATTGGAGTATCGTCTATGCCATTGGATACAGCTTCATATAATCCCATAATTGTGCGATTTGTGGCTCGCTCTTTATCCGTAAAGTTGGTGGGCTGTGGTGTTAACCCTTTAGCAAGTGGGCCATCACCTTGACCATTTATGCCATGGCACATAGAGCAGTTTTCTGCAAAAAGTGCTTTTGTTTGTTTTAGGGGTAATAAAGATGTAGGCAAAGATAGCTGTGGCATAAATTCAAGCAAAGACTCCCTAAGCTTTGAGCTGGCAGCACGAACACTTTGTACGCTTTGTTTATTTATAATGGCGTTATGTAAGGCGCCAGCTTGTATTTTTATATGCCTGTATTGATTATTAGCACTGCTTAACTGAGTGGCTAGCGTGCTTATTAAATTTGCAAACTCAGACATTTCTTGAAATTCGTCTTTACTAAGTACCTCGCCTTTTTGCACCGCGCCAACGTAATCAACCCCTACGTACTCTGCAAGTTGTGATATTTGCTTAATTTTAGCTTGCTCAGAAGGCGTTGAGGCAAAAGTAGAAAAACATAAAAAAGTGAGTAAGAACAAAGGAAAGAGAAAAACGTGGCGACGTGTAATGCGATAAAATAACGAAAAAACACTTGTATATTTACTGGACATAGTTAGCTCTATAAAAAACATTTAAAATTAAAACTATTTTTATTACGCTTAAAATAAATAAAACCGTGCTAAAAATAATCCCCCATAAATAACTAACCCGCAGTGAATAGACTGCGGGTTTAATAAAGAAAACTTAGTGATTTTGCTCGGCTGATTTAATACTACTTTGAATGAGAGGAGAGATAGTTAAACCTTGCACAATAATAGAAAATATAACCACAACATAGGTCACAATAACGATTAGATCATGCAGATCACTGCCTGATATAAATACTTGATCACGAGGAATAGCTGCAGCCATAGCTAATGCTAAACCTCCACGTAAACCACCCCAAGTTAAAATTTTAACGCTGTGTTTGTCGTAGTTTTTAAAGCGCTTAAATATTACAAATGGTGCACCAACACTAATAAAACGTGCTAATAAAATAGCAGGGATCATAACAAGGCCTAAGCCAATTTCACCCATTGTTACTGGCATAGTGACAATCAGCATACCAATAATCAAAAACAACAAAGCGTTTAAAAAGCTGTCGGTGGCGTGCCAAAAGTCTTTAATATAGCGCGTGTTTTCAGGCCCTGTGCGCTCGGTTGCTTTTGCACGAGTAATATTACCTAAAATAATACCACTGGTTACCATGGCAAGCGCACCAGATATTTCCCATACATTGGCAGCGGCAAAACCCGCAGTTGGAATGGTTAAGGTTATTAATAGGCGTATATTTACATCTTTACAGTTAATTATTAAAAAGTGACCCACAAGGGCCATTGCTAAGCCAAACACGATCCCGCCTATGGCATCAACAAAAAACAGCTCTGCAATGTCGGCTGGGTTGGCATCGGTGCCAAAAAATGCAACAGAAAACAGCGTAGTAAAAATTACCAAACCAATACCATCGTTAAATAAAGACTCGCCTTCTACCTGTACCGAAATACCTTCAGGGGCGCGTAATTGTTTAATAATTGCCAGTACAGCAATTGGATCGGTTGGGCTTATTAAGGCGCCAAAAAGTAAACAATAAATAAAAGGGACGGGCCAGCCAAGAGCGGCAAAAATATAAAAACTTAAATAGCCAATTAAAAAAGTAGAGACTACGGTAGAGAACAAAACTAAAGCGGTTATTTCCCATCGTTGTTTACGCAGTGCCAACAGGTTAATTTCTAAAGCACCTGCAAATAACAAAAATCCAAGCATGCCTTTTAAAAGCAATTCATTAAAATTAATACTGGCTACAATTTGCGTCATCTCTAATGCAGTTGTATCGCCTAATAACTTAACTGAAATAATTAATAACAACGATATAACAACCGAGCCCGTTGTTATAGCAATCGTTGTTTGCATTTTAAGAACATACTGGTTTGCATAAGCAATAAAAATTGCGATAGCAGAGAGAAAACAAATGAGATACCAAGCATTCATTGGCTAACCTTAAATTTATTTTAGAGAACAAAAAAGAGCGAATTAAACGAGCCGTATATTACTCCTGTGACTAGGCTGTGTCACAGTATTTATGGGGCTTTTAGCACTTTTTTTATGTCTTTAGGAGACATATAGTTAATGCAAATTTACTGGTGTTATTGCTTGTAATGAAGAGATTAATACAAAGTTGCCTAGGCAACGTGGTGGCTGATTAATGCCGTTAATTGAATAAATTAAACGCGGCTATTTTGCGGGTGTAATAGTGTAATTTAGTGTAAATATATGTATACAATTTGTATCTGTTTAAGGTTTTGCTGATTTTGTGTGTTTTTTAACCTACTGTAATTTCTGTTGTTCTTACGTTTCCTAATACTTTACTTGTAAATTAAATGTTTAATTTTCATAACTCAAATTTGTAACATAGGCTTGATCCCTAATCGGGTACAAGTAGTTCCGGTTAATACAAATCCACTACAAACTAAATATTTTGACGGAGCGTAAACGTGAATTTATCAAAAATCACATTAGCAACTTTTGCTGCTTTAACCTTGGTTCAAGCAACAGATGCAGTAGCTGCGAACAAGAAATACCTAAATCAACAAACGGCTTTAAATAACATGATGCAATCAAATTCGGCATCCATTTTATCTACTAGCCCTAAAGACTTGATTGGGTTAAGTGTAAGGAACGAGTTAGTTGTATTAAAAGAGTTTATAAGTAATAACGGTGAAGTAACTCGCCGTTATCAGCAAACATATCAAGGTTTACCAGTAATTGGTGACACTTTAAGCCTTACATTTAAAAATGGCATGCTTAAAAAAGCCCATGGCGCTGCGGTGTACGATATTGAAGGCGATATAAACGATGTAAGCGCTAAATTATCTGTAAAACAAGCCATGCTTCAAAGCCAAAATGTAGGCATAGCTGCAAAAACTAAAGGTTTAAAAAAACACAATGAGAAATCAAGATTAGCGATTTGGGTTGATCAACAAAGTAAGGCGCATTTGGTGTACGAAGTATCGTATGTAACCTACGGCAAATCGCCATCACGTCCTTATCAAATAATCGATGCTAATACCGGTGAGGTTTTGCTCAGCTACGATAACTTACAACATGCTGATGCTACGGGACCAGGGGGGAATCTCAAAACAGGTAAATACATCTACGGTACTGACTTTAGCAACCTAGATGTGTCTCAATCTGGTAACACCTGTGTTATGGATAATGCCAATGTAAGAACTATAAATCTCAATGGCGGCACAAGTGGCTCTGCTGCCCATTCATTTACTTGCCCTGAGAATACAGTAAAAGAGATAAATGGGGCTTATTCGCCGCTTAACGATGCTCATTATTTTGGTAACGTTATTTTTAATATGTATAACGACTGGGTGGGGTCGCCACCGCTAAGTTTTCAGTTAAAAATGCGCGTACATTATTCAAGTAATTATGAAAATGCATTTTGGGATGGCAGCGCAATGACCTTTGGCGATGGGCAAAGCACTTTTTACCCACTCGTAAGCCTTGATGTATCGGCGCATGAGGTAAGCCATGGCTTTACCGAACAGAATTCTGGCTTAATTTACAGCGGTAAGTCGGGTGGCTTAAATGAAGCGTTTTCTGATATGGCTGGTGAAGCGGCTGAGTATTACATGAAAGGCACTAACGATTGGTTAGTCGGGCAAGATATTTTTAAAGGCAATGGCGCGCTTCGCTATATGAATAACCCATCACAGGATGGACGCTCTATAGATAATCAAGGTAGTTATACCTCTGGCATGGATGTGCACTATAGCTCGGGTGTATTTAACAAAGCATTTTATAACCTTGCTACTACATCCGGCTGGGATACTAAAAAAGCATTTGTAGTCATGGCACGTGCGAATCAGCTTTATTGGAGTGCGAGTACAAATTGGGATTTAGCTGGTAACGGCGTTATGGACGCTGCGTGTGACTTAAATTACAACCCAAGCGATGTACAAGCTGCATTGGCGGCAGTGGGAGTTAGTTCAAACCTAAGTGCAGGGAGCGATTGCTCGAGCACGCCTGTGCCTACGGATGAGGCGTTAACAAATAAAGTGGCACGTACGGGGATCAGCGGCTCTGCCAAAGCGCAGATGTTTTTTACACTCGATGTACCAGCGGGGGCAACAGATCTTGAGTTTAATACCGCTGGTGGCTCGGGCGATGCAGATTTATATGTAATGTTTGGAAGTAAACCCACACTGAATACGTATGACTGTAAAAGTACCACCTCTTCAAGCACCGAAAACTGCAGTATTTCGAACGTTCAAGCAGGCACTTACTATGTAATGGTAGAAGCATGGAATGCTATAGCTGATGTATCGCTTACTGGGAGTTTTAACAATTCAACAGGAGGCGTAACACCGATTAACAGAACCGAGTCTAATATTAGTGTTTCAACTAATAGCTGGGCTCGATTTACTCAAGACTTAGAAGCGGGCTATAGTAATTTAACCGTTACTATTTCTGGTGGAAGTGGCGATGCCGATCTTTATGTAAATTATGGTTCAGCGTCGAGTACGTCAACTTATTTGTGTAGACCTTATAAAAATGGCAACAGTGAAACGTGTTCGTTTGATAACCCACAATCAGGTACTTGGTACCTAGATTTAAGAGGGTACAGTAATGCAAGCGGAGTAACACTGAGTGTGTCTGCTAATTAAACATTGATACCAGGGGCCTAGTGCCCCTTTTTAATTTTATGGATACCAGTATTGCCAATTATAAGGAATACCAATGAAACCTTTTAAACTACTAAGTGCGCTGAGCTTATTTACTACAATGGGCGTTGTAGCACAAAGTGAAACAAACAAAGTGTGGGTAAGCATAGATTCAACTGCAGCGGCACATTATGAGTATACCCAGCATGGATTAGTACAAAGATTGCCCTTTGCACAGCGCTCAACAAGTGCGCTTGAAAATATAGACTTGGTGAATATACCTGCTGATCAGGTAAATAATCTAAGCGAATTTATGCACCACAATTATAATCGGTGCGGTGGGTTTGTGGCACATGATTCCTGGCAAGAGGCGAGCAGTTACGCAACACAATTAGCCGCGGCGCATACTATACAAAATACATTAGCATTTAGTTATTCTATTGATAACGAACAAACAGTACAAAATTTAATGTCATCAATTAGCACCGTTAACCTCGATAGCACTGTTAACTCTTTAACCAGTTTTAATAATCGTTATTACACCTCACAAACAGGAGTAGATGCTGCAAATTGGTTAAAAACATACTGGCAGCAAATAGCGCAAAGTCGCAGTGATATTAGCATTGCAATTTACCCGCATAATTGGGCGCAATCGTCGGTTATAGTGACAATTGAAGGTAATGAAAAAGCAGATGAAATTGTTATTATTGGTGGCCACCTTGATTCGATAAATCAGTCAAACCCAAGCAATGGACGTTCACCTGGTGCTGATGATAACGCCTCAGGCATTGCTGTGCTATCAGAGGCGCTGCGCGCGATTGTACAAACTAATTACAAACCACAGCGTACGATTCAAATTATGGCGTTTGCAGCGGAAGAAGTCGGCCTTAGAGGTTCAAGTGATATTGCAAGCAGTTACCAATCGCAGGGTAAAAATGTAGTGGGCATGGTGCAGTTTGATATGACAGGCAATAATGGCAGCCTTGAAGATATAGTTATGATGACTGATTACACTAACAATGCACAAAATCAGTTTTTAGCAGCGCTTTTAGATACCTACTTACCGCAATTAAATTATGGATTTGATCAGTGTGGTTATGGGTGTTCTGATCATGCGTCATGGTATCAGCAAGGGTTTGCAGCCTCTATGCCTTTTGAATCAAAAATGGGCGATATAAACCCGCTTATTCACACCCAAAACGATAACCAGTTTGATGCTCAACATGCCAGTAAATTCGCCAAGTTGGCAGTAAGTTATGTTGCCGAAATGGCTAAAAATGCCGGCGATACTACGCCCCCTACTAATAACCAATTAACCAATGGGCAAACACTCAGTGGGATCACAGGGGTTGCAAAAGAGCAGTTTATTTACACATTAGCTGTGCCACAAAGTGCGAGCAATTTAAATATTATTACGACTGGGGGCACAGGGGATGCAGACTTATATGTACGCTACAATCAAGCACCTACGCTGAACGATTATGATTGTAAAAGCACTACCTCAAGTAGTAATGAACGTTGCGATATTAACCCCTCTAGTGAAGGAGTTTACTATGTGATGGTACACGCATGGAATGCGATAGAAAATGTATCCCTAACCGGAAGTTACAATGAAGGGGGGAGTATTGAGCCTATCAATCGGAGCATAACAAACATTAGTGTTTCTGCTGGGAGCTGGCAACGCTTTAGCCAAAGTTTAAATACGAAGTACGCATCATTAGATATAACAATGTCTGGTGGCAGTGGCGATGCTGATTTATATGTAAACTTTGGCACTCCCTCTAGTGATTCTGAGTACTTGTGCAGGCCATATAAAAATGGCAATAGCGAAACCTGTTCGTTTTCTGCGCCACAAACAGGTAATTGGTATATCGATTTAAAAGGGTATAGCAATGCCAGCAATGTCACGTTATCTATAAATGCACAATAACGTGTAAAGGGGTGTGAGCCCCTTTACAAAATTCTAATTTCAATTGGCTTGCCCTTATAGCCAGGCTTACGTAAAATCTCGCTATTATTTTTTGTAAAGTGACTGGTATTATCAAACAGCTGTTTAGTGCAACCGGGCCGTTAGCGTTATCTTTAGATGGATACACGCCTCGCCAACCTCAAATTGATATGGCCGTTGCCGTTAACGATACATTAAAAAATAGCACGCAGTTAGTGGTTGAAGCGGGCACTGGTACAGGTAAAACGTTTGCCTATTTAGCGCCTGCCCTTAAATCTAAAGGTAAAACAATTATCTCAACAGGCTCTAAGGCCTTGCAAGAGCAGTTATACCACCGCGATTTACCTCAGCTAGTAAAAGCACTTAATGCCTCTAAAAAAACCGCATTGTTAAAAGGGCGCGCTAATTATCTGTGCACTTATAGGCTAAACCAACATGTAGCCCATGTACCAACAGACGATCCTGATGTAATGCATCAACTTGCTATGGTTGCAAAATTTGCCAGTGAAACACACTCGGGTGATTTAGCTGATTGTATTGGTATTGAAGAAGATGCCAAGGTACTGCCTTATGTTAATTCGACAGCCGATAATTGTTTAGGCAAAGAGTGTCCAGACTTTCAATCATGTTATATACGCAAAGCGCGTTTGAATGCAGCCGAAGCGGATGTAGTGGTTATAAACCATCATTTATTTTTTGCTGATATGGCAGTAAAAGACTCCGGTTTTGCCGAACTTATGCCCACTGCCGACGCTTATATTTTTGACGAAGCACACCAGCTTAGCGAAATTGCTAGTGACTACTTTGGTGAAAGTATTAGCACTAAAAAGCTGGTGGATTTAATTAACGATTTACGCGCTATTTACCGTGCAGAAATTCCCGATATGCTGCAGCTTGGCAAAAGCCTTAATAAGCTTGAAACCAGTGTGGCTGATTTACGTTTACAGTTTGGTGTAGATGGTAGCCGAGGAGATTGGCGCGAAAAGCTCAGTGATAAATTAATTTGCGCAGCGCTGCATCGGGTAATTAGCGATTTAGACTTTGTTTATCAGGTATTAAAACTGTGCTTAGAGCGCAGTGATAAAATAGAGCACCCGTTTGAGCGCACTTTAGCGTTTAAAGGTCAGTTAGAGCGTGTTTTTGATACCGCACAAACGGGCTTTAGCTATTGGTACGAAACCACGCGGCGCTATTTAACGGTTAATATTACGCCACTTAATGTCTCTGCTAAATTTGCTCAAATGATGAAAGACACCGGCGCAGGGTTTGTATTTACCTCAGCCACGTTATCGGTTGATAATAAGCTCGATCACTTTAATGCAAGCTTAGGTATTACTCCTGCGCAAAGTATGATGGTTGATAGCCCCTTTGATTATCCTAATCAGGCGCTGTTATGCTTACCACGATATTTGCCTGAATCGCATGCAGAGAATATGCCTCATGCAATTATAAAATTAACCCTAGAGCTGATTAAATCGGCTAAAGGGCGTTGCTTTGTACTGTTTACAAGTTACCGAATGATGCATTTGGTGGCTGAGGGGTTAACCACACAAATGGACTACCCAGTTTATATGCAAGGGCAAATGTCTAAGCGTATAATACTGGAAAAATTTACGCGCCATGGTAATGCGGTATTGTTAGGTACTGCCTCGTTCTGGGAAGGGGTTGATGTACGTGGTAGCACGCTAAGCTGTGTTATTATTGACAAGTTACCTTTTGCAGCACCGGATGACCCATTACTGCAAGCCAAAATGCAAGATTGCCAAATGCAAGGCAAAGACC
This sequence comes from Pseudoalteromonas sp. Angola-4, assembly GCF_028599265.1. NCBI lineage: Bacteria > Pseudomonadati > Pseudomonadota > Gammaproteobacteria > Alteromonadales > Pseudoalteromonadaceae > Pseudoalteromonas > Pseudoalteromonas sp. Angola-4. The sequence goes on along the minus strand of NZ_JAQREK010000003.1, from coordinate 207,779 downwards.
CGTTTGCTCATATACAGTTACCGCAAGCTGTTATTGCGCTCAAGCAGGGCGTGGGGCGTTTAATACGAGATAACAAAGATAAAGGCGTGCTGGTTATTTGCGACAACCGATTAGTAACGCGCCAATATGGCCAAGTATTTTTAAAAAGCTTACCGCCGATGCGCCGCACGCGAAGCTTAGAAGATGCAAACACATTTTTAAAACACATTAACTAGAGTACTAAAATGATTAAAAGTAATATTCTTGCCCTAGACGCCTCAACCGAAGCGTTATCTATAGTTTTACACTTTGAGGGGCAAACATTTCATCATTTTGAAGAATGCCCACAGCAACATAGTCAAAAAATACTCCCTTTAGTTGATGAGCTTCTTAATAAAGCACAGTGTAAATTAAAAGACTTAGACGTTATTGGCTTTGGCCAAGGGCCAGGTAGCTTTACCGGTGTACGCATTAGTGTTGCTATTGCACAAGGGCTAGCTTATTCAGCCAATTTACCATTAGTGGGTGTTTCAACCTTGGCAATTATGGCCCAGCAAGCGTACGAGCAAACGCAGGCACCAGTAGTGTATTCAGCTATAGATGCACGCATGGGAGAAATTTATTTTGCCCAATACCAGGTAAATAACGCACGCATGGAGCTGGTAAATGAAGAGTGTGTTATAAAACCAGAGTTATTAAGCGAAGAGCACATAAGCAGTGAAGAGTTACACGCGATTGCCGTTGGCACGGGATTTAAAAGTTACCCTGATGCACTTAAAAACGTTAGCAATATAACCATAAATACAGCCATTACATTGCCAGATGCTCGCTATATGCTTAGCCATGTAGACACGGCCTTTTTAAAGGGCGAGGTTGTTAAAGCAAGTGATGCGCAACCTAAATATGTGCGCGATACAGTAACATGGAAAAAACTACCGGGTCGCGAATAAGCACAAGAGTTGCAAATTGGGTGTTTTTAAATCATAATTTTTAATATGTTTATTGTTGGAAGTTATCTATGACTTTGCCAATTGGCGCTGGTTTTTTTACGGGGGATATTCCTGCAAAGGTTAGCTCTACAAAAATTATACCCTCTAAACCGCAAGGTTTAGCGGATGATAGCGCCAGTCAAAAAACAAACACAGATTATGTAAAAAGTAGTAAAGCGGGTGTAGAGCTTGCTAATCAATACTTTAGTCAAAACACTAGTAACGCAAAGTACAGCCAAACTATTTATGACCAACCAAGCCCAACGGTGAGTAAAGCAATTTCAACATATACAGAATTTGCAAATTTAGAGCGTCGCGCCGAAGTACAAGATTTAATAGGCGTCGATATATACGCTTAGCCCCAGTAACAGTAAAAAATAAAAAGCCCGAACACAGGTTCGGGCTTTTTGCGTAAGCTTATGGCTACTGTTTAATAAAGCCAATTAGTTTATCGGCAATATCTGTATTATTTTGAGCACCTTTAAAGTGTTCACTGCCTTTACCGTAGGCAAATACTTGTACATCTACAGCGGTGTGTCCGCCTGTTGTCCAACCAGTAAAGCTGGCGTCACTAATAATACTTTTAATGGCTAAATTAAGCGCTGTTTCGCCCATTTTTTTCGCTTGTTCAAGTTTTACTTTATTAGCCGGTGTATATTCAATACCTGTGTTGGCGCGCCAAATAGGCTCTAGGTCATCAGCAGCGAGTAATTGCTTTGTCAGCTCAACGGCTGTTGCTTTAACGCCTTTAATAACTTCTGTATCCCACTTATATTGTCCGTGCGCACCGAGGGTTAACCCACCAGTTGAATGATCTGCAGTAACCACTAATAAAGTATCAGGGTTTTTATCAATATAGGCTTTTGCTTTTTCAATCGACTGTGCAAAGTCATCCATTTCGGCCATGGCACAGGCTACATCGTTAGCATGTCCACACCAATCAATTTGACTGCCTTCAATCATTACAAAAAAGCCGTCTTCATTTTGGCCGTCGAGTAAATCAAATGCTTTAGCTGTTAGTTGCGTTAAGTGGTTTGAATTAGCATCAAGCGCAAACGGCAGACCCATTGGGGCGTATAAGCCAAGTGCCGGTACTTGCGTAATCTGACCAAGGTTTTTTATATCATCGCTATATTGATAACCAGCTGCTTTAAATTCATCAACGAGGTTACGGTCTTCTCTAATAAAATACTGCGTACCGCCCCCTAGCATTAAATCAACAGGGAGTTTACCGGCAATTTTGTTATCTATGTATTCATTAGCAATCGCATCGTAATTTCGACGTGATTCGTTATGTGTAGCAAAACTAGCTGGGGTGGCATGGTTAATTTGCGAGGTAGCTACTAATGCCGTTGTCATACCGCGTTCTTTTGCTATTTCTAGCATGGTTTTAACGGGCTTTTTGTCTGTATCGACTGCAATAGCACCATTATAACTTTTGTGGCCGCTACTCAGTGCGGTTGCACCTGCAGCACTGTCGGTAACATAAGTGTGATCGTCAGGGTAAGTACGCGCCATGCCTGTTAAAATAGTATCAAATACGGTTGTTTCAATCTGCTTGGTGGTTGGATCATCTTTAAAATAACGATAAGCGGTTGTATAGGCAGGACCCATCCCGTCACCAATCATATAAATTACATTTTTAGGTGCATCGCTTGCATAAACACTGGTAGATGCACATAAAAGCGCTAATAAGCTAAGTTGGTTTTTCATTTTTATCCCTATGAATGTGCTGTTTAAATAGCACCACAATTGTATATGGTTACGGCGTGTTGAATTTGCAGCATAAATACCAAACATGCGCTGCCCAAAAATTCTTTCTAAGGCGATTAAATTTTTGCTAGGTTTTTACTCCGTCCACAAGGTTACAAACCTCGTACCAGGATTTAACCGCCCGTAGATTGAACAAATTTCAATCCACAAAGTTCAATACGCCCTCGTATAATAATGAAATGAAGTAAGAATAAAAAGCAAAGTATATAAACAGGTTTGGCTAATTGTCACTAAAACAATACAGCCATTTTTTTAGGTTATGTTAATTATAGTGTAATGAATATAGTGGTATACATTACCTACCTGAAGAGTATTTAAGCTCTGTTTGTAATTATTTATTGAATTAATGAAGCTTAAAATATTTTAAGCTGTTGAAATTAAATACATAATTAAAATTCAAAAGTTAACCTTACAAATAAAGTGGTCTTTATAAATATAAAAAATATAAAAACTTTTGGTATTAGAGGTCTGACAACTAGTATGTTATAAATAATGTCGCACGTTAAAAAGAGGTGTCTGTTGCAGCCATTTGAAATAAAAACAAGAAATATAACATTGCGTGGCTTACAAAAAGGCACTGGCGATGAGCTGGTTATAGCCTTGCATGGGTGGCTAGATAACAGTAATAGTTTTACACCTATGCTAGATAAAGTTAACCCGCAGCATACTTGGTATTGTGTTGAGTTTGCTGGGCATGGGCTATCTGATTGGCGCGCACAGGACGCTCATTATTATTTTGTTGATTATATTGACGATGTGTACCAACTTATAAAGAGCTTAGGGGCAAAAAAGGTACATTTAGTCGGCCATTCAATGGGCGCAATGGTGGCTGGTTTATTTGCTAGTTGTTTTAGTGAGTATGTGCATTCAGTTACCTTTATTGAAGGGATTGGCTGTGTTACAACCCCCAGTGATGAAGTATGTGAGCAATTAAAAGGGGCGATACTGAACAGAGAGCGCGCCTACAATAAAAAAAAGCGCGTTTATAAATCGCAATCAGCGATTATCGATGCGCGTGCAAATACAACAGATTTAAATAACGAACTGATCACCTTATTGATGAGTCGTAATATTAAGCAAAGTGAACTAGGGTATGAGTTAACAACAGACCCTAAGCTTAAAAATCACTCAGGTTTTAGGTTTGATGAAGCGCAATGTATTGGTGCAATAAAACAATTAATTGCACCAAGCCAATTAATTTTAGGTAACCAAGGTTATTCGTTTGTAAAACAAAATTTGGCCAAGTATATTAGCTATTACAACAACTTGAAGGTAATTAATGTAGATGGCGGGCATCATTGCCATATGCAAAGCAGTGGGTTATGTTTTGAGCATATTCAAGCCTTTATGCTGCAAAATGGTGCATGTTAATTGTAAATTAGCGCCAAATGTGGGATTATTCCTGCATTAGAGTATTTGCTCAATTGTTAAAGTGCCTTACTTAGATTAAGGTTAATAAAAATATAATTATAAACAGGGGCTAAGAGTGGAAAAAATCTGGCTTAAGCGCTACCCAGAAGGTATGCCTGAAACAATCGATCCTGAGCATTACAACTCGTTACTCGAAGTGTTCGAAAAAAGTTTTACCGATTACAAAGATTTACCTGCATTTACGAATATGGGTAAAACATTATCGTATGATGAAATAGATACAGCGACACAACGTGTTGCCTCGTATATTCAAAATGATTTAGGTCTTAAAAAAGGCGACAAAGTTGCCGTAATGATGCCTAACTTATTACAAACGCCTATCGCTATTTTAGGTATTTTACGTGCAGGGTGTGTGGTGGTTAACGTAAACCCACTTTACACAGTACGAGAGCTTGAGCATCAATTAAAAGACTCTGACGCGTCAGCTATTTTTATATTGGCTAACTTTGCAGACACGCTTGAAAAAGCACTTGCAAAAACGGATGTAAAACACATTGTTGTTACCCAAGTGGGCGACATGGTGGGTGGTATTAAAAAGCATATCGTTAATTTTGTGGTTAAATATATAAAAAAAATGGTACCCAGCTACAACCTGCCAAATACAATTAAGTTTTCAGATGTGTTAGCAGGTGACCCTGCAAAGTATACGCGCCCAGAAATGAGCTTATCTGATCTGGCCTTTTTACAATACACGGGTGGTACAACCGGCGTATCTAAAGGGGCGATGTTAAGTCATGGCAACATGGTTGGTAACCTTGAGCAAGTATCGGGCTGTTTAGATAAAGTATTAGACCGTGGTACTGAAGTTGTTGTTACTGCATTACCGCTTTACCATATATTTGCGTTAACGGCTAACTGCTTAACGTTTATGAAATACGGTGGTTTGAATGTATTAATTACAAACCCACGTGATATGCCAGCATTTGTTAAAGAGCTTAATCAGCATAAATTTACTGCTATTACCGGTGTAAATACCCTGTTTAACGGGCTACTTAATACACCAGGGTTTGCAGAGCTTGATTTTAGTCATTTAAAAATGTCATTAGGTGGCGGTATGGCGGTACAACGTCCTGTAGCTGAAAAATGGCAAAAAGTGACTAATTCTAAATTAATGGAAGGTTACGGTTTAACTGAGTGTGCACCGCTTGTAACTGTAAGCCCGTACGATCTAGAAGCTTATAATGGCTCTATTGGTCTACCTGCTCCTAATACCGAAATTAAGCTAATGCTTGAAAACGGTGAAGAAGCGGCAAAAGGTGAACCCGGTGAGCTATGGGTTAAAGGCCCACAAGTTATGCTAGGTTACTATAACCGCCCAGATGCAACCGCAGAATGTTTGCAAGATGGTTGGTTTGCTACCGGCGATATTGCCACATACGACGATGAAGGCTTTTTCTATATTGTTGACCGCAAAAAAGACATGATCATTGTATCGGGCTTTAATGTGTTCCCAAATGAGATAGAAGAAGTTGTTGCCATGCACGACGGCGTACTAGAAGTTGCGGCTATTGGTATTCCGCACGATGTAAGTGGTGAACAAGTTAAAGTTTTTGTTGTTAAAAAAGACCCTTCTTTAACTGAAAAAGATATAATAAATCACTGTCGTGATAATTTAACTAATTATAAGGTGCCTAAACTCGTTGAGTTTAAGGATGAGTTACCTAAAACAAATGTAGGTAAAATTCTCAGAAGAGCCCTAAAAGATTAGTAAACTATAAAAAAGCCGGCATTAGCCGGCTTTTTTATTGTAGGAGATTAAGTGCAATACCAATTGATCGAAACACAAAATCAACTCAATACCTTTGTTGAGCAAATAAAAAACAAGCCTATTTTAGCCATAGACACAGAGTTTATGCGCCGCCGTACTTTGTACCCTGAAGTTGCACTTATTCAAGTATATGATGGCGAGCATCTTGCCCTTATAGATCCACTGGCCGAACTCTCGTTATTTGAATTTTGGCAAATATTACAAGATCCATCAGTACTGAAAGTGTTGCATTCACCTTCAGAAGATATTGAAGTATTTCAAAAATATGCAGGCTTTGTACCCGCTCCATTGTTTGATACACAATTTGCTCTTCAGCTTTTAGGCGAAGGCAACTGTATGGGCTTTGCGCTAATGGTAAAAGAGCTATTAGGCATAGAAATAGACAAAAGTGAATCGCGAACTAATTGGCTACAGCGCCCATTAACTAAAAAGCAGCTCGATTATGCAGCCGCTGATACGTTTCATTTACTGCCTTGTTTTGAACTAATAATTGAGCGTATAAATAAAGCTGAGTTATTTGATATTGTCATAAATGAGAGCGAGTTAATTGCAAATAAACGCGCCTTTCAAACTCCAGATGAGCTGCTTTACAAAGATATAAAAAACGCATGGCAACTAAAACCGCACGAGCTCGCGGTATTAAAAGAATTAGCTGTATGGCGTCGTAATAAAGCTATTCGTAAAAATTTAGCGCTTAACTTTGTGCTTAAAGAGCACAACATGACGGAAATTGCTAAACGTGGGCCCTCGAGCTTAAATACGCTGAGACAAATTCCGGGTGTTGAGTCGATGGAAGTAAACCGCTCTGGAGTCGAAATACTAAAGTGTATTGAAAAGGCCAAAGCACTCCCGGTTGATGAGCATCCGCCAGTGCTTAAACGTTTAATTGATTTTCCGGCTTATAAAAAAGTAGCTAAAGATATTAAGCAAAAAATCACTAAAGTGGCAAAAGAGCAGGGTATACCAGAGGATGTAATGGCCTCTAAAAAGCAAATTAATCAGCTTATTAGCTGGAATTGGAAACTCACCGATGAGCAAAAGCTAAATCATATTAAACCTGATTTACTTAATTCTTGGCGCTACAGTTTTGTTAAAGACGCACTTAAAGAGTGGGATAATTAAACCCACTTTTTAAGCTAACAGGCTATGTTATACCAATTCGCAATAATATTTAGTCATTTTTAGGGGCTAATCGTGTCGCTATCTGCGTTAAAAAATTCTCATTTAGAACAACTAAATAGCGATTTTTTTGCCTTGCTATCAACACGTTTTTCCATCCTCAAAATAGATCACTTAATTATGCGAATTGGTATTAAAAATCGGGCGCTACGCTGAACGTTAACCGCTTATTGGTAATGGGGTGATCTAGCGCCAAATACTCGGCATGTAAGTGTAACCTGTTGGCTTTTTTACCGTAATGTGTGTCACCAATAATAGGCATATTAAGCCCTAAGTGATGAGCGCAGTGTACTCTTAACTGGTGAGTGCGTCCTGTTTTAGGGTAGAGCTGTAGACGTGTAATATTGTTTTTTCGTTCAAGCACCTGCCATGTAGTAAGTGCGGGTTTGCCGTTTTTATAACAAACAAGCTGGCGTGGCTTATCGTCAAAATCAAGTCTCAAGGGCAGCTCTATCTTGCCACTGTCCTTAGGCACAATACCATCAACCAGCGCAATGTAACGTTTATCAATAGTGCGGGCAATAAATTGCTTTTGTAGTGCTTTGTGGGCTCGTTTATTGAGCGCCACCACTAATAAACCTGATGTAGACATATCTAGTCTGTGCACAATTAACGGGCCTGTAGCGTGCGGAAATTGCGTTTGAATACGTAAATACACAGAATCTTCAATATTGACTCCTGGTACAGATAAAAACTCGCTGGGCTTGTTTACAATAACAATATCATCGTCTTGATAGACTATCGGCAGCGTTTTACCTTCAGCAGGGTTAACGAGTAGCGGGTTATCTTCTATGCTGAGGCCTTTTAACATGTGCGATAAAATAGGTTGGCACTTACTGTAGCAAGAAGGGTAATAGTTTTTATGTTGGCGTATTGCCGATTTAGGTGCGGGCCCCCACCAAAACTCAGCCATTGCCACTGGCTTTAAATTATTAAGATAAGCGTATTGTAATAGCTTGGGCGCAGCGCAATCTCCAGCACCTGATGGCGGAGTATGCTCTGGCAATGCTGCAAATATGGCATTGAGATCTTTAACTTCATGCTCTGCATTTAAAAACTGGTACTGCGCAAACACTCGTTTTTGTAGGTTTTTAGATAAAACTTTACGGCGCTTTTTTAACTGTTTTATTTCGTCGTGTAGGGCATTAAGCGCCTGCTGTTGCTGAGTTATTTTGTCGTGCCAGTGATCTTTTATGCTTTGATAGTATTTTTTATCTTCTATGCTTTGTTTGGCCAGTTCATTCAAGCTTGCTTGTTGCTCAGGCGTTATTTCTTGGCTGTGCTCAATTACAAGTGCACTGCGCGCCTTTTTACGTGTTTTTCTATTGGCTTGCATTACGCTTTGTTGAGCGTGTAACTGTTGCTCAAACGCGGCTTTATCGGCATTTAATGACGCTGTTAATTTATTCAATGTACTTGCATTTTCTAGGGCATGTATTTGCGCATTTATGTCGTTAATTATTTTACTTTCTTTTAAATAACTCACATCTTCCAGTGCCATTGTAGATACATTAGGCACGCATTTTATATCGGTATTTAAATTTTCAAGCTGGCCTGAATACGCCGCTAAAAAGCCAAGTTGTTGTTGCTGGTTTTGTACAACCAGTACACCAAACATTTTGCCATCATTCGTTGCTGTATTGCTGCTGTCATTTTCGTTATACGGTAAATGCGTTTCAAGTTGCTGCTGCAATTGTGTTGCGGCTAAAACAGATAACGGATGAGGCTGGTAGTAAAACGGAAACGTAAATTTATCTGGAAGCGGTATAGAATCTACAGAGCAATCAAATAAAGTAAAACAAGAAGCGTGATTTAACATAGCAAAGTAATAGCAAGCATAAAGCAAAATAATAGGCCCATAATAACATATTCACTTAAGGGGTACTTGCTTAATCCTCTGCGGTTACTAAACCGCGCTTAGCTAAAAAGCGTACTAATAATAGTGTTAGGTTTTCTCTGCGTGCATTATTTGGCCATACCGCGTAATAACCAAGCGGCTTAAGTTGCCAGTTAGGTAAAATGTGAATGAGCTCTTCTCTTGCTAATTGTTTTTTTACTAGGTTTTCGGGCAATATGCTAAGACCCAAGTTTTCAGATACAAAGTGACTTATTGCAAGTGCACTATTTACATTTACGCGCGACTTTTCACAAATACACACTACTTCGTCATTTGGAGAGGTAAAATCTACAGTGCTGCCGCGCATACTAAAATGAACCCAATCCCACTGTTTTAAATCGTTTGGGTGCATAGGGGGCTGATGCCTACTCGCGTACTTACTTGAGGCAACTAAAAAGCGTTTACTCTCGCCAATTTTACGCGCCATGAGTGAGCTGTCTTCTAGCCAGCCAACTCGAATACTTAAATCGAGTCCTTCATCCATTATATTTATTACTTGGTCTGTGTAATTAAGAGACAAGTTCACTTTTGGGTATGTTTGCACAAATTCTGCTATCGCGGCTGAAATTTCGGAGCTTGCTAAAAAGGCGGGCAGCGATATTTTTAAAGACCCTATAGGCTCATCACCCACAGAGTTAATTTCGTTCAAACCTGCCTATGCGTGTTTTGTTATGTTTTCTACGTGGGCGTAAAGTTTTTCACCTTCAGGGGTAAGCGACAATTTACGGGTTGTTCTATGTAATAAAGTGACGCCTAAAAACTGTTCTAAGTCAGAAACACATGGCTAACACGTGAAGGTGCTATGCCAAGCTCCTTAGGTGCAATACGAAATGAACCGCCAGCAACCACTTTGGCAAAAATAGCCATGTGTCGTAAATAGTTAATCATTGTTCTGAAAGTCGGAATTGTATTGTGCCGTTATTGTATCTATTCGCTTGTGTATCTAAAAGTTATATTAGCTGCGAATTCAACATTAGCCTTACAGCCCAATAATTTGGTTGTTAAAAAAATCAGGAATAACAATGAACACATTACAAAAAACTATAGTTGCCGCAATTGCTTTAGCGTGTACCACACCTACTTTAGCTAGTGCAGAGGGGTTTTATGGAACTGCACATGTTGGCTATAGTTCGCAAGCAAATGACTCTCAAGCCATTGGTAACAATATTGCCGTAGATAGTGATTTTCCATCTGAATTTGATGCCGGTGAGGGCAGTGTAGGCAGTATTGGTTTAGGTTATCAGTTCAATCCTCAATTTAGAGTAGAGGCGCGTATTAGCTATCATGATACTGACTATAGCGATACAAAAGTTGGCGTGGGTGCACGTGAAGGTGAGTAGTATGTATTAAAGGGGGATTTAAAGACCACCACTTATACAATTGAAGGCTTTTACGATTTTGATAACAGCACCGCGTTTACGCCTTATATTAAAGCAGGGTTAGGGGGTTGCCGATAACAGCTATTCTGCAAAATTAGGTGGTGCAGGCATTAGCGCCTTTGATGCATTCGATGGAAATGTTGATGGCTATTACGATGCGTATGCTGATGACGATTCAACCGAATTTACATGGAATATTGGTGCAGGGGTTAACTATCAAATAACTAAAACTATGTCGTTATACACTGAGTATCAATACATTGAATTTGGTGATGTGCAAACGGGGCAAGATGCATTTACTGATGGCTTTAAAATTGACAGTGCAGCAAGCCATGAGTTTTTACTTGGTTTACGTGTAAACTTTTAAACTTAAAACACAACACAATGCACCACATACGTGTAGTGAGTGTGCAAAGCAAAAAGCGGCATTTAAAATGCCGCTTTTAGTTGTGCTACTTTTTTTCTTCGTCAGGTAATGTCACGTTGAGCTCAAGTACCGCTAAATCATCTTCGTTTTGATCAAACTGTACCTGCACTGCATCAGTGTTTACATTTACGTACTTACGGATCACATCTAAAATATCTTGTTTTAATTGTGGTAAGTAATCCGGTGTTCCGCGTTGCGAACGCTCGTGCGCGACAATGATCTGCAATCGCTCTTTTGCTAATGACGCGCTATTTTTCTTTTCTGAGCGGAAGTAGTCAAGTAAAGACACATTAACCTCCAAAAATCCGTTTAAATAAGCCTTTTTTCTCAACATCTAAGAAGCGAAAATCGACTGTTTCACCGAGTAAGCGATTGATTGCATCAGCGTATGCTTGCCCTGCATCTGAATCACCATCAAGTATTACTGGTTGGCCTGAATTAGACGCACTTAATACCGCTTGCGACTCAGGGATAACACCAAGTAAAGGAATCGACAGAATATCTTTAACATCTTCTACCGATAACATTTCACCTTTTTCAACTCGCTCAGGGTTGTAGCGTGTTAATAATAGGTGTTCTTTAATATTTTCTAGGCCTTCTTCAGCACGTTTCGATTTGCTGTGTAAAATACCTAAAATTCTGTCTGAATCTCGAACCGAAGATACTTCAGGGTTTGTTGTTACAATTGCTTCATCAGCAAAGTACATCGCCATCATTGCGCCGGCTTCAATACCTGCAGGTGAATCACACACAATGTAGTCAAAGTCTTCTTTTAGTTCGTTTAAAACGCGCTCTACGCCTTCGCGGGTAAGGGCGTCTTTATCACGTGTTTGTGATGCGGGTAGTAAAAATAATTTTTCAACGCGTTTATCTTTAATAAGCGCTTGATTTAGGTTGGCTTCGCCGTTTATTACGTTTACAAAATCGTATACTACGCGGCGCTCACACCCCATAATTAAATCTAGATTACGTAAGCCAATATCAAAATCGATAATAACTGTTTTATAGCCTTTTAAAGCTAAACCGGTGCCTATTGCAGCACTTGATGTTGTTTTACCAACACCGCCTTTACCAGAGGTAACGACAATTACTTTTGCCATGAGATTTATCCTTTAACCAAAGCTGAAATTTCTAATGATTCGTTTTTTTGTTGTATTTGTACTGCATTGCCCCAGTGCTCACCTTGTAATGAGTCGCTGATCCAGTAATTGCCATCAATTGAAACCAATTCGGCTTCGAGCTTTTGGCAATAAATGCAGGCGTCTTTAATCCCTTTTGCACCTGCAATAGCGCGCCCGCGTAAGGTGCCATAAATATGCACATTACCATCGGCTATTACTTCTGCACCGTGGCTAACTGCACCAAGTACAATTAAGTCTCTGTCTTTTGCATAAACTTGCTGCCCTGAGCGTACCGTGCCATTAATTACTTGCGCAGGTAGGTACACGTTTTTTTCAACAATAGAGGTATTTGGCGCCTCTTGTTTAACGGGTGCACTTTTAGCATCTTGCGAGTAATTTAGTACAGACAGGCCAGCGGCTTTAGCTTGCGTGTGTTGCTCATCTGAGCCATTACAAACACCTACAGCATTAAAGCTCATACGCTCAATGAGAGATTTTAAATGTACAAAATCAAGTGAGCTGTTTTTAATTTCTTCTAAATTAACAACAATAGGCGCTCCTTCAAAAAAACGAGGAGCTTGGGCTATTTTTACATACAACTGTTCTGCTAGAAGGGCGATATCAGTGCTATAAAGATGCAATACTGACAACGTGAAAAGGTTCCCTTTTAGCTCAAAAATTTGTTCCGACATACACGCTCAATTGATTTGTCTGATTAGAAATTAATTTTAGATAAACGTAGGCTGAATAAGGCCTTTAATGAAATTTCTAATCTAATTTTTCTAACTTATTATTACTCTCATGTTATAGTGTGCGGCAATGTTAAGCAAGATTAAATAGGGCCATTATGCTCACTGCGGTATATAAAAGTAAGAAAAAAGCGGATACCTTCTTATTTGTTGAAAAAAGAGATGATTTTAGTAAAGTGCCTGAACCTTTACTGGCTATGTTTGGTCAACCTATTTATGTAATGATTATCAATTTAGCAAAGCGTGATCATTTAGGCGGTGCCGACCTTGAAACAGTAAAAGCAGCGTTAGCTGACCCAGACAAGGGTTACTATTTGCAAATTCCACCGCCGGAAGAAAATTTACTTAGCCAATTACGAAAAGAAAACGGAGTTGATAGTGATTAAAAAGTTAGCCGTAATTTTATGCTCAGTGTGTTTAAGTGGCTCTGTAGTTGCTAAAACGCAGGCCGAATTTCAAACTTATTTAAGTGACTTAAAACAAGAGGCAATTGCAAAAGGGTACGATAGCAAGTTAATAGACGATGCATTTGCGACCGCCTCATACAAAGAAAAAGTTGTATCGGCTGATAAAAACCAGCCAGAGGTTAAAGAAACCCTCGAAACCTACTTGCCAAAACGCGTACCGCAATGGAAAATTGATCGTGCACGTAAACTCTACGCAGAAAATAAAGATGTACTTGAACAAGTTGCAAAAGAGTTTGGCGTACAAGCACGCTTTATAGTGGCATTATGGGGCCTTGAAAGTAACTTTGGCACAATACAAGGTGGCCATAATGTTATTTCATCGCTTGTGACGCTTGCCTTTGATGGTCGTCGTGAAGCGCTTTATAAGCGCCAGCTTTGGGCAGCATTAGATATTTTAAAGTCAGGCCATATTACGCTTGATAAATTTAAAGGCTCTTGGGCTGGAGCAATGGGGCAAACTCAGTTTATGCCTACCTCATTTAACGCCTACGCCGTTGATTACAATAACGACGGCCGTAAAGATATTTGGACCACCAAAGAAGATGCATTTGCATCGATTGCCAATTATTTAAAACAAGAAGGTTGGAATGACTCACTAACTTGGGGTCGCCAGGTAAAATTACCTGAAAATTTTGACAGTAAATACGTGCTAAAACGTGGCACTAAAACACGTAAGCAATGGTTAGAATATTGGAACGACTCAGAGCGCTCGCTTGCAGACTGGCAAGCACTGGGTGTACGCAAAGCTGACGGGTCTGACTTACCTAATGTTGATGTACGCGCTGCACTGGTAATGCCCGATGACATCAATGGGCGTATGTACTTAGCGTATGATAACTACAAAGTGTTTATGCACTGGAACCGCTCATATTACTTTGCCACCAGCGTGGGCTATCTTTCAGATAGAATTGGTTATCCAAAAATATAATTTATACGCTGTTGTGTGATAAAAAAAGCCGCTAAGCGGCTTTTTTTATTTGTTTAATCATGTTCTTTTTTAAATATTTTATCTTTTAAATCGATAACCTTGCCAATTCCTGAACCAAGCTTCATTAGCTTATTAAGCTGCTCTGGGCTTAAGCGTTGTAACTCTGAAGACCACTTAGTAACCGTTTCGAGTAGGTTGTGGATTTCGCCCATTTGCTTTTGTGCATAGCGCTCTTCTTCGTTGTTTGCTTCGTCTAAAAGGTTATCACGCAGCAAACTTAGGGTAGGGTCTATTTCACGCTTTTTACGCTCTTCAAATACGCGATTAGCCATATCCCAAATTTCACCCGCTGGGGCGTAATATTCTTTACGATCACCAGGGATATGATGCACTTTAATTAATTGCCATGACTGGAGCTCTTTAATTCCCATGCTTACATTGCCACGCGAGATACTTAGCGCATCGGCAATCTCATTTGCGGTCATGGGCTCTTTGGTGATGATCAGTAAACCGCACATTTGGCCAATCGTGCGATTGAAACCCCAACGGCTGCCCATTTCACCACAGTGCATAACAAAGGCTAAGTTTTTTTCAGATAGACTCATAGCTTTTTAAGTTTCAGTAAATTCAGAAAGTAATGCTAGCACGCTTATAAATTATAGCAACGTTTAGCCTGGTATCTTTTGTAGAGTATTAAATCAAGATTAGGTTTAATTTACTCCTACTTTTTGTAGGAGTAAATTAATTGCTTAGGCAGGGTTAAAGTGTGTAGCTAAAGCTGAGCTTAGCGTTACGCTCTTCGCCTGGCATACCACCTAAAAACATGGCTTTAGAGTAGTACTTTTTATTAAACAAATTGTTTAAATTAAGCTGCATGTGCCACTTATCAGTGGTGTACGAAACTGCTGCGTCGTACACCGTATAGCTTGGTACATAGCCATCAGGAATACTAAATGAGCTTGAGTTAGTGCTTCTGTTATCAACAAAAGTAATACCGCCACTGATGTTAACAGCCTCAGGTAGGTTAAACATATCGGCGTAGTAGGTAACCCACGTACTTGCCGTTACATACGGTACGCCTTTTTGGCGTGTATCGTAACTGCTGCTATTTGGATTAGATTTATCGCGGGCATCTTGGTATACGCCGTTTACATTTACTTTCCATTGCTCGTTTAAGTGCGCATTTAAATCGAGTTCAACGCCTTTGGTTTGCTCTTCACCATCGTAGTAGCTTTCTACTACATCAGGCCCAGACACACCGGCTTCATACAGTGGGTTTGTGTATTCAAGGTTTGTACGCGCGCTTTCAAATACCACCAGTGATGCTAAAAGCTGATCATCAAATGCTTTAAATCTAAAGCCTAAATCGTTACTGATAGACTCAGAGTCTTCACGGTCGGCCTCTGTACCTGCTACTGAGCCTAATACACTGTAGGCAGTACGGCCTTTAGCGTGGTTAATAAACACGGAAAAGTTTTCAGTGGGTTGATAGGTTGCGCCTAAGTTATAAGTTAAGCCACTGTCTGATGTGTTTGCTTCAGGCGTTGGTTCAGCGCGACTTGAGCTATAACGCTCATCTACACCATAGTGCTCATATGTTTGCTTAATGCGATTATAAGCAACACCAACTCGAGTTGTAAGCTGCTCAGTAATATACCCTACGTGTTGAATACCTAAGCCCCACGCTTGTACTTTTTTATTGTAGTCACTGGTTTTTAGTGGGTCGTAGTCATCAAAACTGCCTGTTGGCCAATTTGGCGAGCGCATATCATAAATATATGGCAGCGTGCCTTGGTAAAGTACATTTCCTTCGCTGTCGTAAATAACTTTGTCTGCATCGTAAATAGAATACTGTTTAAAGCGAATGTCTCTGTCTTCGTAGTTTGCATTAACCAGTAATTCGTTATCCACGTCGCCTAACATAAAGTCATAGCGTAAATCTAAGAAATACTGCCATGACTTTTCATCAGCTTCTACTTGACGGTATTCTTGGCGTCGCGCTGCAAACGGGTAAAGCACACCGTCTTCAACTAACGGGGCACGCGGGTCGTTATTTATAATGCCATCGCGTGTTGAATACACGTAATTAAATGCGCCAGTTTGACGAGCAAAGCTTGATGTGTAGTTACGGTACTGTAACTGCTGATTTAAAAATAAATCATCTGTAATAAAGTAATTATGGGTTAGCTTAAAGCGAAGCTCTTCACCTTCATTATCATCCGCCATAGGAGAGATAATACCGTTAGTACCAAAATCGTACGGGGTAAGGCCATCGGTTGATGAAAGCGACTGTGCCAATTGTGTTTGTTGAGCCGCAGTTAATTGAACACCATTACCAGATGGGTCATTTACTAAATCTACGCCAGTTACTTCACCTGCAGTTAAACCATTGGCGGTTTCTGCATTATAAATTCGAATAGGGTGGCCAATAGAATCTACTGCAATTGAGTCTTTAATATAGGCAGCAGAGAGCATGATATCTTGCTTGTCACTTAGTATGTATTTAAGCGAGGTATAAATTTCGTCGCGGTCTTCTTTTAAATCACGAAAGCCATCGCTTGAGGCCGTTTTAGCCATTACGCGATACGCTAGGTCATCGGTAATCGCATTGGTGCTATCAAAGGCAAGTGAATAACTATCCCATTGGCCAAGTTCGGCAGATATTTTATGTTTTTCTTCAAACTCAGGCTTTTTTTCAATCAGATTTATAACACCACCAGCACTGCCTATACCATATAAACCGGTAGCAGGGCCTTTAAGTACTTCAACCGACTCAACATTAGTGAGTGAACGAGTTGGGTTAAATGTATTACCTAAGCCTGCACCGCCATACATACCATCGTAAGTGTAATTAGCATCAAGACCACGAATGACTAAATTGTCGCCTATACCGTAGTTATTACCGGCTTGAGTTAAACCACTTACATTACGTACAAGTTCTTGTAGGCTGTCTACACCTTGTGACTCTATAAGTTCACGGTCAATAATAACAACCGGTGCCGGTGTTTCCATTAACGACATGTCTGATTTAGTTGCAAGGCCTGAGCTCATTACAACTTGGTTTTGCTTTTCGTAAACGCTGATGCGCTCAATGTCTTTTTCAGCCGTTGTTGCAGCAACCGCTAATGATGCGTTTAAACACGCAAGTGTAACAAGAGAGTATTTGAACTTTTTCATATTGATAATTATTCGCATTCCATAAAGTGTGCGAATAGTAATAGTTATTATTCGTTAAGTGAATAAAAAATTCTAAAAAAGTGAAATTAATTGCGTAGCAGGTGAGTTATTGTTCTAAAAAGTAAATTTAAGGTTAAATTAATACGGTAAATAAAAAGCATGAAAGTGTAAGCTTTCATGCTTTTGTAAAATAATACATTAATTAGTGACTATTTTTTATAAACAACGCCTGCTTTCATAACAAAAGGAATGCGCTCAAGCACAGAGATATTTTTAAGTGGATTACCTTTTACGGCAATAATGTCGGCTGCAAACCCTGATTTTAGCTGACCCAGTTTATTATCCATTTTTAATAGCTTTGCACTGTTAATGGTGGCAGCCTGTATTGCTTGTAGTTCGCTCATGCCAAATTTAACCATACGGCTAAATTGTTTGGCGTTATCGCCATGAGGGTAAATAGCAGCATCGGTACCAAATACCATATTTACACCGGCTTTTACTGCGCGGTTAAAGCTGTCGCGTTGCTTTTTAGACACTTGACGCTCTTTATTGAGGTTTTCTTCATCTACCCCATTTTGCTCACCAAAGCTCAGTGTGTATTCTGTATTATAAATGTCCATTGATAACCACGTGCCATGTTTTTTAGCAAGTGCGATGGCTTCATCATCTAAAAAGCTGGCATGTTCAATACTATCTACGCCGGCTTTTATAGCTGTTTTAATACCACTTGTGCCATGTGCGTGAGCGGCTACAGGTAAATCACGCATGTGGGCTTCATCTACAATGGCTTTCATTTCTTCAAATGAATACTGCTGTACACCCACTTTTGTCCCTTTAGAAAAAACGCCCCCCGTGGCGCAAAACTTAATGGCATTAGCGCCATACTTTATGTTTTCTCGTACTTTTACACGTGCAGCCCATGGGCCATCGGCTACCCCTGTTGAAGTGTATTTTAGCTCTGGTGGTAAACGGTTATTATCGCAATGTCCGCCTGTGATCCCAAGCGAAGGGCCAGCTGCCCAAATACGCGGGCCTACAATATCTCCGGCGTTAATACCATCACGCACTGCAATCACGCTATAGCCCTCGGCCCCTACATTTCTGAGGGTTGTAAAACCAGCAAGTAATGTTTTTTTAGCAAAGTGCGCGGCTTTAATGGCCATGCGCGGTACCGACTGACTTAAACGCTCACTTCGAGATACCGTAGGGTCGCTGGTTAAATGTACATGCATATCCATAAGGCCCGGCATTAAAGTGAGCTCGGGTAAATCAATATGCTGATCGTTTTTGCTCATGCTCGGCTTTTTGTTTTGTGCGACGTTAGTGATCACCCCATTATCAATGGTGATCAGCGGCGATTGAATAACCTCGCCTGTGTGTACATCTACCATGGCTTTAGCAGAAATATAAGTAAGGGCTTGCGCGTTAAAGCTTCCTAAACACATAAGTGCAACGGAGGCGCTGAGTAGCTTTTTTTTCATTGTTTTTTCTTCTGGTGGCTGTTTAATTAATTGAAATGTAACAACCTAATATAAAAGTGTAAATATAATAGGTTAATCGCCACTTATCGTAATTTCTTTATTAACGCAGGTTAAATGCGCATAATCGGCTGACGATACTAAAAAGGATTACCATGAAATCAATTAAATTAGCCTTAGTTGCCAGTGGCGTTATGTTTGCTTTAAGTGGCTGTATGAACACACAAACCAGTAATAACACTGGCAATAGTGCACAGCTAAACACGTCAAACGCACCTGCAGCTATTGTTTCAGAGCTCTCTTATGAGCAGCAATTAGATGTACTTGTAGCACAGTACTACAACGAGTTACTCAGTTTTAAACCTATTAATGCAACTTATAGTGGGCGCAGTGAATTTAATGATAAGTTTACCCCCGCTATTACTCAAAAAAATCGGGCAAAAAAAGCCGCGTTTTACAAAAAGTATCAACAACGTTTAACACTTATTGATAAGGCGCAGTTAACAGGGCAAGCGTTACTCAGCTATGAAATATTACAAAGAGACCTGGCACTTAATTTAGAGGGAATGCAATTTCCAAGCTATATGCTGCCTATTAACCAAATGGCGGGAGCGCATAATACCTTTGCCGGTTTTGGCTCGGGGCAAAGTGCGCAGCCATTTAATACCGTAGAAGATTACAATCATTTTATAAAACGAAGCGAAGGCTTTATTACGTGGCTCAGCAGTGTAGAGCGCGCGATGGCGAAAGGGATTAAAGCGGGCATTACCTTACCAAAACCATTAGCTAAAAAGCTTCAGCCACAATTTGCTGCGCATGTGGTTAAAAATGCAGAGGATTCGTTATTTTGGGGGCCAATTAAAAACTTACCAGCCTCATTTACTGCACAGCAAAAGCAGCAAATAACGGCGCAATATAAAGCACTTATTATGCAGCAATTAGTGCCTGCATATAAAAGTATGAGCGACTTTTTAGCCAATCAATACATTCCTCAAAGCCGAGAAACGGTAGGTTATAGTGACTTGCCTAATGGTAAAGCTTGGTATGAATATCAAATTAAAAAAAATACCACGTTGAGCCTTTCTGCAGATGAAATACATGAGATTGGTTTAAGTGAAGTTTCGCGTATTTTAAGTCAGATGAAAAAAGTAAAACACGAGGTAGGTTTTAACGGCACTTTGGATGAATTTTTTCAGCACTTACGTGATTCGGACCAATTTTATTACGATACGCCAGAGGCATTAATTGCAGCGTATGAAGATATAAAACAAAAAATAGATGCGCGCGTCCCTTTACTGTTTGATGTTGCGCCTAAAGCCCCTTATGTTGTAAAAGCGGTTGAACCTTATCGAGCTCAATCTGCAGCGGGTGCATCTTATGCAGCGCCGGCACCTGATGGCTCTCGACCAGGTATTTTTTACATCAATACTTATAACCTTAAAGCGCAGCCAAAATTTTTATTAGAAACACTCTCTATACACGAAGCCGCGCCAGGCCATCACTTTCAAATTGCTTTACAGCAAGAAATAGATGGCCTTCCAGATTTTAGAAAATTTGGTGGCTACACGGTATTTGCAGAGGGCTGGGCGTTGTACGCAGAAAGCCTAGGAAAAGAGCTGGGTTTATTTACCGACCCTTATATGTGGTACGGGCGTTTGGCCGATGAGCAACTTAGAGCAATGCGCTTAGTGCTTGATACAGGCTTTCATGCAAAAGGCTGGACTCGACAGCAAGGTATCGATTACATGCTGGCAAATTCGTCAATGGCTAAAAGCGATGTGATAGCAGAAGTTGAGCGTTATATTGCATGGCCTGGCCAAGCTCTTTCGTACAAATTGGGGCAATTTAAAATTCAACAATTACGTGACTACTCTAAAAAAGAGTTAGGTGATAAGTTTGATATTAAAGCGTTTCATACGCAAATATTGATTGATGGCGCCTTGCCGATGCCTATTTTAGAGGAAAAAATTAAACGTTGGGTTGCTGCCAGTAAATAGCAAAATGCGCAAAGCCCGTACAAATAAAGGCACGGGCTTTGCGCACGCTGTAGCAATACGTTAGAATGCGCGCTCTTTAGGGGCGCGAGTAAATTATGTTTGATCAAGAGTTAGCAAATACACAGTTTTGGCTTAAAAAAAGCTTAGCCGATATGAACCAAAACGAATGGGAAGCGATTTGTGATGGTTGCGGAAAATGCTGTTTAAATACCTTTATTGACAGTGAAGATGAAGACGAATTTACCGCCACCGATCAACTACGTGAAGGTGAAGAGCTTATTTTCACCAACATTGTTTGCCAATACCTTGATAACAATACCTGTGGTTGTAGCGAATACGAAAACCGCCAAACGCTGGTCCCTTCTTGCGTTAAACTGACCAAAGCCAACCTTAAAGATATCTTTTTTATGCCGCAAAGCTGTAGTTATCGCCGTCTCCACGAGGGGCGAGGTTTAGCTTCTTGGCATCCGCTATTAAATCAGGGTGACAAAACCCAAATGCATGCGCTTGGTATTTCTGTTAAAGATAAAACCGTAAAAGACTGTGACGTAAATCTCGATGACTTTGATTTATACATTGCTGAGTGGCCAACAAAGGATTGCGACTAATGAGCGAGCTTAAGGCTGTAATAGGTTTAATTAATCCTAAAAGCCCTACAAATGTTGGCGGCGTTTTACGTGCCGCGGGTTGCTATGACGCTAAACAAGTATTTTTTACCGGTAGTCGCTACTTAAATGCTAAAAAGTTTCATACCGACACTAAAAATGTTGTTGAGCGTATTGCGCTTACGGGCACTGATAACCTACTCAGTGTAAAACCTGAAGGCGCAAAGGTTGTGGTTATTGAGCTGATTGAAGGCGCCACGGCGTTACCTGATTTTAAACACCCTGAAAACGCATTTTATGTATTTGGGCCAGAAGACGGCTCAGTACCAAAAGAGGTTTTAAAATGGTGCGATGAAGTGGTTTACGTACCTACAATTGGTTGTATGAACCTTGCGGCCACCTGCAATGTGGTACTTTACGACCGTTTAGCCAAACTTGGCGGGGTGGAGAGCAGCGACTCAACTATTATTAATTCTCGCGATACCAATAATAAAATGAAGTGGGTCAAAGCTTAAGCACCTACTGCTGATTATTAACTACATAATAATGCGTTTAATTCTTTTATTTTAGTGTGTTAGTTCTACACTGTAGAAACCCTACATTAAAAAGTTGAATTATGCGTTTATTTTTAGCCTTACTGTTGTTTTCTTCATCGAGTTTTGCACAAGTCTCTGTAACTTACATGCAAGACGATTCTTTGCACACTGTAATTGGTGAGCGCTATAAGTCAGGGTATTTTTTTAACGCGCCAAACAGCACTCAAACAATTCATGTGGTTACACTAGACTGGCCGCCTTACATAGGTAATAAGCTGTGTAACAAAGGCTGGGTATATCAATTTAGTACGGCGATTCTACATAGCACTGGTTATAGTGCTTATATAGAGTTTGTTCCTTGGGCGAGAGCTGTTCGTGCTGTAGAGCTCGGTAAAGCCGATGTGTTAATGCCAGAGTACTATATTGAAGACACCGCGCCATCTGATTACATAGAAGGTAAAACACGCCGTAAGCTGTTAGGGCTTTCTAATTCGTTTGAAGGCGGTAACATAGGGTTTTTAAAACGCAAAGGCGAGCCCGACAGGTTTAATGGCAATTTAAAGTCGCTTAAAGGCTCGCGTATTGGTGTTGTAAGAGGGTATCAAAATACCCCTGAGTTTGATGCCATGATGGATAACAACGAATTTATCATCATTAATGCCGTTGATGATTTACAGCTGGTAAAGTTACTTGCGGCAAAGCGTGTAGATTTAATTATAGGCGACCCCGCTGTGTTACTTTACTCGGTAAAATATGCCGCTTTACCCGATAGCGAAAAACAGACCCTACTTAGTGCTATTGAACCAGAGAGCAAGGCAATTCAATATAACCCTTTATATTTTGCGATAAGTAAAAAAACACCAAACTGGCTCACTGTATTAGAAGATATTAATACTGCTTTATACAAATTTAAAAATAGCGGCGAAACCCAAAGGATGAAACAGGCCTTATTAAATGAATGCGATTAATTGTAACGTTCCAATTATTTTGTACTTATATTATGTCGCAAACGTGTAAAATCATTTTCAACTTGTTAATGGAGTGAAAATGACGTGAGTGAAATAAATACCAATCAATCATTTGCGGTCAAAGAGCAACAAAATAAAAATTACCTGTTACCGCTGACTGCAATGACCACACTGTTTTTTTTATGGGGTTTTATTACCGTTTTAAACGACGTACTAATCCCTCGTCTAAAAGGCGTTTTTGACCTAACTTACTTTGAAGCAATGCTCGTACAGTTTTGCTTTTTTGGCGCCTATTTTATTGTCTCTATTCCAGCTGGAATTTTGGTTAAACAATTAGGTTATAAAAAAGGCATACTAACCGGCCTAGTGGTTGCCTCAATTGGCTGTATGTTGTTCTACCCTGCGGTGGTGGTGCATGAATACTGGTTGTTTTTAGGTGCTTTATTTGTACTGGCTGCTGGTGTAACTGTTTTGCAGGTTTCTGCGAACCCGTATGTAGCTGCTTTAGGGCCGGAAAAAACCGCCTCATCTAGGCTAAATTTAGCGCAAGCACTTAATGCCTTAGGGACAACAGTAGGCCCGTATGTTGGGGGTATCCTGTTTTTTGGTACCGCAGGTACATTAGCGGCAAGTGCTGCTACTGCTGAATCTGTAAAAGTACCTTATTTAATGTTAGCAGCGGCCTTACTTATTATTGCTATCGTATTTGCCTTTATTAAGCTTCCTGAAATAGAGGGCCATAAAGAAGAAAATAACCCGGTTAATGAAACTCGCTCACTAACACAGGCACCTCATTTAACAATGGGCGTATTTGCTATATTTTGTTATGTCGGTGGTGAAGTGGCTATTGGTAGTTTTTTAGTTAACTTTTTTGGCGAAGCACATATAGCTGGGCTTGAAGAGCACGCTGCTGCTGCACTGATCAGCTACTATTGGGGCGGAGCAATGGTTGGCCGCTTTATTGGCTCTGCTGCACTACAAAAAATAGCGCCATCTAAAGCATTGGCATTTAATGCCTGCATGGTAATTGCCTTATTACTTGTGACTATATTTACGCAAGGCAATGTAGCCCTGTACGCGGTACTGGCCATTGGTTTATTTAATTCAATTATGTTCCCGACTATATTTTCTGTAGCGATAGAGCGCTTAGGCTCATTAACCAGTAAAGGCTCTGGTTGGTTGTGTTTGGCAATAGTAGGGGGTGCCTTGGTGCCTTTATTACAAGGTTACATTGCTGATGTTGTTAATATTCAGCAAAGCTTTTTTGTTCCGCTAGTATGTTATGTATTTATTGCTTGGTATGGCTTAAACGTGGTTCGTTTAGCTAAAAAGTGGTAAATACCCCCCGATGAAAGAGCGACTGAATACGTATTCAGTCGCTTTTTTATTACTATTTTATAGGAACGTTCCAAGTGATGGTTTGTTCTTAAAAAAATAGAGCTGTTACAACTATATACCGAATAGAGCTGGTTCTTTATTCTTATTTTAAGTACATAACTTGCTTATCTGCCTCATTAACGACGACATACCTTTAAATTTTTGCTAAAAATATAATTAATAACAAAAAAATAAAAAAGGGCAGTCATGCTTAACTCACTTAAATTCACCTCAAAAGTGACTATTGCAGCATCTATGGTACTGGTTATTGTACTGGGTTTATTTGCTATAAATAATTACATCGCCATGCGTAACCAAACGCAACAGCAGCTCGATTTAGTCCTTAAGCAAAATTCAGAATCTACCTCACAAAACATTGCAAGCTGGCTTAACGCTAAACTCACCATAGTAAAATCGATTGCGCAAACTCATAAAAACAGTGATCCAAAACAGTTAACCCTTGCCCAGCTTAATACTGCTAAATACGCTGGTGGCTTTAAAAATACGTATATAGGTAAACCAAGTGGTTTATTTATACTTAACGATCAAAGCATTGTATTACCTTCTGATTTTGATGCCACCTCGCGCCCTTGGTATAAGTTAGTTGAAAATAAAAGCTATACCGCATTTACCACCCCGTATATTGATGTAACCACCAACGAGCTGACTATATCTGCCGTTGTGCCCATTCAAAGCAATGGCCGCTTTAGTGGTGTAGCGGGTGCAGATATAGACATGCACACAGTAACTGAAATAATTAACGATATTGATTTTTTAGGGTTAGGGTATGCTTTTTTAGTAGATAAAAATGGCCAAGTGCTAAGCCATCCTAATAGCGAACTTAATTTAAAAAACACCGCCGAATTATTTGGCCAATCTACTGCGCTTACTAGTGAATTTACACAATATGATATAGCGGGTGAGCCGCAGTTGATATCGTTTACTAAAATACGTGGCATAGACAATGTTGACTGGTATTTAGGTGTCGTTATTGATAAAAACCAAGCCTATGCAGAGGTGTCTCGTTTTGGTGTTAACGCGCTTATTTACATGTTAGTGGGAATTGTGGCCATTATTGTGTTTATGCAATTTTTACTGCGTTACTTAATGCAACCTATGGCGCGCCTGAATGATGCACTAGAAGATATTGCAAAAGGCGAAGGTGATTTAACCAAACGTTTAAAGGTTGAAAACAATGATGAGTTTGGCCAAATTAGTCACTCGTTTAACATTTTTATTGAAAAAATTCAGCACTCTATTGAACACGTTAAATTAACGACTAAACAACTCGATAGCGTAATAGCCAGCGTGGTGTCGCAAACAGATTCTTCACTAGCCATGCACCATGACCAAACAAAACGTACTGATAGTGTGGCCATGGCGGTTAATAATTTTTCGCAATCGGCTATGGCTATTGCTAATAACGCCAGTGACGCTTCTGTAATTGCTAAAAATGCAGATGAGCATTCGACACAAAACCAGCAAACCTTATTGCACAGCGTTAATAGTATCCATCAGTTATCAGCCAATATGGAACAAGCGCAACATACTATTAATAGCCTTAACGCGCATACAATTAGTATTGGGCAAGTGCTTGAGGTGATTAAAGGTGTGAGCGAGCAAACCAACTTACTTGCATTAAATGCGGCAATTGAAGCTGCAAGAGCAGGCGAAGCTGGGCGCGGTTTTGCTGTTGTGGCTGATGAGGTACGCCAGTTAGCTCATCGTACTCAGCAATCAACGCAAGAGATTGAAGATACCGTAGGGCAATTACAAAGAGGCTCAAACCAAGCGGTAGAACTGATGAAAACAAGCATTCAAGACAGTGAAAAAAGCGTAGAGCACGCTGAAGGTGTGAGCGTGTTAATGGGCCAAATAATAGAGTCAATAAAACAAATTAGCAGTGCTAATCATAGTGTTGCCAATGCCACTGTTGAGCAAAACGACCTTGTTAAAGTGCTCGACGCAGACATTACAAGCATGAGTGAGTTATCGGTACAAAGCCAAGAAAATTTAAAAAACACCCTCAATGAATGTACTAAACTTAAACAACAATTTAGTGATTTAGAGCAAATGGTTCAAAAGTTTAGAGTTTAAAATATGCCAAAAAAATCGGTTACAGGACAAAGTTGGTTAAGCCTTATTAACATAGATAAGGTGTATAGCTCGGATAAACAGCGCCAAGCATTTTCACTATTCACCATGATAGCCATTGCTATTATTGTTATCTCTATGTTGGTGGTGTTTAACTACACGGTGTATTCGCCTATTCTTACCGCGTCGTTAATCGCGGTTAATATTACCCTTATTAGCGGTACTTTTTATTTTATAAAAACAGCCAAACTAGAAATGGTTGCACTTATAAGTATGTGTATAGTGTTTATTATGTGTGTGGCCCTTACGTATACCGGCGGAAAAGAAAATACCGCGCTTTATTGGCTAATGTTTTACCCTGTAGTGTGTTTTGCCTCTTTAGGTGTAAAGCATGGCTGCAGGCTTGGCTTAGGCTTATTACTGTGTTGCAGTGTTATTTTATACGGGCCTGATTTTGGCCAAGTTAGTTATGGCGGTATTGAAAAGTCTCGTTTTTTAGCCTCTTTTACACTGGTGTTTATTTTTTCGTTTATAGGTGAATATTTCAGGCATAAAAGTCACCTGGCAATTGCTGATATAACCCTTGCGCAAACGCAAGATGCCTATACAGATCAGTTAACGGGTGGCGCGAACAGGCGTTTCATCACCGCTCACTTTTTAAAATTAGCTGCTAAAACGCCCGAAAACTACCTGCCGTTTTCTATTTTATTACTTGATTTAGATTATTTTAAACGACTAAACGACACCTATGGTCATGATTTTGGCGATACAGTGTTGATAGAATTTACCAAATTACTTGATTCACAATTTCCAAGCTCCGCAGTTAAAGCCCGTTATGGAGGCGAAGAGTTTGTGGTGATTTTACCTAAAGAAACAGCCTCAGTGGCTACTAAATTAGCCGATGATTTTAGACAATGTGTCGCAAAACAAGCTATTTTAACCAGCGATAATAAACGGGTATTTATTACCTGTAGTATTGGTGTGGCACAGGTTGATAATGTGGATCATTACAGCCGTGCACTGAAACAAGCAGACGAATACCTGTACCTAGCTAAAGAGCAAGGGCGTAACAAAGTTGTATCAAATCACACAGGAACACTATGACTCAAACTAAACTTATATATGTACACGACCCTATGTGCAGTTGGTGCTGGGGATATAAACCGACGTGGTTAAAACTAAAAGCCGCATTAGCTTCGCAGCTGACTATAGAATACAAAGTAGGGGGGCTTGCTCCAGATAGCCAAGAGCCCATGCCAGAAAATATGCGCGCCATGCTCCAAAGCACGTGGCATAAAATTAGTGCGATGTTGGGCACACAGTTTAATTTTGATTTTTGGCAGGTTTGTCAGCCAAGGCGCTCTACTTACCCAGCCTGCAGAGCGGCGATTATTGCCAGAGCGCATAATAAAGAGCCACAAATGATAGAGGCAATTCAACATGCTTATTATTTACATGCTCAAAACCCATCTGATGAAAGTACTCTAATTACCTTAGCGGAAAAAATAGGCCTAGATAAACAACAGTTTACCGAGGAACTTTGCTCTGAGGCTTTGAATCAAAAATTACATGAGGAGTTAGCATTTAGTGCAAGCTTGCCAATACAAGGCTTTCCTTCGTTAGTATTAATAACTGATAATAAAGCCATTGCAATTAAAATAAATTACACCGATCACCAGCAAACACTAAACACAATTAACGCTTTATTAGCTTAACAACTAGCCAAAATGCGTGTATTTGCTGCTTTAATACACGCTTTGCATATAAACACTCCGATATAAGACGCAAATGTTACAGCTGTAACAAAATAGACTTTTTTGCGCAACATGCCTGTCATTATTCATCTATACAATTTCACTCATTGAAAATCTTTAGCCTAAAACAAGTCAGTTTAGGCTAAAACAACAAACTAGCAAATCCGCTAATTAACGAGTAAAGGTGTATGCGATGAAAGGCGTTAAACCATTGATCTTAGCTGGTATTGTAGCAGCAAGTGCTGCAGTACATGCCAATGATTTAGAAAAGGTTATCGATAAAAGCAGTGAAATAAATAAATCAGCTGCGCAATCACAAACAAAAATAGACAAGATTGCTGATTCAATGCAAGGACGTCTTCAACAGTTTAAAACCCTTAATAAAGAAATTGATGGTTTAACTGTTTATAACGCGCAATTAACTAAACAGTTAAATAACCAAATTGAAGAAATGGAGTCACTTAACCTTTCAATGGATCAGGTCTCTATTATTGAGCGTCAGATCACACCACTAATGCTGCGCATGATTGAAGGGCTTGAGCAATTTGTAGCACTTGATGTGCCATTTTTGCAAGAAGAGCGCACTAAGCGTATTAGCTCTTTAAACGCCATGATGGAACGTGCAGATATTAACTCAAGCGAAAAATTCCGCCGCGTATTAGAAGCATATCAAGTAGAAGTTGATTACGGACGCACTATTGAAGCCTACACCTCACTGCTAACGGTAGACGGTAAAGAGCGTGAAGTAGACTTTTTACGCATTGGCCGCTTAGAGCTTATTTATTTAACACGTGATGGTAAGCAAGCTGGTAGCTGGGATGAAGAAACAAAATCGTTTGTTACTTTACCAGACTCAACAATTAGCCAAATCAACAAAGGTTTACGTATCGCACGTAAGCAACTTGCCCCAGATATGTTAACTCTGCCAGTACACGCAGCAGAATAAGAGGTTGAAGATGAAACTGTTTACTCAAATGACAAAAATGGCCCTTTTTGCTGCAAGCCTAAGCTTTGCAGGCGCAAGTGTGGCAGCTGAGCCTATGGACTTAGACTCACTATTAAAAACACTTGAAGAAGGCAAATCGGCTCAAAGCGCGCAAAACAAGCAACGCGAACAAGAATTTATGGCGCGTCAAAACGAACAAGTGCAAATGCTTAACAACACACAAGCAAAACGTAATCAAATGCTTGCTGAGTCTGAGCGCTTAGAAACACAGTTTGAAGAAAACGAAATTAAACTTGCTAACTTAACAGATACACTGTCTAAACGAATGGGTTCTTTAAAAGAGCTATTTGGTGTGCTTCAGCAAGTTGCTGGTGATTCTAGCAATAAGTTTGCTACCTCTGTGGTATCAGCTGAAATTGCGGGTCGTAGCACATTTATGGATGAGCTAGCACAAAAAATGGGCTCTACTTCAAAGCTTGCCTCTATCGAAGATATTGAAAAAGTATGGTTTGAGCTACAACGCGAAATGACAGAGCAAGGTAAAGTAAGCCGCTTTACTACCGATGTAATTGTACAAGGTGGTGAAAAAGCACAACAAGAAGTGGTACGTGTAGGTGCTTTTAACTTAATCTCTAACGGTAAATACCTAGAATTTAACCCAGTAACAAATACCTTAAGCGAGTTAAATCGCCAGCCTGTAGCACGTTTTACTGCAACTGCAGAAGAGTTACAAAATGCAAAAAATGGTATTGTGCAGTTTGCACTTGACCCAACGGGTGGCTCAATTTTAGGTTTATTAGTGCAAGCACCAGATACCGAAGAGCGCGTACACCAAGGTGGCACAGTCGGTTACGTTATTTTAGGTGTAGGTGTTATTGCTTTACTTATCTCACTTGAACGTTTTTTCTCATTACTGATTATGGGCGGTAAAATTCGTCGTCAACTTAAAGATGATGTAGCACGCGATGACAACCCACTTGGCCGCGTAATGAAAGTAAAAGATCAGTTCCCTGATGTTGCCCACGACACATTAGAGCTTAAATTAAGCGAAGCTATTTTACGTGAAATGCCAAAAGTAACGCGTAATTTAACGCTTATTAAAATCATCTCGGTGGTGGCGCCACTTCTAGGTTTACTAGGTACAGTAACCGGTATGATCAACACCTTCCAAGCAATCACATTATTTGGTACAGGTGACCCTAAACTAATGGCTGGTGGTATTTCGCAAGCATTGGTAACAACGGTGCTAGGCTTAGTTGTGGCAATTCCTACGGTATTTTTATACACCCTACTTAATACACGCGCTAAAAACATTTTGCTTACTATACAAGAGCAAAGCGCAGGTATTATCGCACAGCGAAGCGAGAAGGGAGCATAAACCATGGTGCTATTGATTGACTCAATCAATGCTATCCGTGATTTTCTCGACACTGGTGGCCAAGTCCTCTTGGTCATCGGGGTGTTAATCTTCGCGATGTGGTTATTGATACTCGAGCGATTTATTTATTTTTTCAAAGGTTTTCGTAGTTACAAACAAAACGTAAAAGCGCAGTGGAAAAACCGTGCAGAGCGCAATAGCTGGAATGCTGAGCAAATACGCCAGGCGATGATTTCACGTGCTTCAATGCGTTTAGACACCAACTTAGCACTGATAAATGTAATGGTTGCATTGTGTCCGCTACTTGGCCTGTTAGGCACAGTAACGGGAATGATTGAAGTATTTGATGTAATGGCAATTACCGGTACGGGTAGTGCGCGCTCTATGGCATCAGGTGTTTCTAAAGCAACTATTCCAACCATGGCAGGTATGGTTGGCGCACTTTCGGGTGTATTTGCCTCTACGTTTTTACAGCGCAGAGCCAAGCGCGAAGTTGAACTACTTGAAGACAGCATGGTTTTAGACCATTAAGTTACATTTTGATAAGCGGCTTATAGAGTCGCTCATCCTAGGAGAATAAAAATGAGAGCCCCGTTAGGAAACCTATTACAAGAAGACGAAGCAGAAGAAATTAACATGACCCCAATGTTAGACGTTGTATTTATCATGCTTATTTTCTTCATCGTTACCGCCTCGTTTGTTAAAGAAGCCGGTATTGATGTAAACCGACCAGAAGCCGCAACAGCGGTTAAAAAAGAACGCGCTAATATTTTAGTGGCTATTTCTGATACAGGCGAGATTTGGATTAATAAACGTCAAATCGATGTACGTGCAGTGCAAGCCAATATCGAACGTTTAAAAGCAGAAAACCCACAAGGGAGCGTGGTTATTCAAGCTGATAAAAAAGCCACCACTGATATGTTAATCAAAGTAATGGATGCGTCGCGTGCTGCAGGTGCGTTTGATGTTTCGATTGCTGCACAAGATGCGTCTTAAGGGTTAGCCATGTTGCGATATTTAGTAGCATTAATAGTAGCAGGTGTAGTGACCTTTATGCTGTTTTTAGGCATGCAGGCACTGATCACCGGTGGTGAAGGTGCCATGTCGGAGCCAGTAAAAGGAAACGTTTTAGACTTTGTACGTTTGAAAAAAGAAGAAACGGTACAAAAGAAAGAGCGTAAACCGCAAAAGCCACCTACACCAAAAGAGCCACCACCGCCTATGGAGTCGCCGCAAATGCAAAATAATGATGCAAACGCGGCCAGCAATAATTTTGATTTTGGCGCGGATGTAGGCAGCGACGTTGACCTAGCGGGTGGCTTAGCGCTTGAAACAAGTGATGGTGAATACCTACCCATTGTAAAAGTAGCTCCAGTTTATCCACGTCGTGCTTTGTCGCGTGGTATTGAAGGCTATGTAATTGTTGAATTTACAGTAACTAAGCAAGGTACTGTTCGTGACCCGCAAGTAGTAAAAGCGGTTCCTGAGTCACTGTTTGATAGAGCAGCGATGGATGCCGCACTTAAATTTAAATATAAACCGCGCGTAGTAAATGGTGAAGCCGTTGAAGTAGCGGGTGTTCAAAACAAAATATCTTTCCAAATTAATGGTTAACTTATCTTAATTGGATGAAATAGCGAGGCGATTATGAAATTACTACCTACAGCTAAAAATTTAAAACTGGCATTATTTTGCACTGCCGCGATCAGTGCAAGTATTGTTGTGCCAAGTACGCTAAGCCTTGTGCCGGGGCTAAACGTAGCAACTGCTCATGCAGAGCAAGAGCAAAAAACAAGGCGTGTACCTGCACTGCGCGAAAAGGTTTATAGCCAGCTTGCTCGTGCGCAAAAGCTCGCTGACGATGGCGATGTAAAAGGCGGCCTTGAAGCACTTGATAGCATTCAAGAGCGAGCTTCAAGTATGAACTCGTACGAAATTGCGATGATGCATAACTTTTATGGCTTTATTTATTACAACGAAAATGATTTACCAAAAGCCATTGCCTCGTTTGAAAAAGTGGTAGCCGAGGAGGCTATTCCTGAGTCATTACGTTTAAGTACCACGTTTAGCTTAGCGCAGCTTGCAATGGCCAACGGCGAGTATAAAAAAGTTATCGCGTTTTTAGATAAGTGGGATGAAATAAATACTAAACCTATTACAGAAGGGTATTACTTACTTAGAGCGCAAACTTATTACCAGTTAAAAGAATACCCAAAGGGGCTTGAGTACATTAATCAAGTTATTGCTCTTAGCGATAGCGAAGGCAAAACCCCTAAAGAAAACTGGCTGGTACTACAGCGCGCTATGTATTACTCACTTAATCAAACAGATAAAGTAGTGGCAGTGCTTGAGCGCATGGTTAAACTTTACAATAAACCAGAGTATTGGGTTCAACTAGCTGGTATGTATGGAGAAACCGGCAAAGAAAAAGAGCAACTAGCAGTAATAGAAGCGGCGTATCAACAAGGCTTTTTAAAAACCAAGTCTGATTTAAGACAGTTATCGCAAACTTACCTTTATAACGGCCTGGCATACAAAGCAGCTAAAACAATGAGTGATGCGATAGAAAAAGGCATTGTAGAAAAATCAGCGAAAAACTATGCCTTTATTGCAGAGGCCATGATTCAAGCTAAAGAAGATGAAAAATCGATTAGCTACTTTGCTAAAGCGGCTGACCTATCAGAGCATGGTAAGTACGATCAACGCCTAGCAGAAGTGTTTGTTAACACTGAGCAATACGAAGAAGCGGCTGATGCTGCGCGTAAGGCGCTTGATAAAGGCGGTCTTGATTTTGAATCAAACGCTTACGTTGCGCTAGGTATGGCACAGTACAATATGCAAAATTTTGATGCGTCTATTTTAGCGTTTGAACAAGCCCAAAAGCATGATAAATCACAACGTTTAGCAAAGCAGTGGATTAAATATGTTAAGCGTGAAAAAGTGCATGCGCAAACACTTAAAGCCGCGTTACTTTAACTTTATACCCTAACGCTATTTTACAAATAAAGAAGCGTTTACCTATTTCATAATCGCAACACCAAAACCGCCTGAGGGCGGTTTTTTTCGTTGTTAAAATATTTAAGTTGTTGAATTTAAATTAATTACTATTGTCATCTTATGGTTACTAAACTGTAACTGCTTTGTCATATCTCTACAGTATCTTATTTGCATCCGATAACTCAGGTCACCTTAATGCATGAGTATCGTGCCTTAAAGTGACTTAAGTTTTTACTTAATGCACTAACAAAATAATTAAATACTTTAACGGAGTGAACAATGAAATTATCTGATTTATTTAAGGTCAGCCTAGTAGCAACTGCAATGACACTAGCTGGCTGTGGCGGCGATATCGAAATTACACCTACTGTAAACGATAACAGCTCGTCAACAGATAACAGTGTTAATAATTCAAACAATACAACTGGTTCAACAACTGAAGAAGAAGCTGTTTGTGCAAGCTACGAATCAGATGCAGGTACGGTAACAGGCGTAGTAAGTGGCATTGATTGTTTATACAACGACTCGTTTGCAAGCAAAACAATTTCTATCACAAGCAACATTACTTTCGCTGAGCTACCTGATGGCGGTGTTCACGTTTTTGAAGATGCATTACAAATTGGCGAAGACGGCAGCACTGTAGATGGCTTTGAAGTACCAGCAAATGGTCCAACAATGACTGTTGAACCAGGTGCCGTTTTAGCATTTGGCTCAGGTGAAGCAATTGTACGCATTGCACGTGGTGCAAAAATTCAAGCGGTAGGTACTGAAGAAAAGCCGGTTGTATTTACTTCTGCAAACGCGTTTGACCGTTTTGATACAGCAGGCGAAGGCGCACGCTACGCAGATTGGGGCGGTATCATCATTAATGGTAACGGCATTACTGACCAATGTACTGATGCAGAGCGTGACGGTGGTACGTGTAACGTAGCCTCTGAAGGTATTACAAGCTACTTTGGTGGTAACGATAATGCAGACTCTAGCGGTAATATTAAATGGGCTAAAATTTGGTACGCAGGTTCAGGCCCTCGCGTTGGTGGTGAAGGCGATGATTTGAATTCACTAACACTAAATGCAGTTGGCTCTGGTTCTGAGTTTGATTACCTACACATTCACCAAGGTTTTGATGACGGTATTGAAATTTTTGGTGGTGCTACAACGCTTAAACACGTAGCGGTAACAGATACACAAGATGATTCGTTTGACTTTGACGCAGGTTGGCAAGGTAAAGCTCAGTACTTATTTATTCAACACGGTACTGTGACACTAAATGACGGCACTGTTGTTAACATGGGTAACAATGGCTTTGAGTCTGATGGTGTTAAAGGTTCTTCTACCGAGCAAGTGTCTCCATCTAACCCAACGGTTGCCAATGTAACGGTTGTAACTACCGATGGTAACTCGGTACGTGATGACGACCCTTCACAAGCTTACAAGTTTGATGACCAATTTAATTCAAGCATTTACAACACAGTTATCGTTAAGCAAAACGCAACTAACACGCAATGTATTGAGTTCTCAGGCGACGGTGAAGCACAAGCAGATAAAATCTCATTCACAAGCTCTGTAATGGCGTGTTCTGCAAACTTTACTGATACAGATACGTTTGCAAGCGGCCCATTAGAAGGTCAAACAAAAACAGCGTGGTTTGAAAATGACGGTGCTAACCAAATCTTAACTGATGATGTTGCTGTACTTGCAGATAACGGTTTTGCAACGAACACAGCAGCTGCAGAAGTAACGGTTACTGCAACAGACTTAAGCACAAGCGATTCATTTTTTGAAAGCGTAAACTACATTGGTGCGGTATCGGATCAGGATACAGACTCTAGCTGGTATAAATGGGTTGAAGCGGCTGTTACAGCAGCAAATGCTGACTAAATAGCACACCATTATAACCTCTGATTAAAGGCGC
The DNA here is from genome assembly GCF_028599265.1 of Pseudoalteromonas sp. Angola-4. NCBI lineage: Bacteria > Pseudomonadati > Pseudomonadota > Gammaproteobacteria > Alteromonadales > Pseudoalteromonadaceae > Pseudoalteromonas > Pseudoalteromonas sp. Angola-4. Next base: position 172,470 of record NZ_JAQREK010000003.1, on the reverse strand, counting down.
CTTGTGGCTTGTTATTTAAGCGTCAGGCGCCTCTTTTGTATAACCTGATTAGGATTATCTCATGTCTAAAAAGCATAGACTCAATCAAATTACCTGGGCAATTGGTTTAGGTTTAGTCGCTCATTCGACTAGCTTAATTGCTGCACAAGCCGATGAACAGTTAACAAACGAACAAGAAATAGAAGAAGTTGTTGCTGTAGGTACGCGTTTACAAGGGAGCGCTGCGGCAGTTGTAGAAGAACGTAAAAACCAAGCCTTTGTTGCCGATATTTTAGGCTCTGAACAATTATCACGTACGGGCGACAGCGATGCTGCATCTGCGCTTCGTCGAGTAACAGGCCTAACGCTTGTTGATGGTAAATTTATTTACGTTAGGGGCCTTGGTGAGCGTTACTCTAGTGCGCGTTTAAATGGCGCTTACATCCCAAGCCCAGATTTAACCCGTAACGTTATTCCGCTGGATATTTTCCCTGCAAGTATAATTGAAAGTATGGCCGTTCAAAAAGCTTACTCTCCAGACATGCCAGCAGCGTTTGGTGGCGGTAATATAGATATTAGAACTAAAACCGCACCGAGTGAATTTACAGCAGGCATTGAAGTGGGTGCAGGTTACGATACGGCATCAAGTGATGGCTTTACCTACAATCGTAACGAAAATGGCATTCCAAGTGAGTTATCACAGGCTATTTCAACATACCGTGGTGATTTTAGTATTGGCAATATTGTTAGTAGTGAAGGCTTTGAAGATGGCGATTTAACGCGTGCAGAACAAGCAACCGCTGTTAATAACGCACTTTTAAAGTCGCTTCCTCGCGATTATGAATTAAAAGAAGAGTCGTTAGACCCGCGTTATAATATTAAAGCCCACTATGGTGATAGTTTTGAAGAGAGCTATTTTGGCGGCAAGGTTGGGTTTTTACTGGCAGGTGCTTACAAAAACGAATGGGATTTTGAAGAACGTTTTAGCTCAGTTATCACCCAAGATTTAGAAAACGAAGAAGGCAATGTTGATTGTACAACGTCGTTAGCGACCAGTGAAGATGTGAGTAACTCGTGTTACAACACAGTCAAAAATTCGCAAGTGACCACTGAAACCGAAAGTTATAACGGTTCATTAAGCTTGTCATACCGTTTAGGTACGCACAGTATTTCTGCTCAACAGCTTTACATTATTGATAATGAAGATGAGTCTGAAATTGCTATTTCGCAAAGCCCTGCGGGGAGTTCTACGTTTAGTATTGCGGGTGATGGGATTGCAAACCGTAATCATGAGTTTAATTACGAAGAACGCCAATTAAACATTACTCAAGTTATGGGCCAACATACCTTTTTAGATTATTTTGGTATTGGTGCCGATTGGCAGTACACCGAAGCTAAAGCAACGACTGATATACCTACCAGTGCCGATTTTGAGTTTCGTGACACTTATAATAGTGATGGCAACTATGCCGGCTCAACTATTACAGGCGATGATAACCGTGTAATTATGTCATACACCAATATGGAAGAGCGTGTTAAATCGTACGGTGGTAACTTAACGCTTCCGCTTAGCTTTGAGTCTATGGAAGTTGAGTTTAAAGTGGGTTACGATTTTTCTGACAGAGCCCGAATATTTAATACCTCAAGCTTTGCTATAAACAATAGTGGTGGCTCAGGTATTTCAATAAACGACGGTAGCACTGATGCGCTTAATAATAGTGGCTTTTTAACTGACGACTTTATTGATAATAACGCTGTGTTAGTTGACTTTAATGAGCCAACAGCCCCTGATGCCGATGATTACATTGCTGCGCAAAAGGTGGATGCAGGTTATGCGTCTTTCGATGTGTTTTATGATCAATGGATAAGAATAAGCGGTGGTATTCGTTATGAAGAATTTAAACAATCTTCTATCGGTACATCGAGCCTTATTTTTGATGAAGACGATTTAAATACCTTTTACGATCCAGATAAAATTCAAGCAGGCTCTGTTATTACCGATGATTGGTATCCGGCACTGTCTGTTACCTATGTAGGTGGCGATGACTACCAAGTGCGCTTAGGTTATGGTGAAACAGTAGTACGCCCTGATTTTCGTGAAGTAGTGCCTGTTACGTATTACGACCCTTTGACCGACATTAGAACGTTTGGTCGTACAGGTATAAAAAGTAGCCCAATTAAAAACTACGACTTACGTTATGAATATTACGGACAAGCCGGTAATTCATTTAGCGTAGCGGCGTTTTATAAAGATATTACAGCGCCAATAGAAACAGTTTTAAACATTGGCGATGAAGATTACTCAGCATCGTTTATCAATGGTGAAACAGCAGAAGTTTATGGTATTGAAGCTGAATGGCTACAAGACTTAACATTTGTAAGTGAAGGCCTATTTACTAGCGGTAATATCACATTAAGTGATTCTGAAGCGTCTATTGACCCAGCACTTGCGGGTACATTAACTAATCCTAAAAAACGTATGACAGGCCACTCTGAGTATGTAGTTAATTTACAATTAAACTACGATTCGTTAGATGGCATGCACAGCAGTTCATTAGTTTATAACGTATTTGGTGAGCGAATTTTAGCAGCGGGTGTTGCTAATAGAGATGACGCGTATGAGCAACCATTTCACTCACTTGATTTAGTTTATACTTATTACCCTGATTTTAATTCTAAGATTAAGTTTAAAGTTAAAAACTTACTCGATGAAGATCAAGAGGTAACACAATCAGACATTATAGTGCGCTCTAAAGAGCAAGGTGTAACGTTTGATTTAAGTTACAGCTACGAGTTTTAATTTTCTTCCCAAGGAAGGGGGATATAATAAAACCTAACTACCGATTAGCCCTGTATTTAATACAGGGCTTTTTTATGACTATGAAAAATATTTAAGTTTCGCTTTATTCACTAGTTTTAGGGCGCTTGGGGTGTTAGGTTAGCTTTATACTAATTAACTTAAATAACTAGTCATTCTAGTGTGCTCAATAAAGCGCGAACGGCGTTATAAATTTTTGATGCAGAACAGCTACATATAAAAATTTATGGCTTGTTATCTCGCTATTAATTTGCCGCTATAAATGATTAATAACTTAATATGATTGGTTTTAATAAAAATTAATTCTCACGCAATGAATTTTAATTTTTAATGTATTAAGGCATCTTTTATGAATCAAACAGTGGAAAAAACAATGAAAAAAGTAGGATTAGTCGGTTGGCGTGGCATGGTTGGCTCTGTGTTATTAGAACGTATGCAACAGCAAAGTGATTTTGCACATATCGACACCACCTTTTTCACCACCTCACAAGTTGGGCAACTCGGCCCTGATATTGCTGGCGACGCAAAACCGTTATTAGATGCAAGTGATGTAAATGAACTTGCTAAAATGGATATTATTGTTACCTGTCAAGGTGGTGATTATACCAAAGCGGTTTACCCTAAATTACGCGAATCGGGTTGGGATGGCTACTGGATTGATGCAGCTTCTGCACTTCGTATGGTTGATGACAGCATTATTGTACTTGACCCTGTAAATAAAGATGTCATTGAACAAGGTTTAGAGCAAGGCGTAAAAACTTTTGTAGGCGGTAACTGTACCGTATCGTTAATGCTACTTGCTTTAGGTGGCTTGTTTGAGCAAGACCTAATAGAGTGGGTAAGCCCAATGACTTACCAAGCGGCCTCTGGTGCCGGCGCTCGTAATATGAAAGAGCTTATAGCACAAATGGGCGCTATTCATTCAAGTGTTGCCGAGCAACTAGATAACCCAAGTTCAGCTATTTTAGAAATTGATAAAATAGTGAGCGAAAAAATGGCTTCAAGCGATTTACCACAAGACCAATTTGGCGTGCCGCTAGCCGGTAGCTTAATTCCTTGGATTGACGTACCAATGCCAAGTGGCCAGTCTAAAGAAGAGTGGAAAGCTCAGGTTGAAGCGAACAAAATTTTAGGCTCTTCTAAACAGCCTGTGCCAATTGATGGTTTATGTGTACGTATTGGTGCAATGCGTTGTCATAGCCAAGCGATGACCATTAAATTACGTGAAGACATTAGCATAGAAAAAATTGAAGAAATTTTAGCTTCGCACAACGAGTGGGTTAAAGTTATCCCTAATGAGCGCGAAATTAGTGCAACTGACTTAACCCCAGTAAAAGTAACAGGTACTTTAAGTATTCCTGTTGGTCGTATTCGTAAATTAGCCATGGGCCCTAAATACATTAGCGCATTTACCGTGGGCGATCAGCTGTTATGGGGCGCAGCAGAGCCACTTCGTCGTATGCTTCGCATCATTGTAGACGGTGAATAATTTCTGCATTTAAAAGTGTATATTAAAAGGGGTTAGCGTATTGCTAACCCCTTTTTTAGTTAAGCGGCATTGCATACGCTACTTTATTTTTTCCTTCGTGTTTTGCTATGTATAATGCTTTATCTGCTAAATCTATCGCTTTGTCTATTTGAATAGTTGCACATTTAATGCCTATAACGCCAAAGCTTGCTGTAACATTTATAAATTGTTGTTTGTATTCAATGGGCTTACTTGCAAGAGTAGTACGTAGAGTATCAGCAAATTGCTTTGCTTTTAGCTCTGAATCTCTGGCTATCAGTATTACAAATTCTTCTCCGCCTATACGGGCAAATATATCTTCTTTATTTAAACACGCTCTTACCCGTTTTGTTGCTTGGATTAGTACTTCATCTCCACCTGCATGGCCGTATTCATCATTTATATTTTTAAACGAGTCTATATCCCAATATATAAGTGATACGTGTTGTTCGCAGCTTAATTTATTTTCAAGCTTTTTCTGGCCAACGTCGTAAAAACCACGTCTGTTTATACATTGTGTGAGTACGTCGGTCATGGCGAGTTTTTGCATTTCTTGCGCTAAATCTGAGGCCATTATAAAAATAATAAATACAGCCATACCAACATGTGCAGTTGGGACTGTTATAAAATTAATGAGTGTATATAAATCTAAGTAAGCTTGGTTAACCTGGCTGCCTTGCATTAGTGCGATAGTGGCCGCAATAAATAAACATACGCCGCACAAAGTGTAAGTAATGGCAGCCCCAATTTCAGCGGGTAGCGACTTAGGTTTATGTTTTATTATAATGACGGCGTTTATTAGCAGCAGTAAAATATCGTAATAAATATATAAAGACATAAACAAACCAACATGAACGTTCACGGCTTTATAATAATAAACTGCAGCTAACGTAATCACGGCTAAAGCTAACAAATAATCGATTTTGATAGGGCTTCGGGCACGTATACTGTGTCCCCATGTTCCCAAAATAACAGACCCCATAGAAAAGCTAACAGCCAGTAGCCAATAGAAGGTTTCTGATTCGAAGTAGGGCCGCAATAATATTGTACCCCATTGACACGCAGAGCACATAAATGCGCAGGCCCAAAATAACGAATATGATTTTTTCCCTAACGTATACCACGCCATTAAAAATATAACTGACCAAACAATACTGGTTAGTAAAAGAGTAATTAAAATAAAAAAGACTGGGCTCATAGGTTATATGTTCTTGTGTTAGTTACTTTTTACTGTAGTTGAGGTTGCTTGGGAATTCGAGTAAAGCTATGTATTTAAAAATTCTATTTGTAAATATTTATGTATTGTGTGTACCCACAACTCCTATGAATTGCATTTTTTGGTATAGCTTTTGCTCGTACTAATCTATTACACCTTTATTCGCTCGGTTTTCGCTGCTTTGTGGGTACTTAATTCACTTATGCAGGTATTTTTTACTTATGCCGAGATGCTAAGCCTTCACATAAGGATAGATAATGGCTTCTACTTTTAAAAATACACGCAAAAAATGGTTTTATGCTTTAGTGGTTACAGCCTTGGGGTTAATTTTACTCAGAGCTTTAGCCCCTTATGCGGTTCAATATTATGTAAATCAGCAGCTTGAACAAACCCAAGGCATAACAGGGCATGTGGGTGATGTTGATTTGTACTTATACCGAGGCGCTTACGCTGTTGATGAGGTAGAAATTTACGCGGTAGATGCCACGCAGGTGCCTAAGCCGTTACTGTCTATTGATACACTTGATTTTTCGCTTGCGTGGTCTGCTTTATTAAACGGTAATTTTGTCACCAACATGGCTTTTACCCGCCCAGAAATTGTTATTTACGATAAAGACCCAACTACCGCTGAACAAAATCAACAGGTGAAAGATGAAACCACCTGGGTAGGCCTTGCTAATGATCTCGTGCCTTTTTCTATCGATACGCTACGTATAGACAATGGTAAAGTAACCTTAGTTAACGCCACCAGCGAAGGAGAGCAGCCTACTTACGTATCAAATATAAACGCTAACATTAACAATATTACTAATGCACAAAACCTCTCTAAAACCTTAGTCACGAGTTTAAAAGTAGAGGGGCAGCTAATGGGCGAAGCTAAGCTGTCTTTAAATGGTAAATTAGACCCCTTTAGTGATGAAGCTAATTTTGATTTTAATGTTGAAGTGCAGCGTTTTTCGGTTAAAAATCTCGAAACTGTTTTTAAAGTGTATACCCCATTTGACATTGAAGCCGGCGGAATAGATGGCGCAATGGAATTGGCCGCTAACAATAATAACTTAAATGGATATGTAAAAGCGGGTGTGCACGATTTAAGTGTTTTTTCGTGGCGCGAAGATATAGAAAAAGATGATGACGGTCTATTTACCGCTATTTTTGAAGGCAGTATTGATTTACTCAGCTCGTTATTAGAAAACGACGAGTCAAAGCTGGTGGCTGCTCGGGTGCCCATAGACGGGCAGTTAGATAACGCTGATGTATCTACTTTTGAAGCCGTGGTTTCTGTATTAAAAAATGCGTTTTTTGAAGCATTTAAAATGAAGGTTGATAATGTTATTTCGTTTGAAAGCACGCAAGAACAACAAGGTGAGTAACTAAAAGCCCTTTGTATTAACTCAATACAAAGGGCTTTTTAAGTTTTAGCAAGTAAAATAGATCAGCTATTTATTGGAGTTGGTAATATCTGAGGTTTTACTTAATAACGTTTTCAGCTCAGCTATTTGCGCTTGTAGTTCAACCACTTGTCCTTGCGTTGCAGGAAGTGAGTTATTATCCGCTTTTAGCTCACGGGCATTTCGATGCTCCTCGCTCATTACTTCTAAAATGGCACCTACCATCATGTTTAAAAACACAAACGCAGTTAAAAAGATAAACGTGAGGTAGTAAATCCAGCTTAGCTCGTACACCGCCATGGTTTCGTACATAATGTCGGTCCAATCTTCAAAGGTAGCTATCCTAAATAGCGTTAACATTGAAATGGATACATCTTGCCAAAGTACCGGGTTAATATCGGCAAACATCATACTGCCCATGGCTGCGTAAATATAAAAAATAACAAACATAAGCAGTGCTATATAGCCCATTTGCGGAATGGCTTTAAGCAACGAATTTACAAGCAAACGCAGCTCTGGGATCATAGATACTAAACGCAGTACCCTAAATATACGCAGCAATCGGGCAAGTAACATGGTTGAGCCTGCAGCTGGGTATAAGCTGCCAAGTACAATAATGGTATCGAATATATTCCAGCCCTTTGAAAAGAAGTCTTTTATTCCTTTACTTGCAATAAAGCGAATAATGAGTTCGATTAAAAAGAAAGCTGTGATCCCTACATCCATCCAATTTAGAATGAATTCTACAGTGGGGTGAAGAGAATATGTATGAGCACCTACGGTGAGGGCAGAAACAACAATGACAGCTATAACAAATGATTGAAATATCTTGCTTTTGTCTATACGCTGAAACAGCTTTTGTAACTGCGACATCATAATTATGGGTCCTATGCAAAGTCAGGTTTTTATGACGCTAATATACAATAATATTGTTGCTTTCGATAACGAAAGTGTAAGGAATTCTAATGTTAATCAGTCAAATAACTAAAAGCGCATTGCTGTTTGTGGGATTTTCGCTACTTGCAGGGTGCAGCTCCGACGCTCGCTTTCACGAAATTCAATCAGCACGTTTAGATGAATGTAACTATAAAGCTGATAAAGAGTATTACGAGTGCCTTGAAAATCAAGATAAAAATTTTGAAGAGTATAAAAAACAGCAAAGTGAACAAACACAATAATTTATGACTAAAACACAAAAATTGCGTGATAAACAAATACGCCAAGCCCTCACCAACGCCTGTGAGCAAATAAAAGCGACTCATGATGGTTTTGCTTATTTAACTCACACCATTGATTTAAAAAATGAAGCAAAGTCACTAAACATAAGCTGCTATTTTGAAGATGATATAGCCTATAACGACACCGAAGCGCATTTTTCTCAGCTAGTCGATATTATTAACGCTGAGCTTAGCAAAATAAGCTTACCGGTAGCGGCTAAGCAAATAGCGTTTTTAGTTGATTAACATTGGTTTGACTAGCTATGGACGTTATAATTACCAAAATTATTTTTAGGATGTAAAGCATGGCTGTTCCATCGCGCTCGCAAATCACACCCGGTACAACCGTAAATATTGTATTAAAAGAAGACCAACGCAGCGGCACATTAACTCAAGGTGTAGTTGAGCGTTTATTAACTAAATCACCTAATCACCCGCATGGTATTAAAGTACGCCTAGAAGATGGTCAAGTCGGCCGAGTAAAAGAGATTTTATAATGACAGCGTTAACAGAGCAGGAATTTTGGGATTTAGTGACCACGCCTGAGTTAGGGCTCGACCCACAAAGCGTAAGCGACAACTTAAAAGCTAAATTGAGCGATTTAACCGACGAGCAGCTCATTGCTTTTGATAAATTTTTTGGTATTCACATGCGCAAATGTTTTACCTGGGATTTATTTGGTGCTGCATTTGTTATGGCTGGCTGTAACGACGAATACGGTTTTAGCGAATTTAGGTGCTGGCTCATCTCCCGCGGGGAGACGGTATTTAATAACGCATTAAGCAATGCCGACTCACTAGCACAGTGCTCCCCTGTGTATTATTTAAATGAGCAACCTTATCCTTATATTGATGAATACGACTTAATAGCCGGTTTATTATTTGAAGAGCGTAATGACGACGAATTACCTTTTGTACCCTCAGGCGAGCAACCGGCAGGTAAACGCTTTAAAGACAAACCCAAGTTTTTAAAACAAAGCTATCCGCAATTATTTGCAAAATACTGGCAGTAATACTCAACGTTATTTACATTCAAGATGGTTGCATTTAACGCCACCATCTTGAATTTTCCTTTCACAGTTGTTCACAATCGTACCCATTTATTCACTTTTTAATGACTCTATGTTAATAGTTATGTTACATTAATGTGTTTTTAAATGAACAAACACTGAATAATAACAATATACGACATAGGAATGTTATGTATAAAACACTCACATCAGGATTGATAGCGTTTTGCTTTTTAAATTCGCTAAGTGCACACGCGGCGGTTTCGCAACGAGTAAACAAATCATCTTTATCAGAAGTTAACTTACTTTTAAATCAAAGCGTAGGTTTAACTAATCAGGCATCCACCCATTCTTACTTTATTGAGTTAGATACGCCTCAAGCCTTAAATGCAAAACAAACTCGGTCATCAGCTAAAAAGATGCAGCAGTTTTTTGCAGGTGTGCCTATTTGGGGGCAGCAAATACGAGTGCAACCTAGCAATCAACACATAAGTGGTTTTTTTGCGAAAAATATCGATGCTATATCTTTAAATAAAACGGCTAATAATCAGTTTGACGAATTTTCTGCGGTTAAATCTATTTTAGTAAACGCTAAACTTGATGAATCTACCGCTTATCAAGTATTAAACAACAAACGTTATGTTTATATTGATAACGGAGTCGCACATTTTGCTCGCTTAATTGAATTAAATGTATTTGAAAATGGCGTTGAAAAAAAGCCAATAGGTTTAGTAAGTGAATCTGATTACAGTGTATTCAAACAGTGGAATAATATTAAAAGTGCCCAAGGTACAGGCCCTGGCGGTAATACAAAAATAGGGCAGTATGAATACGGCACTGACGTTGAAGCACTGGATGTGACACAGCGTGGTGAGATGTGTTTTTTAGAAAACGAGAAAGTTAAAACTGTCACCATGGAGTCGGGTTTTGAGCCAAGTGAAGCTTACTCTTTTGCCTGTGATAGGAATACTTACAAAGAAGTAAATGGAGCTTACTCCCCGCTAAATGATGCCCATGCATTTGGTACTGCGGTATTTGATATGTATCAACAGTGGTACAACACGGCTCCGCTTACTTTTCAATTATTGATGCGTGTTCACAGTGGTAACAACTGGGAAAATGCAACGTGGAATGGTCAGGCTATGACCTTTGGTGATGGCGCTGATAGGTTTTACCCGTTGGTTTCACTTGATATCGTATCTCATGAGGTAAGCCATGGTTTTACTAGTCAAAACTCTAATTTAATTTATGCAGAACAATCTGGTGGTATAAACGAATCTTTCTCTGATATGGCGGGTGAAACAGCCGAGTATTTTTTACGCGCAGAGACTGATTGGTTATCTGGCGCTGATATTTCAAAAACTAGCCCCGCACTTCGTTATTTTGAAACGCCATCACTAGATGGGCTTTCGATTGACCACGCAAGTGAATATTACTCAGGTATGGATGTTCACTTTAGTAGTGGTGTTTTTAATCGTGCTTTCTTCCTTCTTTCGAACACTGATGGTTGGGACCCTAAAAAAGCGTTCGAGATAATGCTTTTTGCAAATCAAAACTATTGGGTTAACTCTAGTGATTTTATTGATGGTGCCTGTGGTGCTATAAATTCTGCTATTGATTTAAGGTATGAAGCTAACGATGTCATTGCAGCATTTAATGAAGTAGGTGTTACTTGCGATAACATTCAGTTTATAGATGCCGATGGCGACTTAATGGATGATAACTGGGAGCTGTTTTACGGATTAGATCCTAGTAATGGTGATGACGCTGGACTTGATTTAGACCAAGATGGTTTAACAAACCTTGAAGAATACTTAGCGAATACTTTCCCTAATGTAACGGATACCGACTCAGATGATCTATCAGATTATGATGAAGTTAATGTATACCTTACGGAACCTAACAATGCAGACTCTGACTTTGACCGCATGTCTGATGGCTGGGAAGTTTCGTTTTCATTAAACCCATTAAATGCAGATGATGCTCAACTTGATTTAGATTCAGACACCTGGAGTAATGTAATCGAGTTCTTTGGTAACAGTGACCCTTCAGACGCAAGCTCTGAGCCGGTCGTTTTTCCTGAAACAACCTTTGACTTCGATGATGCAGCTGTTCCAGATTTGCTTATTTCGTCAAATTTACAAACGCCTTGGGTAACAACTCAAATTAATGAAGATTCTGGCTTTGTGTTGACTAATAACGACATTACAGACAACCAATCAACCAGTGTTGAGTTTAGCTTTTTAAATAGCGAGCAAGGCTATGTAAACTTTAACTACGCATTAGACACAGAAGTTGGTTATGACTATTTTACTGTTTATATTAATGGTTCAATTGTTTTAGATGAGTCAGGAATAAGCGAGTGGAAGGACGCGTCTTTCCAAGTTCCTGCTGGACTAAATACTGTTAAGTTTACTTATTCTAAAGATTTGTCCGTTTCTACTCCTGCAGATGCTGTATATATAGATAATTTATATATAGGGCCTAACTTTCCTGATGCTGATAATGACGGTATGTCTGATTCTTGGGAATTACAGCATGGTCTTGATATAAATAATAGTGAAGATGCATCACTTGATGCTGACGCGGATGGCTTATCTAACCTTTTAGAGTTTTTAAACGCGGGTTTACCAAATAACCCTGATACAGATGGCGATACTATCCCTGATGGCTGGGAGTACAATAATAGTTTAGATTTAACCAGCTCGTTTGATGCAGCAGAAGATGCAGATAATGATGGATTTTCAAATCTAACCGAGTATTTAGCAAACACTGATCCGCAGTCAGATACTTCTTTCCCTGTTGCTTTAAACCTCACTACCTCTTTTGAAGGCTCTGCACTACCTAGTTGGATGGTTGAAGCCGAAGGTTCTAGTGCTCCTTGGTTTATTACGAATGATTTTGCGACCGACGGTATACAAAGTATTCGCTCAGGCGTTATTAGTCACTCACAGTTTAGCAGCTTCACCGTAACAGGTTTATTTGAAGAGAGTGTATTAGCATTCGATTATAAAATTGAATCAGAGTCTTGCTGCGATTTTTTAAGTATTACTATTGATGGACAACCCGTTTTTGAGCGTAATGACCGAGGTAATTCAAATACCACAGAAGCAACGTCTATTGTGCTTAACCTAAGCGAAGGGCTTCATAATATTGAATTTAAATATTATAAAGACGGTTCTGTCTCATTCGGTGCCGATACTGTATGGCTTGATAACTTTGCTTTATTTTCTCCAACTGATTTAACAGATACTGATAACGATCAACTGCCAGATTACTGGGAATTAGTTAATGGATTAAATCGCCTTGATGCAAGTGATGCTGCATCTGATGCTGATACTGACGGTCTTTCAGCCCTAGAAGAATTTAACCTAGGAACAAATCCAACCTCAGCAGATACAGATGGTGATGAACTAAGTGATGGCTATGAGGTAAGTAATGATCTTTTACCTTTAGATGCTGCAGATGCTAATTTAGATTACGATGAAGATGGTTATACAAATATTCAGGAGTTTTACTCTCAGAGTCTAGCTAACGATGCTTCATCATTAGTGCAATCTTTTACGCAATTAAATGAAAGCTTTGAAGATGGCCTTCTTCCGACTAAGTTTACCGAACTTGCCGTTAACTCTTGGGGTTGGCAAGCTAATACAAGTTGGTCAACTTTGGGCGATGCAAGCCTTAGCTTAGCATTAACGCCTACTAGCAAGGTTGGGGGGTTTGCCATTGCGGGGTTATTTGAAGCCGGTTTTATTAATTTAGACTATTTGGTTTATGGCTCTCCAGCGCTGCAAATAAGCTTAAATGGTAGCCCTATAGATGTAAATCGTGGTAGCCAGTCTCGTTTATTGTTACCGGTAGATGATGGTTTTAACATTATTAAAGTTAAATATGAGGACTTATACCTTCAGCAGCAACCGTTATCAGTTGATAACATTACCTGGTCTGCAGATATAGACCTCACCAGCGACTATGATTCGGACGGTATTCCTGATTTTTGGGAAGTTGAATATGGGCTAAATGCTTTAGAACCCTACGACGCTAATTATGACGCCGACTATGATGGTTTGACTAATTTACAAGAGTATCAACTTTCGGGTAATCCGCTTAGCTCAGATTCAGATGGTGATGGTGTTCAAGACAGTGAAGATAGCCACCCAGATGATGCAAGCCGCGGTGAAAATAGTCCGCCTGAGTTTATATCGAGTCTTGAGCCGGTTACGCTTGAAGCGACTTCACAAATTACTAATATTACCCGTCTATATATTCCAGAGGCTAGAGATAACGGTCATTTAGAGCCTCAAGTATACACAAGCTCAGGGTCTTACTTGCCCCTTGGTGAGCACCAGATTACATGGATTGCACGAGATAATGTTGGTAACGAAACATCGGCGATACAAACAGTCACACTTGTTGATACAACTGCCCCGATTATCCAACCGTATACTTTTAGTGTTTATGGCAGCACGATCACGGCTATAAAAAATGCACTTGTAGATAATCGTGTTATTTACGATAGTGTTTCAGCTATAACGCTTCTGGAAATTGATGATAGCTTTGTATTTAGAACGGGTGATGTATCTATTCCTGTATCTGCTGTTGATGAAGCTGGAAATCATGTATCAGGCGACGTAAGGGCTATGATTTTCCCTGAAATCAGTATTCAGCCTACTACGTATGTGTATCAAAATGGTAATGTGCTTGTAGATGTTTTTATTAGCGGCGCTAACCCATACGGTTACTCTAGCTTTCATTTACAAGCTAATAATAGCACCCAGTATTTTACTACTAATCAGTATGGACCTATTAAGCTTGAGTTAGCGCGAGAATTTGTAGGTAGCGCAGCAAGTATTAGTGTCCTATCTAATGGTAATGCGTTTATAGACAAAAATGATAACAGCCAGCTAGTGTACTTAAGTGAAGCGGCACAGGCGCAGTTTATTACTGATTTTTATCAAAATGGTAAAGCAGTTAATAAAACTATTCAGCGTTCTTTACCTGACTTTAATGCCACCATTAAGTTAGTAAATTTACCTAGTACAGGTAGTGATGTATCACTTGAGCTTATTGGCCCCGCAGGTGTTGATTTTTACATTTATAAAACAGCTGATTCACAGTGGGATGTTTCATTTAGCGCAAATCTTTCTGAGCAAACCAATAATATAGATTTAACTTTACGTGTAAAACAAGGTGATGAACTACTAGCAACTAAGCAAACTAGTTTACGTATTGTTGATAGCGTTATATTTGATGACCCTGAGCTAGATACTGATGGCGACGGTATACCTGATATTGAGGAAGGGGTAGGTGATAGTGATAAAGATGGTATTGCTGATTACCTAGATAGCACTTCTACTACTAATACAGCTATCTTAGCTTCAGGTGATAGTGCTCACAGTATTGATGAGTTTAATCACTTAGCTGTAGGTAGCATTAAAGAGGCTCTCGCAGCGGGTTATATTGCTGATATGTCTATTTCTGAACAAGCACTAAGCACTTATTTCTCAGATTTAGATATAATAGAACCTCACTTCCAAGCTAAAAGTGATGTAATTAACCTTCGTGTTACGTTATCTAATTCATCAAGCACCGCAGAAATTGCACTACCTGAGTATGTAAATGCAATTTTAAGCTCAGACATGCAAGTAAGAGTACTAACCGCTGCTGGTTGGCAGTCGGCCACTGTATTATCAGGTAATGTATATGAGCAAGTGTGTTCACGCTGCTTTAGCTTTGCAGTCGCAGATGGTAGCGCATTCGACCTTGATGGAGAGGTTAATGGGGTTATTGAAGTTGTGGCAAAACTAGCGCAGGAGAGTCTAAATCAGGCGCCAGTATTAGATGTAGATATGCCGGCCACAATAGAAGAGCTTGCTACTATTGAGCTTGATGCTTCTGGCTCTACTGACCCTGATGGAGATACGTTATCTTACGAATGGCGTGTTGAACACTCTCAGTTATCTATTACAGCTGAGGATACTCAAGGTAAAGCGGTACTTACCGTGGGTGAGCTTGAGCAAACGGTTGATGCGGATATTACGTTAGTGGTATCAGATGGCTATGAGCAATTTACGCAAGTATACACCGTTAGCTTTTTACATGTTAATCAGCTTCCAAGTGTAGAATTAAGTACATCTGCGGTTTCGGTTAAAGAAGGTCAGGAAGTTTCAGTGACAGCGTCTGCAACTGATAAAGAATCCTCAGAGCTTTCTTTTAAGTGGGTTCAAACAATGGGTGTAGAAGTGGCGCTAAGCGATGTTGACTCCAGCACACTTAAGTTTACAGCGCCGAGTGTGTCGCAAACTACAGAGCTGGGCTTTAAGCTTATTGTATCTGATGGTGAAGGTGAGATTGAGCAAAGTTTAGCTGTGACTGTCACTAATGCATCTGGCACAAGTAGTGAAAAGGGCAGTGGCGGTGGTTCATTAGCCTTCATTTTGCTGCTTTTAGCATTTTCTGTTGTGTACACAAGAGCGCAGTGCTTTAAGTAACACTTACTAATAAATATATTCTTATATTGATAAAAGCCCCTTGATGTATTCAAGGGGCTTTTTCTTTTATGAACCAAATGTATTTTAAGTAAGTATAGAGTTGAGTGTGTTATGCTATTTTTATTAGTAATGAGTTGGAATTTTAATGAGTTATCGTAAAATTTTATTATGTATGAGCTGTTTATTTCTAAGTAATGTACTTTTTGCTAAAACTGTTACGCCGAGTAATAAAAGCCGTTTTATACCGTTATTAAAAACAATGCTTGGCGATTACCAGGTGGTAACTGCTAACTCCCCACTGTGTGTGGATAGTCAGTTGAGTTTAATTAACCCAGTTTACCCAGACGCGGGTTTTAAATTAGGCGAGCATATTGCGTTTGAAAGTTTACACAACGGCACCCGTACAACTAAAAAGCCAAATTTTTGTTTTGTAACTAGCTCGTATAAATACAAAAGTGATGGTGTTGATAACAGCTTAAAAATGAGCCGCTGTATTGACCCCAATAATGAAAAAACCATCAGACAAAGCATTAAGTTTACCAGTGTTACAACGCTCAAATATACGCAGAATACCCCTGCAGTAGAGTGCACATTTGCAAGGCAGGTTGATTAACTTACTTACAATGAATTTGCGGTATATCGTGCCAGCGCGTTGTGTATTGGGGCGATAAGTAATCTCTGTTCATATGCCAGTCTTGATTTAGTTTGCTGCTGGCTAGGGTGAGTATGCCTTTTCCGTAGCGGTTGTTTATTGTATCAAGACACTGCATTAATTTAGGGTTATCGGCACTTTGGTTAAATAAATCAGTTTGCTGATACTGCACCGAGGTAAGCTCTAAAGCGCCTACACCACATTTATAAAACCGTACACCGGGTTGGTAAATATGAGTAAATACTTCTGATACAGCATTGGCCATTACGCAGGTATCGTTAGTGGGAGTGGCAAATTTATATATAAACGACTTTTTACAATAGCGGTCTTCGTGTTTGCCAGTGGCGGCAAATATATAAAGCTGTTTTGCTAATGAGCGCTGCCCTCGTAGTTTACTGGCAACCGTGGTTACGTGGTTAGTAAGGGCGGTTTTAAGTGCAGTAGGCTCACTGATCCGCTCACCAAAGCTGCGAGTAGAATATATTTCTCGCTTATCTTGGCGTACATCGTCCCATGTTAAGCACGCAATACCATTTAGCTCACTTACGGTACGCTCTACTACCACACTAAACGCGCGGCGCATGGTTTTAGGGTTTTGCTGTGCCAGATCCCACGCGGTATGTATGTTCATTATATTAAGCTTTTTAGCTAGGCGCTTACCTATGCCCCATACATCGGCGCAGCTCATTCTTTGTAAAATGGCTTGGCGGCTTTGCTCGTTATTTATAACGGCCACCCCATCAAACCCGCTTAGCTTTTTAGCTGCATGGTTAGCGGCTTTTGCCAAAGTAGGGGTTGGGCCAAAACCAACACCCACAGGGAGTTTAGTTTCGCGCCAAACGGTACGCCTTATTGTATGCCCGTACTCGTGCCAGTTTTGTATAAGGGGTGTATAGCCATTAAAGTGCAAAAACGATTCATCAATACTGTATATGTATTGTGTGTCGCAAAAGCGGCCAATTACGTTCATCATTTTGGCGCTTAAATCGGCGTACAACTCATAGTTACTCGAACGTACAACCACCTTGTGTTGTTCAAGCAGGTGCTTAACTTTAAAGTAAGGGCCAAATTTAGGAATGTTTAAGCGCCGAGCTATCGGGCATACCGCACATACGCAGCCATCGTTATTAGTTAAAACCACCACAGGTTTAGAGCGAATAGCGGGGTCGAACACTTTTTCGGCACTGGCATAAAATGCAACGGCATCGACTAAGGCGTACATTTTAATAGCTCAGGGCTTGGGCGGTGCATTCTCATCGATAGTGTAACCACTCCCTCTAACTGAAACTCATCAGCTGAGGTTAGTTGTACCGGCTTATGTAAAGGCGATGCAGAGAGTAACCGTGCATTGGTTTTATCTAATAGCTTACACACAAATAAGCCATTTAAGTTAGCAACAATAACATCGCCGTTATCGGCTTGCTCAGCACGGTCTACAAGCAGTAAGTCGCCTTCAAAAATCCCCACCTCTTGCATGGAATTACCCGAGGCAATACCAATAAAGGTGGCGTCGGGGTGCTTTATTAATAGCTCATCAAGAGAAACACCGAGCTCGGCGTATTGCGCCGCGGGCGATTCAAACCCACACACACCGGCTTCTATATAAACGGGAATAACAAACATAACACAACCTAAAACGCATATACTGTATAAGTGTACAGTATATGCGTTTTGTGTAAGTTATGCCAAGAAATGAAAGACAGATCACGCCATGTTTTTGATCATTTGTTGCGCGGTATCTAAAAAGTCTTTGATTTGCTGCGGGTTTAAGTTTTTACACATTTGATCATTTATTTGCTGCTCAGAGGCTAATAACTTATCAAAAAGTGTGTTGCCTTGTTCGGTGAGCGACAAAATAAAGCAGCGTTTGTCGTGCTCACTTGCTTGCTTATTAATAAGGTTTAACGCAATAAGATCTTTAATTAAGCGGGCAATTTGGGCTTTGTCGCGCTGTGTTTTAGTCACAATGTCGTTAGCGGTACAGTTAGATGTACTGGCAATAATGTGTATACAACGCACGTGCATAGCATTAATACCAAGGTCGCCTGCGTTAATAGCCTCGCGTATTGTTACGCGGTAATTTTGCATCAGCTCAAATAGGGTATTTGATAAAAGCGTGTTCATAAGCTCTCTAATGGTTGACAATATCAATTAGTTTGTTATAGTTGATTTTATCAACCAATGGGGCGTTGTGCAATGCTTGCTTTAAAAAGCAGTTAACTATTTTGTTAAACGAGGTGATTTTAAATGGGTAAACAAGTTCGCAAAGCTACGGTACTAAGTACTGAACAAATAACACCGCATTTACAGCGCATTGTTGTAGGCTCAGATGAGTTTTCGGATTTAACGCAAGCGCATATTGGCAGCTATGTAAAAGTGCTTATTCCCCAAAATGGCAAAGTTGATTTTAATTTAAAAACCGCGTGCATGCGCTCTTACACAATAAGAGACGTTGATGATGCAACGGGCGCGTTAACGCTCGACTTTGTAATAAACATGCACCAAGGTCCGGCTACGCAATGGGCTATAACTGCAAAAGTAGGTGACGAGGTTGGCATAGCGGGCCCAGGCCCTAAAAAGCTTGATAATTACCAGCATCCGCATTATGTATTGCTAGGCGATTTAACCTCAGTTAATGCAATAAAAGGGTACATGCAGCAGTTACCCGCCAGCGCAAAAATTGACGCGTTTGTGCATGCCCCTACTGAGCAAGACATTATTGATTTAAACACGCAGCGCGATGTTAATTGGTTAATTACAGATACCCCAGATACCGATATGCTCAGCGCGCTTAACAATTTGCCACACACAAACGAGCCACCTA
The DNA here is from genome assembly GCF_028599265.1 of Pseudoalteromonas sp. Angola-4. NCBI lineage: Bacteria > Pseudomonadati > Pseudomonadota > Gammaproteobacteria > Alteromonadales > Pseudoalteromonadaceae > Pseudoalteromonas > Pseudoalteromonas sp. Angola-4. The sequence continues at coordinate 153,366 of NZ_JAQREK010000003.1, read as the reverse complement.
TTGTATTTATGGCATTAGAGGCAGGGTTAGTACGTAAAGCAAAAACCTTACTTACCCAGGATTGTAATATACCGCGCAGTAATATAGTTTCCTCTGGTTATTGGAAAAAAGACGTAGACTCAGAGGGTTATAAAAAAGAGCGCCAGCAAAGCCCTGAGCTTGCATAAATACCTTAGAGCAAAACAGCCTAACGCTATTTTGCTTTTATCCGTTACCTAACTTGAATTGAATAAATAGCAGACCCATTTAAGTGTTTTATGCTGATGATGAAGCCCATTGTTAGCATGCATTTTAAGGAGCTGCTATTTTGTTATCTTCCATTCCCTTTTCGTTATTAGAGCTTGCCCCCATGATCAAAGGGGACAGCGTTTCTCATACGCTCAATAAAACCACTAAATACGCCCAGCGTGCCGACCAATTAGGGTTTAATCGCTTTTGGCTAGCCGAGCATCACAATATGCCCGGTATAATTTGTGCTGCCACCTCAATATTAGTAGGTCACATTGCAGGTAAAACTCAGCGTATACGGGTTGGCTCTGGCGGAATAATGCTGCCGAATCATTCCCCCTTAGTTGTGGCTGAGCAATTTGGTACGTTAGAGAGTTTATACCCTGGACGAATAGATTTAGGCCTTGGCCGCGCTCCAGGTAGTGATCCAGTAACCAGCCGTGCGCTAAATAATGATATGAGCCGCGCAGAAAACTTCCCGGGGGAGGTAACAGAGCTGCAAACATTATTAGGCCCATACAATGGCACACATCCTATACGTGCTATTCCGGGGGAGGACACAAACGTACCGCTTTGGTTATTAGGCTCAAGTTTGTTTAGCGCCCAATTGGCCGCGCAAAAAGGGTTGCCTTATGTATTTGCAGGGCACTTTGCACCGCGTTTTGTACACGATGCCATCGCACTATATAAGCGAGAATTTAAAGCCTCAAATGTACTCGATAAACCCTATGTAATGCTTGCCTTACCGCTGGTAGCAGCAGAAACCGATGAAGAAGCGCAGTACCTATCTACCACCTCAAAGCAACGCGTGCTTGAATTAATACGCGGCAAAGAGCTATGGCTAAAGCCACCGGTAGAGAGTATGGAAGGTTTATGGAGTGAGCAAGAGCGCGCCCACGTAGAAAACTTTTTAAGCTTAAGCGTTGTTGGCGGGCATGTGAGTATAAAACATAAATTACAAATGATAGCGAAAGAGCTAGAAGTGAATGAGTTTATATTTACCAACGATGTTTACGACAGCGAAAAACGCCACCGAGCTCTAGAAATTTTAATGGAAATAAAGCATTAATTAAAAAAGGAAGTGTTTAGTTAAGCAAGCGTACACACAAGCCTTGCTACTATGTAGACATCATTAAAAGTGAATACAAACTTATTAACTTTAAGTGATGTCTGAACAAACACTTTCGATAATTAAACATACTTAGGTTGCCAAGGATAAGGCCCATTTTGCATTATTTATCGTTCTGTTTTTTCAATCAAACTGATTTAAACAATCAATTTTAAGACATCACTTTTATTTTTTATAATGTAGTTATTAACCAAACATCATTAAATTAAAGGAAGGTACACCGTGAACGCTCTAACAACCGCATCGGCTAATTCAGTTACTCATACAGCGCAGCCAAAAGTTGCTCTGATAGCTGAAGGTGGCGGACAACGAGGGATATTCACAGCCGGTGTATTAGATGCATGGTTAGAGCAAAACTACGACCCATTTGATTTATTTATTGGCACCTCTGCCGGCTCGCAAAATTTAACAAGCTATTTAGCACGTCAAAAAGGTTACGCTAAACGCTTAATTAGAGGGCTTTCGCGTAACAAACGCTTTTTTCAATTAGGGCGTGGTTTAATGGGCAAGCACATTGTTGATTTAGACTGGTACTTTGAAAAAACCACCGAAGTAAACAGAGCTCTTGATTTTAAAACAGCAAAAACCAGCTTAGGCGAGCGAGAGCTGCTTATAACGGCAACCAATGCACGCGACAGAAAAGCCTATTACCTTTCACCTACAGGCGAGGGTAAGCAATGGCGCGATTTGTTAAAAGCATCGAGCGCGTTACCTTTTTTGTATAAACAAGGCGTTAAACTTACTCCTTGGTTAGGTACAAAAGCGGCAAACGAAGCACATTTAGCTGCAGAGCAATCGAGTGAAGATTTTTATTTAGATGGCGGCTTAGCTGCGCCACTGCCTGTACGCGAAGCTTATAACCGTGGCGCACGAAAAATCGTGGTAATTAGAACCGTTGATGAGCATTTTCAGGCGCAAACTGCATGGGTTCAAAAGCTTAGAACATTTGCATGTGCATCAGGCTACTGCCCAAAAACACTTGATTACTTGATTCAACACGAGCAAGCATACCTAGACGAGCTAACGTTTATTGCCAACCCGCCTAGTGATGTAGAAATTATACAAATTTTTGCAGACGAAAAGCTACACAGTAAATTATTAGGTAGCTCGAATGATGATTTACGCTTTGATCATAAGCTAGGTGTAAAAGCAGGCCGCGCTTATTTAAAAAGCCAAAACGCACGTATAGTAGATTACGCACACAGCTACGCTATGTAGCTGTATATTAACGCTTAAACTTAAATTACCACTTAAGTTTAAGCGTTGGTAAAGTGCCGTGGCAAAATTAAAGCTCTGCTTTTTTTAAACTTATCGATGGCTTTTTATTGCTAATTACCGCGCCTAATAAAATAAGCGCTAAAGCAATAAATACTGACCAACTAAAAGGAGCCTGCGAAGCGAGTATTAAAATAAAAGTAGAAAGCACTGGCGTTAAAAAACTTAACGAGGCTAATAGCGAGCGGTTACCAAATTTTAAACCATAATCCCATAAATAAAATGCACCTCCCACTGGGCCTAACCCTAATAAAATAGCGCCTAGCCATTGTGAAACAGACAAACTAGTAACGGTTGTTTCAAAATAAAAATGTGCACAAAGGGCAAGCACAGCTACAATAAGCGAAAGCCAGCCTATGTCATCTACTTGGCTATTAAATTGCGACATTAAATAAGAATAACTAGACCACAATACTGCGCAGCATCCTGCAAAAAAATACCCTAAGTAATACTCACTATTGATAGATAACCCACTGCCATCGGTAATTAAACTAAGCGTGCCTAAAAACCCCAGTAATCCGCCCAATATTGCTTTAAATTTAGACCCAGGGGTAGCCACAAATACACCCAGTAATAATGGCCAAAGGTACACAATTAAACTTACCTCTATTAAAGGGCCGTATTTTAAAGCCATAAAATAACAAAAGTGAAAACCAAATAAGCCAGTCACACCTATTATCATTTGTTTTTTAGAAAGCTTTGGAGGGGTTAATAATGGCTGTTTTGTAGCAAAACGTTTTACTAATAAAATAATAAAAGAAAGTGCAAAGCACATAAAAAGTAACTGAAAAGCCGGGAGTGCTTTGGTTAAATTACCTAGTAATGCTAAAAGCCCCCACGAAAATATTGCTAAAAACCCTATGTGTGTTGCCATTAATTACCCTCCGTAAATACTAGGTACTGAGTGTATCAATATAGGTTTTTAAAAATGTGCTAAAAAGACGGTGTTATTGTTTGCTCTGACGCTATTTAACCTACGCTCTGCTTGAGCTTGCTTTATTATCTCGTGTTTAGGTTATCTATATTACTGCTTTGCAAACGCTTTAGGAGGCTGCCCAAAATATAAATTAAACCGGCGGCTAAACGCAGAGGCATCGTTATAACCAATGCGCTCGCCTACTAAAGCAATCGGTAAATCTGAATGGGTTAAAAGAGCGCGCGCGTGCTGCATTCGCAACATAGTTAAATATTGCAGCGCACTCATAGTGGTACTTTTTTTAAACACAGTTTTAAATTGTGTAACGCTTAAACAGGCTATATCGGCCAGCTCTTTTAACGTGTAGGGGTAGGCTAAATTTTGCTTAACAGTGGTTATTACATTATCTATTCGTTTATCAGTATTACTGTGGCTGCTTTGCTCACAAAGTAATAAGTAAAATAAATCAAAAGTTGAATTAGTAAGCTTTTCACCGCTAACAACGAGCAGTTGCTGCTCTATAAACTGTAAGTAACTTAATAAACGGCCATCTATTGAGATTTTAGGGCATAAAAGGTTAATAAGGTTTTCAGGGAGCGCGTCTAAATCTGCCACAATAAAACGCGCGGCTTCATCGGCCGTAAAGGCATGCACTACGTTTTTCTCTATAACGATACAACTGCCCGTACTCACCGTTGTTTTAAAGTCATTATTTAACGTTATAAAAATTTCCCCGTGTAGGGGTAAAACGAGTTGATGGTAATTGTGCTGGTGGCGCTTTATATCTTGCGAATAATACCGAATAGAAAGCTTATTCATTGCCTACTCCAATACCTAATACATAAACCGAGTATTGCCTAACATACTTTAAGTAAAACATGGCGTTGATTAAACCTAAGTAGATGACAATAATATACTGGTTTCGCTATTTAAAATGCCTTCTATTTCGCGTACTTGCCTGAGTACGCCATCAAACTCACTTAAATTTGCCGCCTGTATTTCAGCCACTAGATCCCAAGCGCCGTTGGTTGTATGTAACTTTGTTAGCTCAGGTATGCCGCGCATGGTTTTAATTACCTGCGATGTAGATTTACCCACCACTTCCACCATCATTATTGCTCTTACAGCTTCGGTTTCTATGTGTTCGTGTACACGCACCGTAAAGCCTAATATAGCGCCCGATGAGACTAAACGGTCTAAGCGGTTTTGCACTGTCCCGCGCGACACTTTTAAAACATCGGCTAGGGCTGAAATAGAAGCGCGGCCATCTTTTCGTAATTCGGCTATTAATGCGTTATCTAATGAGTCGTAAATGTAAGGGGTCATAAAACGCCTTGGGTTATGTGTTTATTACAAATTACTAAATTTGTACTTTAATGCATAGCAATTTGCTAAAAAATAATATTATTTGTATAAACTTTTGGCATTTTAAGTAACACCTCTGGCCTATAAACTTATTTCAATTAATTTATTTAGTCATTAAAGAGGTATTTATGAGTCATTTTATCGCACAACCTAAACAAGGTGTTCCATTTGTTAGCGTACAGGCAATGGCCAAACTTATAAATAAAGTCGGAATAGAAAACGTATTGCTTGAGCTTACCCATAGATTAGAACACGACTTTGCTCGCTGGGACGAATTTGATAAATCGCCACGTTATGCAGCGCACTCTCCTGATGGCGTAATAGAGCTTATGCCCGTAAGCGACGGTAAAATGTTTAGCTGTAAATATGTAAATGGTCATCCAAAAAACACCTTTAAGGAACTTCAAACCGTGGCCGCGTTTGGTATTTTGTCGGATGTTGATAGCGGTTATCCGGTCATGATCAGCGAAATGTGCTTACTAACAGCCTTACGTACAGCGGCTACATCGGCGCTTGTGGCAAAGTATTTAGCGCCTAAGCACTCAACAACGCTTACATTAATTGGTAATGGTGCACAGTCTGAGTTTCAGGCATTGGCTTTTAAAGCCGTATTAGGCATTACTCACATTCGTTTATACGATATTGATAAAAATGCCTCACAAAAAGCCTACAACAACTTAAGTGGTTACGGCTTAAATGTAACTCTATGCAATAGCGCAGAAGAAGCCGTACAAGGCGCGCACATTATTACCACCTGCACAGCCGATAAAAAAAATGCCACTATTTTAACCAGCGATATGATCCCCCAGGGCGTGCATTTAAATGCCATTGGTGGGGATTGCCCTGGTAAAACAGAGCTTGATTCACAATTATTAACGCGCGCAAATGTGTTTGTAGAGTACGAACCGCAAACCAGAATAGAGGGCGAAATACAGCAAATGAGCAAAACCTTTGCCGTAACAGAGTTTCATAAAGTAATTAATAAACAAACACCTGGGCGTACAAGTAACAACGAGCTTACTATTTTTGATGGGGTAGGCTTTGCAAGCGAAGACTTTACCGCGCTGGTGTATATTAAAGACGCGCTGGTGGCTGCGGGTGAGTTTGAACTACTTGATTTAATTACACAACAAGCCGATCCACGTAATTTATTTTCGGTACTTAATAGTACACAACCATCAAAAACACCTAAGCAAGAGCAAGTCGCATGAGCCACATAAAGCAAGCACCAACAGCGGTGGTGATGGTGCGCCCGCATCACTTTACATCTAACCCACAAACCATGTTAGACAACACGTTTCAAAGTACTTGTAACTCACAAAATCAGAGTCAGCTTGCCTTTGACGAAGTCACTAATGCGGTTAAATTATTACAAAACGAGGGCGTAACGGTTCATCTTTTTGAAGACGAACATACACACACGCCCGATTCTGTGTTTCCAAATAATTGGTTTTCTACCCATCAAAGTGGCGAACTAGTTATGTACCCAATGTACGCAGAAAACAGAAGGTTAGAATATCGAAAAGATATTATTGATTTTTTGACTAATCACTATAAAGTGTTGTCTGTGACTGATTATTCATTTTTAGCGAAAGAAAATGCATTTTTAGAAGGCACAGGATCGCTTGTTATTGACCACCCGCATAAGCTTGCTTATGCAGTAGAATCTAAGCGCACTACTAAAACCGTGGTTAATACAGTGTGCGAGCAATTAAAGCTAAAACCTGTTGTATTTAACGCCTACGATGAGCAAGGCACTGCGGTTTATCATACTAATGTATTAATGTGTGTAGCCACAGAGTTTGCCATGATCAGCTTAAATATGGTGCCAAATAGTCAGCACAAACAATTAACTAGCCATTTTATACAAAGCCATTTAGAAGTAATAAACTTATCTAATGAGCAAATAAGTAGCTTTTGCGGCAACGCAATAGAGTTACAAGGTACAAATGGTCGTATTTTAGCACTCTCACAAACGGCGTTTAATGCACTTACAACCGAGCAAAAAGCAGCAATACAAAAAACAGCTAAACTTGTTCCGTTACCTATACCAACCATAGAGTCGGCGGGAGGTTCGGTTAGATGCATGATTGCTGGCATACACCTGCAAAGTAAATAACCTACCACTAAGTCAACATCCTAAGGCAGCTTAGCTGCCTTAATCTATGGCTAACATGCATTATTAAATGCCAATTACTCAACTACGCGCTGAGTAAAAACATAATAAATACAAAAGGATTAGCCCATGTTCGATACCGTAGTAAAAAGTGTAAATGGCCTATTATGGGGAGAAGGCCAAATACTAATCTACATACTACTGTTTGCAGGTATTTGGTTTTCGGTACGTTTAAAAGCAATTCAAATAGTAAAATTTAAACACATGTTTAGCCTGTTAAAAGGCAGTAGCAAGTGTAAAAAAGACGACATTTCATCATTTCAAGCATTGTGTACTGGCTTGTGTGCCCGTGTAGGTACAGGTAACTTAGCTGGGGTCGCTGTTGCAATTTCGCTAGGCGGAAGCGGCGCCATATTTTGGATGTGGGTTATAGCCATACTAGGCATGGCAACCGGCTTTGCCGAAAGTGTATTAGGGCAAGTGTATAAAGTACGCGATAGTAGTGGCGAATTTAGAGGCGGCCCCGCCTATTATATTCAACAAGGTTTGGGCAGCCGTGCCTTTGCTATTGTGTTTGCCGCGTGTTTATTTTTAGGTTATGGCTTTACTTTTAGTGCTATGCAAACCAATACCATAACCGACGCCCTTAACTATGCTTTTCAAGTACCTACCTTTTATTCTGGATTAGTTATTACCGTATTAGCAGGCTCAATTATATTAGGTGGCTTTAAAGCCATTGCCCGCTTTGCCGAGCGAGTAGTGCCACTAATGGGCATATTATTTGTAGCCGCGGCGGTTATTATTACGATTATGAATTTACCGCAAGTGCCTGCCATGCTTAAAGATGTGTTTTTATCTGCCTTTGGTTTACAAGAAGCCGGCGCAGGAGCAATGGGCGCTGCCATTAAAAACGGTATACAACGCGGATTATATTCTAACGAAGCCGGCGCAGGTAGTGTGCCGCATGCTGCAGCAAGCGCTAGCCCAATGCCTAATCACCCAGTTACACAAGGGTATATACAAATGCTTGGCGTGTTTTTCGATACAATTGTACTTTGTAGCTGTACCGCGGTAGTTATTTTATTAGCCGATGTAGATATAAGCGGCGAAATGGAAGGCATACGTTTAACCCAAAGCGCCATGACCGCACATTTAGCACAAGGCGGTGTGTATTTTGTTGCAGCAGCCATAACCTTATTTGCTTTTACCTCGGTGGTGGCAAACTATGCTTATGCCGAAAGTAACCTGCATTTATTTAAGCTCGATAACAAAGTAGGGCGCACAATTTATACATTACTTTATTTATCAATGATGCTGTGGGGCGCATCTGCGTCTCTAAAAGAAGTCTGGGATTTAGCTGATATAGCATTAGGGTTAATGACAGTGGTTAACGTAATCGCTATTATATTGCTCACGCCAACTATTTTGTCTGTTAATAGCGACTACAACACACAAAGAGAAAAAGGCATAGAGCCCGAATTTAAAGTAAAAGACGTTAAAGTACAGGGTAAATGCGAAAGCGGCATTTGGGGTTGATTCCCGTATTTTAAGCAATTTTAACGATAAAAAGCGGTTTTATGGCAACATAAAACCGCTTTTTAATTTTGCATAATTATTCAAATTTAGATTGTGTGAACAGCACTAAAATATAAGAATAACAAGGTAAATTGATTTAATGATCAACATTCACGCAGGTAAAACAGCAGCAAAAATTATTAACGAGCAGGGCTTTAAACCCGAGTTATTTACTTCTTTTTTAGGGGCAAGTGGCGGGCCTAAATGGTTTACATTATTTGGCTTAGACAAATATATTTTTGGTGAATTTTTTAAAAACCGAACCCAACCACTTAACTTAATTGGTTCTTCTGCTGGCGCATTTCGATCAGCCTGTTTTGCACAAAACGACCCCGTTGCTGCCATTGAGCGTTTAGCAAAATCGTATTCGCAAACGCGCTATTCTAGTAATAAACCAACACCTGCTGAAATTACACTAAAAGCCCGCGCATTATTAGATGATGTATTTGGTGAGCACGGCGTAACCGAAATTTTAAATAACCCTATTTTTAAAGCGCATTTTATAGTGGCTAAATCGAATGGCTTTATTGCCAGTGAAAATAAATTAATACAGCTTTTAGGTTTATCAAAAAGCTATATGCTTAATCGGGTTAACCGAAAATTATTAGGCTCGCAATACGAGCGATTTATTTTTGGCGCACCCAACAGCAATTTATCAATAACCGACAGTTATAATTTTAAAACCCAAAACATACCACTTAGCCAAACAAATTTAAAAGATGCCTTACTTGCATCAGGCTCTATACCCCTTGTTATGCAAGGCATAAAAAATATTGCAGGCTCGCCACCCGGTATTTATCGCGATGGCGGAATAATTGACTACCACTTTGATTTAAAAATTAATAACCCAGGCTTAATTTTATATCCGCATTTTAATAGCGAGCCAAAAGCAGGGTGGTTTGATAAAAATTTAAAACGTAAAGTAGCAGCACAAAATTACGATAACGTGGTGATGATCACCCCATCAAAAGAATTTATAGCCGGTTTACCTTACGGAAAAATTCCAGACAGAAACGACTTTACAGATCTTGATGCAGACACACGTATTAAATATTGGAATACCGTTTTCAGTGAAACTGAAAAGTTGGCTGAAGCGTTTGATAACAAGCTAAATAAAGGCAATATTAGGTAATAGTTAAACCATAACATTCTCTTTCAGAATTATATATCCTATTAAAACATTGATAAGCGACACATTGATTATAATTTTTCAGTATATTCAAATCATTATGGATTGGACTATATATCACAGTCTTTTTCATACGCTTATGAACATCAATAATGTCTTTCGAGGTTAAAATATCTATGTCTGAAAAAATATAGCGAATAAAGCTATTTGAACTTAAGTTGAAATCAAAATTTATTGATTTTTTATTAGCAATAGGCTCACTAAAGCCTCGATCAGATAAGGCACAAGTCTTTTCTGAATAAGTGTAAACATAAACGAATAAAAAGTTATTTTTACTTTCGAACAAGTCTTTAACAACATCTTCAATTAAAACTCTGCCAGAATTATTAACAGGGTTTAGTAAAAGAAAAATGATTGAAAGCCAATCCTGATATTCTTTATTAGTTATGCTATATAAATTACAGATATATGTTGAATGAGGTTGGTTACCGGTAAGTATTTTTTGAAACTTTGAATTTTCTACTGGGTCTAGAGGTTGAAGGTATTTTAAATCAGAAAAAGTATTAAGAACTTTTTTGATTGAATGTGGGTTTCTTATGAAGTTTAAAAATTTGGTAAAAAATATGTTAGTAATTTCTATAGAGACGTTTCTATTACCCTCAGATATCTTTTTAAGTAATGAATTTGTATTTTGCAGTATCTCTGATTCGTATTTATAAAATAAAGATTCGAAATTGTACCTAAGAGAATTATCCAAAATATCAAAGCTGAAAATATCTATATCTTTTAAGTTGTTGCTTATCTTTATACCTTTTTTATTCCCTAGAGAAAGCTCATAATTATTTCTATCTTTAATACTAAAACTGTAAATTTTCATATTTGAATTATTACAAGCATTAGGGTTAATAGCATTTAACTTTTGCTCAGCTTGAGATATAAAGTGATGCTTTTTACTTTTATCAATTAGAGTCATATGGCTACAGGAGTTAGAAGGCGATTTAATTAGTATTATATTATAGGAATTGAGAAAGAAGTCTATGTTAAGTAACAACCCATAAATTACGTTATGTTAAATTAACTGGTTTATAAGAAAGCGAGCGTGATTATACAAACCAGCCCGCTTTTAGGAGAGTAATTAGGTGTTAATTTAGCTCAGAATCTACCCAAAATTTAGTGCCTTTTAGTACTGCTTGAAGTGCAAGGCCATTTTCGGTTAAAGAATATACGGTAACTTGGTCGGCAATGGCTTCTGCAACCAGTGCTCCACCTTTATCTTCGTATTTTGCTGCTGCATCTGCATTTCCGCCAAAGGCCCAACCGTGTTCAATAAATCTATTTACTGCCGCTTGGTTATGAAAAACCATAACAACGTTAAAATCTTTAACGCCTAAACCAAGCCCTAAACCGGCTTCACCCATATTCATGTAGGTTGATTTACCCGTTAAGTTATTTTTTACTACACCGTACCCGCCACCAAAACTAGCTAAAACTACATTTACGTTTGCGTTATCAAATACGGCGTAACCGGCAGAATTGGCAATTTGTTTTCTAACATCGGGTTTTTGTGCGTATAATTTGTCGAGGGTATTGTTTTTCATGCTTTGTACTAAAGCACGTTTTTCGCTAGGTGAAGCACTACCTGTAGTAGCACAACCTGTTAGTAATACACTTATTGTAACTAGGCCTAACACTATAAATTTTTTCATATAACTTTCCTTAATAAGATTTATACCAATACACAACTATGTATAAATAAATATACTTTCACTATGTCCAATACTAGACAGTATCGGACTTTAACGTTAAGCTGTAAGTCTATTATTTTATTGAATATTTATACATTATGCTTGTTGCTTTAGTTGATACGTTAAAACAATTAAGATACCAAATTGCTCATCTTGACGACGGTACTCTAAACTCAGAATACCCAGAACTTGCATCCTTTATACAGCAAGTTGGCTTGACTGTAACTGAATCAAAGGACGATCTTAAATTTTTATACCAATTTTTATATGTGTACGGCCGAAAATCTGAGGCAACATTTAATCGTTTTCGTAATGAGCTTGAACGATTTTATTTGTGGTCTTGGCTAATTGCCGAAAAATCTGTATTTAGTTTAAAGCGCGAAGACATTGAAGCGTATGTTGATTTTATGGCTGAGCCAGATAAAAAATGGGCTTCAACTTCGGTGCAATGGCGTTACAAAGATGAACAAGGTATTCGTCGATTAAATCAAAATTGGCGCCCTTTTATATTAAAAGAGTCAATCGCGAGCCAGCAAACATTAGCGGCTATGTTTACTGCGCTAAATGTATTTTATAAGTTTTCTATTTTAGAAGAAAAAACGTTTGCTAACTTTGTGCCTGTAGTGAAAAAAAATAGCCCCTATTTAGTAGTTCAATCTCAAATTCAGATCCCAGACACTTTAAGTGACATACAATGGGAATATGTATTTGGCGTAACACGCGATTTATGTGAAAAAAAACCAGAGCTTGAACGTAACCTATTTACGCTCGCGTGTTTAAAAGGGCTATATTTACGTATATCAGAATTATCAGAGCGCCCGCAGTGGTCGCCAGTTATGTCGCACTTTTGGCAAGATAATGACGGCTTTTGGTTTTTACGTATTATGGGCAAAGGTAATAAGCTGCGAGATGTTACGTTAAGTGATGATTTTGTTGAGTATTTAAAACGTTACCGATTATACAGAGGGTTACCCGCCCTACCACGCGTTGATGAATCTGAGCCATTGGTGCATAAAATTCGTGGCCAAGGTGGGATGACGGTTAGGCAAATTAGGCGTTTAGTGCAGCAAAGTTTTGATTTAGCTCAGCAATCGTTACTTGATGACGGGTTTAAAGATGATGCTGAACAACTTGAAGCAGCCACTGCCCATTGGCTTCGCCACACGGGTGCAACACATGATGCGCAAACTCGACCGCTAAAACATTTATCGGAAGATTTAGGCCATTCTAAAATTGCGACAACTGATCAAATTTACATTCAAACAAATATTAAAGAGCGAGCAAAATCAGGCGTTAAAAGGAAAATTTAATGGAATACTTAGTAATAGCATTTATTGGTTTTTTATTTTTAGTTTATTCAATTTCAATAAGGCAGTTAGAGCGCACAGAAATAACAGGCTCTATGTTTTTTGTTATTGGCGGCATGTTTTTGGCGTTTTTACTTCCTAATGAAGGCGAAAAACTAAAAACAGGAATAGATTATTTATTACCACTGATAGAGCTAACACTAAGTATATTTTTATTTTCTGATGCGGCTAAATCTAAGTTAGGTGTATTGAGGCATAGTTTTCAATACCCTAGCCTATTACTATTCGTTGCCCTACCCTTAACTTTATTGTGCGGTATTGGTGTTAGCTTATTTTTATTTGCAGAGTTGTCGTTAATTCAATCGGCACTGCTGGCAATTATACTTACACCAACCGATGCAGCTTTGAGTAAAGGGTTATTGCAAAGTACACAAGTGCCCGAAAAAATCAGGGAAGGTATAAATACCGAAAGCGGATTAAACGATGGCTTATGTGTACCCATATTTTTAATTTTTATTTTATTAGCTAAAAACCCTGACTCTGCTATTACTGCTTCACATACATTAGGTGTGTTTTCAAGAGAGCTTGGCTTAGCATTATTGATTGCTGGTTTTTCTATAGCGATATTTATTCCGGCATTAAATTTTGCAATGCAGCGCCATTACTTTGCAAAAAGCACCAGCCCATTTTTACTTTTAGGTTTTGCGATGGCGGTGTTTTCTATCACACAGTATTTTCATGGCAGCGGGTTTATAGCGGTGTTTATTGCGGGTTTGTTATTTGATAAATTTTCTAAAACTGACATTCGCGCTGAGTTAATAGAAGATTCAGAGCACATTGCTGATTTTACATCGTTAATGATTTGGTGTTTATTTGGATTTGTTTGTGCGTATTTAGTAATACCCAAATTAAATACAAATATAATTGTGTATGCCTTACTAAGCACTACATTAATTAGAATAATTCCGGTTATGTTATCGTTACAATTTACAGCACTTAATTGGAAGGAACGTTTTACTTTTGCATGGTTTGGGCCACGTGGTTTGGCATCTATTGTTTTTACTTTAATGGTAATAGACACGCAAATAGAAAATAAATACGATATTGCCACTATTGCAATGACCACTATTTTATTTAGCGTGTTTATACATGGTATAAGTACAAAGCCAATTGCAGATAGCTTCGTTAAAAAATCTAAATAGCGTTTATAAAAATTAGCGAATTTATTGCTTTGCTATCAACACGTTTTTTAGCTTTAAAATAAATCACTTAACTAAGCGAATTGGTATTAATAAAAAAGGCGTAACTTATTTTTAAGTTACACCTTTTTTATTTTTAACTTTTACTAGCTAAGTACCTGAGCGAGCAACTCTATTGGGTGCTTTGGTTTAAATTGCTCAAAACGTTTTACTTGGCTGCGACACGAAAAACCGGTAGATAAAAGTTGCTCTGGTTTATTTTTATCTACTATTGGTTTCCAACTCATTTCGTACAGTGCACGGGAATTTTCTTGGTTTTGTGCTTCATGGCCATAAGTACCGGCCATGCCACAACACCCGGTATTGGTTGTATTTAGGGTTAAACCAATATCAGTAAAAATTGTTTTCCATACACTTGCCGCTTTTGGTAAAGCGGTTGTTTCTGTACAGTGGCTTAGTAATGTAAATTCAGTATCAGTTTTTTGTTTAGCCGATAGAGATTTAAACGATTGAGTTTGTAACCATTCATGGGCAAGTTGAACATGAAACTCGCCGCGATTATTTTCTAAAATGGTATTGTATTCATCGCGATAACACATAACTAACGATGCATCTAAACCAACCAAAGGCGAATTAATATCAGCGAGTTTATTTAAAAAATCTGCGCCATTTTTTGCCGTTACTTTAAACTCATGCAAAAACCCTTTTACGTGTTGGGCTTTACCATTAGGTTTAAACGGTAATAGCATCGGCTTTTTGCCCAGCGCGGTGATAAGTGTTATAAAACTTAGCACTAACTCGGCTTCGTAAAAGCTGGTAAACGGGTCTTGCACTATTAGCACATAGTCATTTTGTTCATCACTTGAAAGTGAATTTAATAATTCAAAATTAAATTTATGTGCTTTTGCTACGCGCTTTTCAAGTGAAGGCACACTTAATTGGGGTGTATCCACATACCCTACTGTTTTTTTAATTAAACTACTTACTAAGTTTGTTTTAACAATTGGGTTGATCACGCGTGCAAATTTAGACATTACAGGCGCCGAACTTTCAATGTTTGCGACTAAATAATCTTTAAGTGGGCGCGCGTAATAACTGTGATAATAATTTAAAAAGCGTGCTTTAAAAGTAGGTACATCCACTTTTATTGGGCAAGATGTTGTACACGCTTTACACGCTAAACATTCATCCATTGACTCTTTTACTTCGTGAGAAAAATCGTAAACACCTTTATTTTTTTCACGACTATGAACAAAACGCTCCCACCAGGTAATAACTTCGCCTTTGTTAAGCTCTTTTTCTACTTCGAGCAAATCTACATTTTTTGACTCTTGAAGTCGTAACCATTCTCGCATTAATGTTGCGCGGCCTTTTGGCGAATGCCTGCGATCGCCGGTTACTTTATATGAAGGACACATGGGAGAATTTTCGTCGTAGTTAAAACAAATCCCGTTACCATTACAGGTCATTGCATTGTTAAAACTTGTTTTTACATCGATAGAAATTTGCTTATCGAAGTACGAACGTTTTTGCCCATCTACACTAACTAGTGAGTCCTCACTTTCAATGGGAGTACATATTTTCCCAGGGTTTATTCTGTTATTAGGGTCGAACGCTGTTTTTATTTTACGTAGTTGTTTAAATAAATGCTCGCCAAAAAACTCAGGGCCGTATTCACTGCGGTAACCTTTACCATGTTCTCCCCACATTAAGCCGCCGTATTTAGCGGTGAGTTTTACAACTTCGTCTGAAATTTTACGAAGCAGTTTTTCTTGTTCTGGGTCGCACATATCTAGCGCCGGGCGTACATGTAAAACACCCGCATCAACATGGCCGAACATACCGTATTGTAAATTATGGCTATCGAGTAATGCTCTAAATTCTACAATGTAGTCGGCTAAGTTTTCTGGCGGTACAGCGGTATCCTCAGCAAAGGCCAATGGCTTTTGGCTGCCTTTAACATTACCGAGTAATCCGACAGATTTTTTACGCATTGCATAAATTTTTAAAATGTCACTTTTACTGCTGGTTAATTGATAGCCAATGACACCATTGGTTTGATTTGCTACGCATTCATCTAATAATGTGCAAAGTGTGTTTACTTTGTCTTTTATATCTTCAGGTGATACTGCATTAAACTCAACCATGTTGAGTCCTTGCATATCTTTATTTGGTACATCGGTTATTAAGTCCGATACTGAATGCCAAATAATATCTTCGCGAGCCAGGTTTAATACTTTGCTATCGACTGTTTCTACCGATGTTGCACGCGCATCAACTAAAAATGGAGAGTGGCGAAGTGCCGAATCAAAACTGTCGTATTTAATATTTATCAGTGTTTTGAATTCGGCTATGGGAGTTAAGTTTAATTTAGCTTCAGTAACTATACCAAGTGAGCCTTCTGAACCGGTAATTAGCCTACTCATATCAAAAGTTTGTAAGTCATCACTTAGCACATGCTCTAGGTCGTAGCCTGTTAAAAAGCGATTTAAGCGAGGAAACTTGTCTAAAATAGCTTGGCGCTCATTTAAAGAAATCTCCAATACTGTTTTGTAAAGGCTACCGATTAATGATTCTTGCTCGGCTATTACTTTGGCTTTTTCTATGTCTATTGGTGATGTCACCATTGGGCTGCCATCGACTAAATAGGTAGTAAGTCCTAAAACATGGTCGCTGGTTTTACCGTACACTAATGAACCTTGACCTGATGCATCTGTACTGATCATTCCGCCAATGGTTGCTCGGTTACTGGTCGATAAGTCGGGTGAGAAGAAAAAGCCGTACGGTTTTAAAAAGTCGTTTAATTGATCTTTAATTACACCTGTTTGTACTCTAACCCAACCTTCTTCAACGTTAATTTCGAGTATTTCACGCATGTAGCGAGACAAATCAACCACTATTCCTGGTGTGAGTGATTGCCCATTAGTACCTGTACCACCACCACGAGGGCCAAAAGTAAGCGACAAAAATGGGTCGCGAGATGCTGTTTGCAATGCCAGTTGAATGTCTTTTTCGGTTTTAGGAAAAATAACACCTTGTGGGATTTGCTGATAAATACTGTTATCAGTAGAGGCGGTTAAACGTGTTGCATAGCTTGCATCGGTGTCTCCACTAAATCCCTGATTTTTAAGTGTACTTAAGTAGTTTGCGACAAGCTCTGTCGCTGCATCTTGCTGTGTAATTGTTGCTATCATGACGGCGATAATTTAAGGCATTTGTGTAATTATATCATGGTGATGGCTAATAGAAATTGAAGATTTTACAGTTTGTAACACTCTTTTTATCGTAATTTGAGGTTCTGTATTTATAATCAAGTTAAACCAATGTGTAGAGGTTTATATGAAAAAATTACTATTACAGATCATAGGTGTGTTGTTTATTTTGCTGGGGTTGTTTTTCTCTCTGGTGCCAGGCCCCTCCCTGATATTTTTTATGGCGGGGTTACTGTGTTTTTCGTTTTATTACCCAAAAGCCAGGCATTATTTAAAGCTTTGCCAAAAAGCCTTAACTAAATCGTGTAATTATTTAGATAAAAAATTAGCACGCTAAATTATGCCACATACAAAAATGCCAGCTTAATAGCTGGCATTTTTATTTGTTACGGATATTGATGATTACTTAGCAAGTTTGTCTGCTAGGTATAACCATGTTTCTAGTACTGTATCTGGATTTAGTGAAACAGAATCAATGCCCTGCTCTACTAACCATGCTGCAAAGTCTTCATGATCTGAAGGACCTTGACCACAAATACCTACATACTTGCCCTTTTCTTTAGCGGTTTTAATTGCCATAGAAAGTAGCTTTTTAATCGCAGGATTACGCTCATCAAATAGATGTGCGATTAGGCCTGAGTCACGGTCAAGGCCAAGTGTTAGCTGAGTTAAATCGTTAGAGCCGATAGAAAAACCATCAAACATCTCTAAAAATTCATCGGCAAGTAATGCATTTGAAGGAAGCTCACACATCATGATTACTTTTAGACCATTTTCACCACGTTTAAGGCCATGCTCTTCTAGTAATTCGATAACACGTTTACCTTCTTCAAGGGTACGTACGAATGGGATCATGATTTCAATGTTGGTCATACCCATCGTGTTTCTTACGCGTTTAATTGCTTCACACTCAAGGGCAAAACAATCACGGAAGTCTTCAGAGATATAACGTGCAGCACCACGAAAACCAATCATTGGGTTTTCTTCTTCAGGTTCGTACTGCTCACCACCTACTAAGTTTGCATATTCGTTTGATTTAAAATCAGACATACGAACAATTACACGCTCTGGTGCAAAGGCACAGCCTAGCGTTGAAATACCTTCTACTAATTTAGAGATATAAAACTCTACCGGTGATTCGTATCCGGCAATAATGTCGGTAATTTCTGCTTGTAACGCAGGTGATTGGGCATCAAAATTTAATAGCGCTTTAGGGTGAACACCAATCATGCGGTTAATTACAAATTCAACACGGGCAAGGCCAACACCTGCATGTGGTAAACGTGCAAAGTCAAACGCGCGGTCTGGATTACCTACGTTCATCATCACTTTCATTGGCAGTTCTGGCATTTTATCAACGCGCGACGTCAGTATTTCAAAATCTAAAATACCTTCGTAGATGTAACCTGTATCGCCTTCAGCACATGATACCGTTACTTCTTGGCCTGCTTTAATTAAATCGGTTGCGTTACCACAGCCAACTACCGCAGGAATACCGAGTTCACGGGCTATGATTGCTGCGTGACACGTACGCCCACCACGGTTTGTAACAATAGCCGCGGCGCGCTTCATGATAGGTTCCCAATCTGGGTCGGTCATGTCGGTAACTAAAATGTCGCCTTCTTGTACTTGGTCCATTTCTTTAATTGAATCAAGTACACGAACAACACCACTACCAATTTTATGACCAATTGCGCGGCCTTCAGCAATGACATTGCTTGTGCCATTTAATTGAAAACGCTCCATAATATTGGCATCTTCGTTTGAGCGAACGGTTTCTGGGCGCGCTTGTACTATGTACAATTTGCCATCGTTTCCGTCTTTTGCCCATTCGATGTCCATAGGACGACCGTAGTGCTTTTCGATTATTACAGCTTGTTTTGCAAGTTCTTGCACTTCTTCATCTGTAATTGAAAATTTGTTTGAAAGGCTTGGCTCTACGTCAACAATTTCTACTTGTTTGCCGTGTGCCTCATCTGTTGAGTAAATCATTTGAATGGCTTTTGAGCCAATATTACGACGTACTACTGATGGCAACCCTTTTTGTAATGTTGGTTTATGAACATAAAATTCATCAGGGTTTACTGCGCCCTGTACAACCATTTCACCTAAACCGTAGCTTGAAGTAACAAATACAACGTCTTCAAAACCAGACTCTGTATCAATACTAAACATAACGCCTGATGCTGATTTATCTGAACGTACCATACGCTGAATACCAGCAGATAGTGCAACACCACGGTGATCGTAACCTTGGTGAACACGGTACGATATGGCGCGGTCGTTAAATAAAGAAGCAAATACGTGTTTAATAGCGACCATCACTGAGTCGATACCACGAACGTTAAGGAAGGTTTCTTGTTGGCCTGCGAATGATGCATCTGGCATATCTTCAGCGGTGGCTGATGAGCGTACTGCAAATGATACATCGGCTGATGTATCGCCATGAAGTTGGCTGTATGCGTCGCGAATGGCTTGGTCTAGGTTAGGTTGGAATGGGGTATCGATAATCCATTGACGGATATCGGCACCGACTTTAGCGAGTGTATTTACATCATCAACATCAAGCGTATCTAAAATGTCGTGAATTTTTGCATTGAGTCCAGATTGCTCTAAAAACTCATTGAAAGCGTCGGCTGTAGTGGCAAAACCACCCGGAACCTGTACACCTGCGTTAGCGAGGTTTGAAATCATTTCACCCAGTGAGGCATTTTTGCCGCCAACACGAGGAACATCTTGCATACCAAGCTCTTGATACCAGAGAACGTATTCTTGCACGGGTCTTTCTCCAAAAAACAAATTGTAGTTGTAACTGTGAGAGTTAAGAAAGAAAACCTTTTATAAAGGTCACCTTCATTCTACACTGGCATTAGACCTCACGTAAACCGTGAGTAAGCCATTTTAGGGATTAAACGTAATAAAAAGGTTAACTATGAGAACTGCTTTTTATATATCAGACGGCACTGCTATTACCTCCGAAGTGTTTGGTCACGCGACTTTGTCGTTATTTCCGGTTGAATTTAATCATAAAACTATTCCTTTTGTAGAAACAGAAGAAAAAGCAAATGAAATTAAAGCGTTAATAAACGCAACTGCTGCAAAAGAAGGTGAGAAGCCATTTGTATTCTTTACCTTCGTAAATCACAACTTAAGTGAAATTATTAAATCGGCCGATGCAATCGCGTATGATTTTTTGTCTACTTACAGTGAAAAAATAGAAAAAGAGCTTAATGTTGCGCCAGTGCCAAAAATGCATCGTACCCACTCTATTCATGAAAAAAGTTATGACTTTAGAATAGATGCGGTTAACTATGCCCTTATGAATGATGATGGCGGAAATATTAAAAACTTTTCTGAAGCCGATATTATTTTAGTAGGTGTTAGCAGAAGCGGTAAAACACCAACAAGCTTGTACTTAGCCTTACAGTACGGCATTAAGGCTGCAAATTACCCAATAACTGAAGACGACTTAGAGAGTGAGGGGCTACCTAAATGTTTACTCCCTTACAAACATAAGTTATTTGGGTTAACTATTGACCCTGAGCGTTTGGCTGCAATTAGGCATCGCCGTATGGCAAATTCTAAATACGCATCAATAAGACAATGCCGAATTGAAGTACGTGAAGTTGAAATGCTTTATAAGCGACATAAAATTGCATACTTTAATTCTACCCATCATTCTGTAGAAGAAATATCTGCAAAAATCTTAATTGACAGTAACCTTGAGCGACGTAAGTACTAACCAACTAATTTACTGTTTTGCTAAAAAAAGCCGCTATATGCGGCTTTAGTTTATATTTATTACTTACGAGCGTCTTTTAATAAATCAGCTACTAAAAAGCCTACTTCTAATACTTGGTCTGCATTTAGACGCGGGTCACATTGTGTTTTGTAACGTTGCGCTAGGTCATCATCAGATAAACCGTATGCACCACCGGTACACTCTGTAACGTGCTGGCCAGTCATTTCTAAGTGGATACCACCTGCGTATGAACCTTCAGCTTTGTGTACAGCAAAAAACTGGCTAATTTCGCGCATGATATTATCGAAGCTACGCGTTTTATAGCCTGATGTCGCTTTTTCAGTGTTACCGTGCATTGGATCCGAGCTCCAAATAACTTTACGGCCTTCTTGCTGAACACGTCTTACAAGTGCTGGAAGTTTTTCCGGCAGTACGTCGGCACCCATACGTGTAATTAGCGTTAAACGACCCGGAATGTTATCTGGGTTTACTGCATCAATTAAACGAATTAGGTCATCTGGGTCCATTCCTGGGCCAACTTTAACACCAATAGGGTTTTTAATGCCTTTGAAAAACTCAATATGTGCATGGTCTAATTGACGAGTACGCTCACCAATCCACACAAAGTGCGCAGAACAGTCGTACCAGTCACCTGAAAGGTGATCGCGACGAGTTAGTGCTTCTTCATAGCCTAGCAATAACGCTTCGTGAGACGTGTATAAGTCGGTTTCTTTAAGGCTTGGCGCAATAGTAGAATTAATGCCACATACTTCCATAAATTCAAGTGCGTCTTGAATTTTGTCAGCAAGCTGTTGGAATCGCTCTTTTTGCGGATTAGCGGCTACAAAGCCCATGTTCCAGCGATTCACTTGGTGTAAATCTGCTAAGCCACCTTGTGCAAATGCACGAAGTAAGTTTAATGTAGCAGCACTGTTGTGGTATGCCTTCATTAAACGTTGTGGATCGGGAATACGTGCTTCTTCTGTAAACTCAAAGCTATTTACAATATCACCACGGTAAGATGGTAAAGATACACCGTCAATAGTTTCTAAATCTGCAGAGCGTGGTTTAGCGTATTGACCTGCCATACGTGCAATTTTAACAACTGGGCATTTACCGCCGTATGTTAAAACTACAGCCATTTGTAAAATGGTTTTAAATGTATCGCGAATATTAGCGGCATTAAAGTCGCTAAATGATTCGGCACAGTCGCCACCTTGAAGTAAAAATGCACGACCTTCACATACATCTTCTAATTGCTTAAAGAGGCTTCTTGTTTCTTCTGCAAAAACAAGTGGCGGAGCACTCTTTAACTGGCTTTCTACTGTTTTCAGTTCTTCTTGATCTGGGTACTGTGGCTGCTGCAGTATTGGCAGTTCTCTCCAGCTATTTGGGTTCCACGATTGCATGTTCTTTCCTCATTCCTACTTTACCTGATATAAAGAAATTAACGTATGCATGGCCCTAAGTTCAAGGACTATATTCACTATTTACCAACTAATTTGTTATGAGTTAAATATATATAAGGTTATTTGTGATTTTAAGGCTGTTCATGCTTAGTTTTAAGCGCGTTTTAATTTTACTATTTTTATTTAAATACAATAAGTTAAATATATGAAGGCGTTTTTTTAACCATCCCAAACCAAATTGAATTCAAAGCCTTAAAGTTAACAGTTTTATTAGGAACACATCATACTTAAAGTGGGTTAAATGTAATCTTAGCTTTACAGTGGTGATTCAATTAAATCAATCAAGTGGCTAGAATTTATCTTGAGTGTGTGGTAAGTGATTCAGGGTTATGTAAGGCTATAGTAATAAGTCCACTTTATTCTGTACAGCTGTGATCAGGTTGTTAGACGATGCCAGTACTCTAATTAGGGCTACTAAAAACAGTCTGTATGAACGACTACTTTAAATACTAAGTTTCATCTTGACAGAGCAGCCTTCCCCATCACAGGGGCCTAGCGCTGTATTACAAGTATCACTTATAAGCATTATACAATGAGTGCCCAACACTATCTAAAGTGGCGAACCAAAAAATTGATTTCTGGCCTTAAACTAAAGGCTCAATAACTATTTTACACAGAGCGATAATATATAAAAGCATAAACCGCCCTGACAATTACCTGCGTTACAACAAATTTTTAAATAAACATAAGTGTATTGATCACGCCTGGGTTCACTAATTCTTTATGTTATATGCAAATATTCAAGCACCGAATCTCACTAGCATAAGTAAACAGCATTAAAGAACACATCATACTTAATTTGATTTAATGGTAATCTTAGCTTTAATAAAATAAATTAACTTTAAAGAACCAGAGCAAAAGGTTAAACTTGATAATTAGATAAGTAAGATGTGTTCTTAAGGTGGTTATGGTTTCTAAAGTACAAATAAGAAGTCAGTTTGATTTAATGAATGAATTAACGTCGTTGTTGATTGATGAATTACGTGTCTGTGAATATTCAAAGGCTGAGTATTATCAGCTACCAGATATAAATAGTGTTGATGAAAATATAATTCCCGAGTCAATTCCTGTAAAAAAATTAACCGGCGAAATTGCTCATAGGGCAATTTTAAACTCATTTACTGATATTTATAAAAAAGAAAGTTTAAGTAGTAGAGTACTAAAGCGTCATCCTGGGCTTTTGGTTCTAAAAAATGCAGAGGTCGCAGCATTAACTAGCCGAATACAACAAGTTAATAAAGCTAAGGCTGCTTTTAAGGAGTGTGTTTTGGCTATCGATAATAACGATGCTCGATTTGAAGCTGTTCATAACGCGGTTCCAAATTTAATCACTCTTGCAGCTTATCGAAAAATTCACTTTCAAAGTGAGTCCCCTTTTTCAGTGCGATTTACTTGGATGCATAAGCATGCGACTAAAACTCTAACTAAAAAAATGGCGCTTGAAATGCTCGATAAATCCGCAGGTTATAGAAACCCAAGAATGATAGACCAACAAAAATGGCAGTCCCTTGTTGCACAAGAGCAAATGCGAGTAGCTAGTTTAGGTGAAAAAGAAAAGTTAAGAATTCGCCGCCCTACCCGAGTAAGTCCCCAAGTTAATGTTAGGTATACCGCAGAAAATAGGTATCACGTAAGTGCAGCATTGCCGTTTATTTTAATTAACCCACAGCCCGATGTTAAGTTAGGTACTTTGCCAGATTATCAAAAACCAGAGTCTCACCCGAGAAAAAAAGAGTATGACTTTTTAGTGGATAGACTTTATTTAGAACAAGTAGATAAATAATTATGTTAAAAAGGCCACATAGTGTGGCCTTTTTGGTAAGTAGTCTATTATTTTAACCGTTGTTATTTTTCGACTATTTCTTCTATTTTATCTTCATCAATTAAAACTGCGTTTTCGACAATTCGTTTACCACCTTGAATCTCAATACGCTTATTGTGCTTATTGAGCGTGAGTATCTCATCACAAAACTGATCAGAAGGATGCATTTCATAGGTGTAATCAATAATATTACCGGTTTTATCATCTTTTACATTAGTAATGCTGTATTCTGAAATAGCCCCTTTTTCAATCAAATCTTTCATTGTTGTGGTCATATCACGGCGTAATGCTTTTAATTTGTTTTCTGTGATATCGTCGGTTGAATAAATAGAGCCGTATTTTTCCATAATAGATAGCAATCTAAAATGATACGTTTTACCAGGCGCGGCATAACGCCAAAGGTGGTATAAACGCAGCATCATCCAACGCGATAAACCACGTTTTAGCTCTTGCGCACTGTTAAAGTAATACCCTTTGTATTCAAGGTTATCAATCATGTTATGAACAAATGCATTTAAACATGCAACACATTTAACGTTGCCGCCTTGGCCTTTTTTACCACTAAAATGAAGAGATGATAAAAAGTTCATGTTTGACTCATAAAAAGAGTCATCAATATCTGTATTTTTAGTATCAGTAGCCGAGTATTTAAATGAAAGTTTAGAACCTTGAAGTGCTTCAAGTGATTCTTTAATTTGTGGGTATGGCATTGATTGGCCAACCGCTTTAAGTTCTTGGGCTAATTCGTTCATCGAAAAAACCACGGCATATTGAATACCGGACTTAAAATTGATTTTTACGATTTTACCTTTCGATGCAAGGCGAATTAACGCGCGCTCAACTTTTTCTTCTCTATCCGATGGCCACACTAAATATTCTACGTCTTCGCCATCTTTACGCGTGCTTACAACGGCCGGTGTAATTTTTATTTCGCCGTCATATAAAATACCATCTACTTTTTCGGATATTTTACGCGTAATAATTGTTTTTTTAGGTGCTTCTTCCAATGGCAATTTTTTATGCCCAGAACGTACAAAACGCCCCCATAAATCATAGTGGTTAAACGTGTTTGAATAAGCACGTAACCCATGAGCGGCATTTTCGATAGAAATTCGCACATCTTTGTTATCTGTAAATAGTGCTAAACTTTCGTTATCTATTGCACTTTCCACCCCGTGTATTTGGCCCCTAAGTGTATCGGGCAAGTTATCTACCGAGATGTTGACCTTTCGGCTCATTGTTCTGATTTCCATTTTTTATTGCGACAGCTAATAACAACACATTAAGCAACAAAAGTTAAATGTTTAAGTTAGTATAAAACTGATCCGAGCATAAATAAACGTAACGGATCATTATTATACTAAGTAGGGAGTGATAAGCTTAATTTCAGATCACTATTTTACTAAGATAAGCTTCTCAAGCTAAATTTTTACTAACTCAATTTATTTTTTGTCCATTAAAAGCGCTATTTTTAAACTTTTTACACGACAAACGTTAGTAAAATAAATACCTGCTGTGGATAACAGTACTTCGAGTTAGCATAGATCTGATCTGTACTTACTACAGATCAGATCTATACCAATAAAACGCCCTGTTCTTCGTAAGCTTAAGTGTATAACTTTATAATTTACTTAGTAAAAAACTGATCTCACACAGTCATTTTGTACATAACTTATTGAGTAAGTTGTGTATAACTCTAATAATTAAATAAGGCTTAGTAAAAAGCTGATCTGCATGTAGATAAAGATCTGATCTTAACCAAGTATAAAGGTGATCTGCTTTTTTAAACATTATTTATAAATATCATATAGTTATATAGCCATTATACACCCTTAACCTTTATTACCTTATATATTTAACCACCTTTAAACTTCTTTATTTATACTAAGCAATCTTAAAGGTGTAAAAATATTTTTAAATGTCTTGTTATTAAAATGCATGTCGCCTTAAATAGTTGTTTACAGCTATTTGAATGGACATTATACTAACTGCCTAACTTTGAGGAAGAAAGTATGTCTATCAATAATAACGCGCTAAGTACTTACCGGCTTTTAAAAGCAACAGCCGAAGTTGCTGAAAAATCTTTAAAAGGACGCATACAACACTATCGCGCTCATCTTAAATCAGAAGAAAAAGAATTAAGAACTTACACCCAAAAAGCGGCAGCAGATTTATTAGGGTGTAATAATCGTACCTTAAAACGTCGTCATGACAATGGTGACTTTGATGATTTAAATATTAAGCGTGGTGCAAATGGGCACTATGCGTACACGTTAGTTAATATTTTTGCGATGGCCGATATCATGGATATTCAGCCAGATCACCGCACTGCTAACGATAAACTCCAAGTTATTGTTATTAATTCACTTAAAGGTGGCTGTGGTAAAACAACCAGTATGGTTAATATTGCTGCTGCGTTGGCGACGACTAATATCAAACGTTATCGTATTGGTATTATTGATTTAGATCCTCAAGGTTCGTCTTCTAGCTTTTTCCCTTCTAACGATCACGACCCTGTTACGGTAGGCGACTTAATGCGTGATTGTATTGATTTAGACGAAGGCGAAACCTGGCCAGAGTTTGTTTCTAGTGCTTTTGTGACTACGCATATTCCAAATATTCGTGTTTTACCCTCAGGTATGGATGACTTTTACTTTGAACACGAGACTGCAACACTTTTAAAAGACACCTCTAATTACGAACAAACACGTCATTATCATAAGCTTTTAGAAAAGGTTATTGAGCCGGTTAAAGACGAATTTGATATTATTTTAATCGATACAGCTCCTACACTTAACTTTATGTTTTATAATGCTTTAATGGCCTCTACGGCAATGCTTATCCCGGTTCATCCAGAAGCTGTAGATTTTGATGCTAACAATAAATATTTAAAGCGTTTAGGTGAGATTTATCACACAGTAGCGGCACTTGGTCATGAAGGTTGGGACTTTATGCAGTTTTTAGTGACCAATTACGTTAAGGGTAATCATTCACAGCGCGATATTGTTAAAGATGTACGTAGTGCGTTTGGCCGCCAAGTAATGAGCTACCCAATTAATCACAGCTCGGCAATTACGGCTAGTTCATCGTCTTTTAATACCATATTTGATCAAAAAGCATCGGATAGTTTAGCAAGTCGCGAGTCTTTATTACGCGCGCAAGAAAATATTAAAGATGTTGTGGACGAATTAGAAATGCTTATTCGTTCTAATTGGGAGTCAACCCAATCATCACTTAACAACACTAAGTAAGGATGTTACATAAAAATGGCTACAAAACGTAAAAACGACACCCGCTTAGATCCATTTGCAACTGCCGTAGGCAATAGCAACCTTGATGCATTACTTGAGCAAGCAAGCGCTGGTGATGTAATAAGAATGCCAGCGCCAAGCGACCCTACACGCGAAATAACCTTAGTGTGTAAAGTTATTGCTCATGCAGATATTGAATCTAGCACCACGGTTTACGGTAAAAATCGCCGTGTACAAGCGCTATTAAACGAAAAGTCGGTTTCTGATATTTTACCTGCAATCAGTGAAGATGGACGTAATCAACACCCTGCTTTACTTTGGGATCAGGGAAATACTAACTTAGTACTTGCCGGTTCACGTCGTCGAAAGGCATGTATTTTAGGTAATGCCGATTATTTAGTTTTAAGCTCTCCAGATTTTACCGATCAAGACGCTAAAATTTTAGCTGTATCTTCAGATCAGTACATAGCCCCAAGCCTTTGGGAGCTAGGGCAAGCTTATCAACAAACTAAAAACGATCTTATTGAGCAAGGTAAAAAAGGCTCTTATCGCGAAATTGCCGCTATTGAAGGTGTATCGCACACCGCAATAGCAGATGCCATTAAAGCGTACGAGCAAATTCCCGCTGATGTAATTTCACTTTACCCCACGGCTAATCACGTAGGCAGAGAAGTCGCTAAAAAGCTTGTTAGTGCAAAGGAGCGCGACGAGCAGGCGTTTAATGCCCTAGTTAGCGAATTACATACAGACGATGAGATTAACGCCATTACAAGCGACGACAAACGCGCTATGGCAATTACTAAACGTTTAACTACCGAGCCTAGCGTGGTTGCTAAACGTGAAGCTGTATTTGAAAACAACTTTATAAACGTACAACGCAATTTAAAAAGTGGTGACGTATCTATTAAAATAGATAATAAAGTGTTGACTGACAAACGCTTAGAACAACTTACTAAGCTGTTAAGCGCGTTTAATTAGCCCGTATTACTTAGTAAAATAGTGATCTTAAAAGCCTGTTAGGTTAGTTAAATTCTGATCTGATGGGCTTTTTACTTAGTAAAATCCTGATCTTTTTTGCTATTTATAACCCATAAATCCCTCATTTTTGCTCTAAAGATCACATTTTTACTAACTGAATTTAGTTTTTACGACTATTTGATGCTGGATCTTAATTTGTTAGTAAAAAACTGATCTGTAAAGCCCCTGTGTTGTTAATAAATTGTTTGTAACATGTGTGTTTGCTGTTTACCTATTCTCATTTGGGCAGATAAAGTGCCATAAAGTACGTATAAACCGATTTTTTACTAACCTAGCAGCTCCAACCAGTTTATATAACGTTAATATTGCTTTTGCTGTGCGCAGTTAAAGAATATACTGGCAGAATTATTTTAAAAATTTAATACTTAGAGTGACATGTCTGCTAACTTATCAAAAAATGATTTACTGGCTATTTTTGAAGAAATAAAAAATGAGCAGGCAACCTTGTTCCCTCTTTCTGAGCGCTTTATAAAAAAGCTGTTTAGGCCAAACGTGCTCGATAAAGGCAAAGAGTATTATAAAAACGGCCAAATTAGTTGGTTAGAACACAGCAGTGATTTTGCTGTTATTGATTCAACGGTACAAGGCGACACCGGATCAGCATTTAACCAACGCATTGAGATCAGTAAAGTACCTACTGGTTACTCTGTTGATACGCATTGTACCTGTAATGCTAAAACCAAATGTAGGCACTTAGCCGCTGTATTATTTAAACTTAAAATAGAGCACTCAGGTGAATACGGAGAAGACTATTTTATTAACGATTGGTTTAGTGAGCTGACAGCACTTAAAAGTGTTGATGCTAAAGCTCCTTCGCAAGTTCTTTTATTTGTATTAGACATTGAAAACAATAAAGTATTTTTAACGCCAAAAATTGCCAATTACGACAAAAATAATAATTACACGCTTGGGCGCAATTTAACTGAGCAACAATTAAATAGCTTTGTAACGCCAAACGATTTGCTCGAAAGCGACTTTAGACTCTTTAGTTGGATTCGCTCACAAAATGCAGTGGGTAATTTAGAGCTAAAAGGTCAATGGGGCTTTAGCGCTTTACAACAATTAATTGCCACCGACCGATTATTTTTACAACGCTCTCGTGTTGCTATTAAAGCGCAAACTGGGCAATCGCTTAACTTTAATTGGCAGCAACAAAACGAGTTATCGCAATTAATTATTGAGCTTGAACACAGTAAAAATTGGGCATTGATAAAGACCACGCCGCCCGCTTATTTAGACCTCGATCACTTTAAAGTAGGCCGGATCAGAACACAGCTTAGCGCCGACGAAATAGCACATTTACAATCAATTCCCGCACTTCACGATGCTAATTTTGATCGCATTTATAAACAACTTGCCGACAATTTTGGCGCCGGTGTTATTCCGCATCCGAATAACGAACAAGTCAATGTTAAGCAACTTGGTAATGCTGTTTTAAAAGCCACTATGGATGAGCAAGGGCTTAAAGTTTCGCTATTATTTAAATATAAAAATAAAAATTATTTAGCGGGAACAGCACCCGCGAGTTTAATAAATAGTGCATTTGAAAACACAGTAACAAATGAGTTAGTAAATTTAGGTTTTGAGTTTTGTAAAGGGGGTTTACAAAGTGAGTTTATATTTAATAAACAATCACCTATACATCTACATTGGCTTGTTTACGAAGTATTCTCTGGCTTTAAAAAGCGTGGCTGGCAGGTAACTCAAACTAAAGTAAATGTAGCCGACCCCCAAGGGCACGTTACACTCGATGTAAACCGTGCTGCAGGTCACCAAATGCATTGTAAAGTGCAATTAAGCGATGCCAAAGCCGCTGTACTTTTTAATACCGATGATGCCACGTATCAATCGTTAAATCGTCAAAGTGAGCTGTTTTATTACTATCCTGTTGGGCGTCAATTTGGTGTTATTAGTAAAGCCGCCATTAATTTACTGACCGAATTTAAACAACGCTTTGAATTTGTAAAAACACGCGATGAATTTAATATCCCGCTTTCTTATTTACCTGAGCTGGTAAAGCATACCGCAGTTACTATAGACCTTCATGATGACTCTCTTGAGCGTTATCTTGATGAGTTAAACAACACCGAGCAGGCAATGCCAGTGGTGCCCTTACACGGTTTAAATGAGTCGGTAACACTACGTGAATACCAGCAACAAGGCGTTGATTGGCTTAGCTTTTTAAAGCGCCACCAATTAGGTGGCATACTTGCTGATGACATGGGGCTTGGCAAAACGCTACAAGTTATCGCCTTTTTAGCCAGCAGTTTTAATCGCCCGCAAGCGGGCCCTACCCTTATAGTGTGCCCTACAAGTTTGGTAAGTAATTGGCAAAACGAAATCACCAAATTTGCTAAAAGTCTTAAAGTAACCACTATTTTTGGCTCACAACGTAATGAGCCTTTACAACATTTAGCGCAAGCGCAATGTATTTTAACTACTTACCCATTATTAAAGCGTGATATTGCTTATTACTCGCCACTTTATTTTGAAAATATTATTTTAGATGAAGCGCAATATATTAAAAACGATACTGCACAAGTCTCGCGCTTAGTTAAGCGTTTAAATGCCGACTTTAAGTTATGTTTAAGCGGCACGCCAATCGAAAATAATTTGTTTGAGCTTAAATCGTTACTCGACTTTGCAATGCCTTCATTACTTGGCTCGCAAGCGCACTTTAAACAGCACTTTCAAACACCTATTGAGCGCGAAGCCGATTCAGAGCGAGCTGAGCAACTAAAAGCGCTTATTATGCCGTTTATATTACGCCGCACAAAAGCGCAGGTAGCTCAAGAGCTGCCACAAAAAACAGAGCTGTTAAAAGAGTTTGAGTTTGAACCTAAGCAAAAAGATATGTACCAAGGTATTACGCGCGCCTTAGAAGAAAAGCTCATCGACTTATTTGCTGAGCAAGGCGCACAAAAAAGTAAGCTCGCATTTTTAGAAGCGCTACTAAAGCTAAGGCAAATTTGTTGTCATCCAAAATTAATTGAGCCAGAAACACAAGCAGGTTCAGCAAAATTAGAATGGCTAACTACGCATTTGCCGTTAATGCTAAGCCTTGGTCGTAAAGTGATTATTTTTAGTCAATTTACCTCTGCGCTCGATTTAATTGCAGAGCGTTTAAACGATATAAATATCAACTTTAGTATGCTAACTGGGCAAACGCGTCATCGCGACAAAGTTATTGACGAGTTTACCAGTGGCAAAACCTCGGTGTTTTTAATCAGTTTAAAAGCAGGCGGTACTGGGCTTAACTTAACTCAAGCCGATACCGTTATTCACTTTGATCCATGGTGGAACCCGGCTGTTGAAAAACAAGCCACCGATCGTGCTTATCGAATTGGCCAAACAAATCCAGTGTTTGTTTATAAATTAATTATGAGTAACTCAATTGAGCAAAAGGTATTTAAAATGCAGCAAGATAAGCAAGCGCTTGTTGATGCATTATTTACCGATAAATCAATGA
Source organism: Pseudoalteromonas sp. Angola-4 (assembly GCF_028599265.1). Classification (NCBI taxonomy): domain Bacteria; kingdom Pseudomonadati; phylum Pseudomonadota; class Gammaproteobacteria; order Alteromonadales; family Pseudoalteromonadaceae; genus Pseudoalteromonas; species Pseudoalteromonas sp. Angola-4. Next base: position 121,379 of record NZ_JAQREK010000003.1, on the reverse strand, counting down.
GCTTTACTTCGTTTGATGAGCAGCAAATGTTATCACTTATAAAAAGCTAATTTTTTTACTTAGCATGTGAACTAATTTAACCAAATGGCGTCTATTATATTGCTTGTTGAATAATTGCAGTTATCACAAGCTTCATGTTGATTTCCCCTGATTGGTTACTAAATTTAGTAATGATTGAGCCAGCCCTTTTAGCTGGCTTTTTTTATGCCTGTAATTAACACCTTAAATTGCATTTTTTATAAATAGTTTGAACTAAATTTAAAAACACGCGTCTACTATTATGCTTGTTGAATAATTGCAGTTATCACAAGCTTCATGTTGATTTCCCTGATTGGTTACTAAATTTAGTAATGATTGAGCCAGCCCTTTTAGCTGGCTTTTTTTATGCCTGTATTTAACACCTTAAAATACATTTTTATAAATTGTTTGAACTAAATTTAAAAGGGCGCGTCTACTATTATGCTTGTTGAATAATTGCAGTTATCACAAGCTTCATGTTGATTTCCCTGATTGGTTACTAAATTTAGTAATGATTGAGCCAGCTCCTTTTAAGCTGGCTTTTTTTATGCCCACATTTTAATTTTTAAATTATTTATATTTTTATGTGAACTTAATTTTGTGTGCGGCGTCTACTATTATGCTTGTTGATTAATTGCAGTTAACACAAGCTTCATGTTGATTTACCCCGTTTAATTACTAATTTTAGTAATGATTGAGCCAGCTCCTTTTAAGCTGGCTTTTTTTATGCCCACATTTTAGTTTTTATAATTATTTATATTTTTATGTGAACTTAATTTAATGAGTGGCGTCTACTATTACGCTTGTTGATTAATTGCAGTTATCACAAGCTTCATGTTGATTTCCCTGATTGGTTACTAAATTTAGTAATGATTGAGCCAGCCCTTTTAGCTGGCTTTTTTTATGCCTTTAGTAAATGTTACGCCCTACCCCCCACTACCTTTATTCGTTATGATGGCATGTCTCTAAATTTTATAAGTTTATTTTATGTTTACTCAGTTATTAACGCATATAGATTGGTTAAGTGCCAGCGCAGGGCTTGCAACAGGGCTCGTACTATATGGCCTAGTGTCGCTCCCTTCTCGTAATAAATTAAAACAGCACATTAGCGAGCAACAGCAACAGTTATCGTTATTACAAAACCAGTACGACAATAAACAGCTGCAATACACCGCCTTATTTGATGAGCACGAGCTGCTCGAGCAATCACATCAAGAGCAACGCGATGAAGCGCAGCATTTTAAAACTCGCTTTAGCGAGCAAGAAAAACAAAGTGTTCAATACAACCATTTTTGGCGTAAAGCCGAAGGCGAACTTAGTGCCTTGCGAGAGCAATATAACCAGCGCGATATTGAGCTTAATAATATGCGAACTACGCTTGAGCAAAAGCAGCAAAACTTTACCGAGCAGCTTGCACAAATAGAGCAAAGCAAAAATGTGCTTAAAAAAGAGTTTGAAAACCTAGCTAATAAAATTTTAGAAGAAAAATCGCAAAGCTTTAAAACGCTAAACCAAGAAAGCATTGAGCAACTATTAAAGCCAGTTCAAGGGGAGCTAAAAGGCTTTAGAGATAAAATGGAATCGATTCACGTTGAAGACTTAAAACAACGTGCTGCCCTTAAAACTGAGCTACTGCACTTGCAAGCTAAAAGCCAAGCTATTACCGAGCAAGCCGATAAACTTAGTAATGCCTTACAAGGGCAAAAAAAGACCCAAGGTAATTGGGGCGAACTAATGCTCGAAAACGTACTCGACAGCGCAGGCCTTCGCGCGGGTACTGACTACAAACGCGAAGTATCGTTTAATACCGAAGACGGTCGACTGCGCCCCGACGTAGTGGTGTATTTACCTCAGGGCCGCCACTTAGTGATTGACGCTAAAACATCGCTAAATGCTTATACCCGCTACGTTAATGCCGGAAACGAGCTAGAGGCTAGCCAAGCAATTAAAGAGCATGTAAATGCTGTTACCGCGCGTATTAACGAGCTTGCCAGTAAATCGTACGATCGTCTCCCTGGTATAAATTCGCCTGAAGTAGTTATTATGTTTGTGCCTATAGAATCTGCATTTGTAGAGGCGCTTAAATATCAAAGCGATATTTACCAACAAGCTATCGAAAAAAACATTTTAGTTGCTACACCAACTACTCTGCTTACAAGCCTTAATATTGTTAAACAGCTGTGGCGCTTCGAAGAGCAAACCAAATACTCTAAAGAGCTGGCGAATCGTGCAGAGCGCTTTTACAACAAGCTCAATGGCTTTTTAACGAGTATGGAAGGTGTTGGCAAACAACTAGACCGCGCCAAAGAAAGCTACGATAAAGCCTTTTCACAGCTTTACCGTGGTAAAGGCAACTTAATTAAACAAGCTTCAGAATTTAAAGAGCTAGGTGTATCGGTTCAAAAAGAGCTACCAAACGAAAGCGTAGAAAAAGCCCAATTAGAGCTAGATTAAATTCGATTTATCTCTACTGTTTTATACATTAAAAGGAAGGTTAATGGTTTCTCCATTACTCAATTCGCAAAGGTTAGCGTTAACCCCTATTAATTATGAGGATAGAGACGCTATTTTTGCTCTTGGTACTGTGGAGCAAAAATAGCGTTATTTAAGTTTTATGGCTGAAAAGCTAGCAAACGCTGAGGCAAAAGTAATTGAATACATAGACGTATATTACGTAGAAACATTATTTTTGGGCACAAGTTCTCATACTATTGCGGTTGGTTTGCCTCTAGTGCCTGGCAACTTACAAAGCTTTATACCAATTTTCATGGTAAAGCGCCGCAAAGCTAAAACAACTAAAGCTCACATGTACTCGCTTACGCCTTTAATACTCCACCTCATTTAATAACTCATTTATTTTTTCATCGCCAATACATTCTCCATTAGACCAGCTTGCATTAAGTAGTGTAATTAAATTACCAATACGCTCTGACTTACGCTGTAGCTGCTCAATTAGTGCATTAGCTTCATGTTGTTTTTGAGTGAGGCGCTCAATAATGGCGTTGTGATCTAGCTCCTCATTAGGCTTACGCAGGGAGGGGATTTCTTCAAGCGAAAACCCTAAACTTTGTGCAAACTTAATCATTTTAAGCTGCTCTACACTGGCTTTGTCGTATTGTCTATACCCGTTGTTATTTCGTGTACCGTGTGGCAGCAGCCCTATACTTTCGTAATACCGTATGGTGCTTGCTGCAATACCCGAGTGCTTCGCCAGTTCACCTATTTTCATTATTGCCTCTACTATAAAAAAGCGGGTTGACCTTAAAGCTGACTTTAAGGTTATAGTGCCTGTAATGTCAATTTATGGTTTATATTTATGTCTGAGTTTGAACAATCTGCTGTATTTACGCCCTTTACCCTACCAAGCGGTTTAACGCTTAAAAACCGAGTAGTAAAAGCCGCTATGGAAGAGAACCTCGCAGAGGCCGACCTAACGCCATCGCAAGTGCTTAAAAATGTATACAATGAATGGGCAAAAGGCGGGTGCGGGTTAATTATTACTGGCAATGTTATGGTTGACCACCTTGCAATGACAGGGCCAGGCGGCCTTGCCCTTGAGCAGCAAACCGATATAGCGCCTTTTGCAGAGCTTGCTCGTTTAGGGCAGCAAAACGACTGTAAAATTGTAATGCAAATAAATCACCCTGGCCGCCAAGTATTTAAAAAAATGGGTGGTAAAGCGCTAAGTGCCTCTGATATTGCGCTTAATATGGGTAAGCACTCTCACTTATTTACCCAGCCTACAGCTATGGATAAAAGCGAGATTAGTGATGTTATCGCTCGTTTTACCCATACCGCGCAACAGGCCGAAAAAGCAGGTTTTAATGGCGTGCAAATACACGCTGCACATGGCTATTTATTAGCGCAGTTTTTATCTCCACTAACTAATAAGCGTGATGACGAATGGGGCGGTAGCCTTGAGAATCGCGCGCGATTATTACTTGAAATAACACGCAGTATTAAAGCGCAATGCAGCGCCGGTTTTTCGGTATCGGTTAAGTTAAACTCAGCCGATTTTCAGCGCGGCGGCTTTGAACCGCATGATGCGCAAGCAGTTGTTAATATGCTTAGTGCATTAAAGCTTGATTTTGTAGAGCTTTCGGGCGGCAGTTACGAAGCACCCGCAATGCAAGGAACAACGGGTGATGAACGTACACTTGCACGTGAGGCGTACTTTTTGGAATTTGCCAAAGCTATTAGCGAGCAATCAACCATACCCATTATGACCACCGGTGGCATTAGCCGATTAGATGTGGCAAATAAAGTAATTAGCTCAGGCGTAGCGCTCGTTGGTATGGCCACGGCACTGGCTTATCAGCCTAATTTAGTTAATGCGTGGCAAAGTAATTCAGTGCAGCCGCTGTTAATGCCGCGTGTTACCTTTAAAGACAAAACCCTTGCAGGGCTTGCCACTATGGCGCTGGTAAAAAGGCAAATTCGCCGAGTGGGCCAAGGCAAACGCGTTAAAGCAAATGCCTCGGCTATTTTTACTTTAATAAGTGACCAAATACGCGCTGCAAAGCTTACAAAGCGCTATCGAAAACGCTTTGCAAAAGAGCTAAATTAATTAGCTCTAGTTTAAACTGATATTTTCTATGCCACACTTGAAAGCGTTGATTGAAGGGCGTTTGCATATGCCCAATTAACGCACTCTTGCGCTAAAATAGCGATGGTATCTAGGCAGGTGTCTGGCGAGTGTTTGGCTTGTTCATTTAACACAAGCGGTATTTCTGTACAGCCAAACAACACGCAGTCAGCACCTTGAGCAAGCATTAAGTCGTATGCCTTGCTTAACAAGTGGCGACCTTTATTTAAATCGCCCGCTTTTACGGCGGTTATGCCATCCATTATGGCTGCTTGTTGCTGAGTGTTTGGTTCAACAAAATCAATATTGTGATGCTTAAACGCATTTTGGTAAATGCCCATATTAAGCGTAGCGGTAGTGGCTAAAATGCCAACCTTTTGTTTGCCCGTGGCTTTTACTTGTTTTATAACGCTTTTTACAATGCTAATGGTGTGTACATCGGCATTTTTAGTGAGCGCGTCGTACCAGTAATGCGCGGTATTACACGGAATAACAATACAACTTACACCTAAGCTTGTTAGCTCTTTAAAGCCTTTTTTAAGCTCAAAAAATGGGTTTTCATCTTCAAGACCCATTAAAAATTTTGTTCTGTCAGGAATTTGCGGGATATTCCTTATAAACATAGGTATATGCTCTTGATCATTTTTAGCGGGCGATAGCGCAATTACCTGATTCATAAATGAGGCGGTAGCCAAAGGCCCCATTCCACCTAATACGCCAAGAGTTCTAAGCATGATTGCATTCCGGTTATTGAGTTTATAGGCGTAATTTATAGTGTTTTATTTAGTTTGAATAATGCTATTATTTTACCACCCATGCACAAATTGCATAACTAAGTGGTCGCTATGAATATTGAAAGTAAATGGTTAGAAGATTTTTTAACGCTCTCGCACACAAAAAGCTTTTCGCAAGCGGCAAAGCTTAGGCATATTACGCAACCTGCATTTAGTCGGCGTATAAAAGCCCTTGAAGATGCCCTTGGCGCAGCCTTAATCGACCGAGAAAACTTGCCTATTACTCTTACCCCAAGCGGTAAAATATTTCATATAACGGCGCGTAATTTAGTTAACCAAATGAATACCTCGGTTAGCATGCTTGAGGAGTTGTCGGTGCAGCAAAATTATTCTGTAAAGGTTGCGGCCGCACATTCTTTAGCGAGTTTTTTAACCTTACAACTCGCTAACTTTCAAACGCAAGATGAGCGCGACATTGTACTTAATTTAGAGGCTATAGACGTAGATAAAGCCACCGAAGCGCTGGAGCAAGGTGAATGCGACTTACTTATTGCCTTTGATAACGAACGCCTTAAACTGCCGCCGTTTAGTCATCAAAAAATAGGTAATGCTAAGTTGTTACCTGTTAGCGCCTGTGACGAGCAAGGCAAAGCCTTATATAACCTAGAAAGCGCAGCGCCTATACCGCATTTAGCCTACAGCCTCGACTCCTACATGGGCCGGCAGTTAGAGCCTATTATATCGGGCGCTAAGCTTAAAAAGGTGTTTGTTTCATCCATGACTGAGCTTTTAAAAGTGCACGCTGTAGCGGGCAATGGTATTGCCTGGCTGCCCGACTACGTTATATCAAACGAGCTTAAAAATAATACCTTGGTAGTTGTAGGGAGTGAGCACCACTGCGTGCCAATAACTTACTATGCGTATAGATACCATGCGGCTTTGCACCCCGGTGGCGAAAGTGTGTGGAATAAACTAACTGAGCTAAATATAAGCTAACTGTAAACCCCCGTTACAGTTAAAGAGGCGTTTCTAATTTAAAACGATAACAGCTATGTGCAATGGAATTTTAATTATTTACCTATTTTATTATGGAGTTTTATTTCCATAATAATTGGGTGTTTTGTCTCTTTTTTAATACTCTTGATAAAGCCAAAATAGCGTCATCAACACAGAGTATTAACTAGCTAACGAGGCAACTCCCATGAAAGCAATTGGATATCAAAAAAGTTTACCTATCGAAAACGAATTATCATTACAAGACATTGAACTTGAAACGCCAACAGCACACGGCCACGATATTTTAGTAGAAGTTAAAGCGGTATCGGTTAATCCGGTTGATTTTAAAATTCGCCAAGCAATGCCAGCAGCTGAGGGCGAGTATAAAGTAATTGGTTGGGATGCAACTGGGGTTGTTAAATCGGTTGGCGAAAACGTATCGCTTTTTAAGCCAGGCGACAAAGTATGGTACGCAGGCGACATTACGCGCTCAGGCAGTAACGCGCAGTTTCAGTTAGTTGACGAGCGTATTGTTGGCCATATGCCAAGTTCGCTTTCGTATGGCGAAGCCGCAGCATTGCCGCTTACCAGCATTACTGCGTGGGAATTATTGTTTGACCGTTTAAACGTAGCTAAAAACGATGATTCTAAAAGCATTTTAGTTATTGGTGCCGCCGGTGGTGTGGGCTCAATAATGGTGCAGCTATTAAAACAGCGCACTAAATTAAATATTATTGCCAGTGCTTCTCGTGCTGAAACAATATCGTGGTTAGAAGATTTAGGTGCCGATACCATTGTTAATCACCGTAACCCGTTAAGTGAAGAGTTTGCAGCTAAAAAATTAAGCGAAGTGGATTACGTTGTTAGCTTAAACAATACAGAGCAGCACTTACCTGAAATTGAAAAAGTAGTGAAGCCACAAGGCCAATTTGCCCTTATTGATGACCCTGAAACACTTAATATTGTGCCATTTAAAAACAAAAGCGTGTCGGTACATTGGGAGCTTATGTTTACTCGCTCGTTATTTAAAACCGACGACATGCAAGAGCAACACGTTATTTTAAATAACGTAGCCACTATGATTGACCAAGGGCAAATTAAAACCACGGTAGGTGAGCACTTAGGTAAAATTAACGCAGCCAATTTACGCAAAGTGCATCAGCACCTTGAATCGCAAACCGCTAAAGGTAAAGTGGTGTTAGAAGGCTTTTAAGGCCTTTAGCTAATATATTTTTTTTGAGTATACCCAAGCCCCTAACGGGGCTTTTTTGTGGCTATTATTTATATAACTGATTGTAATTAGGAATATGCTTTACCCAAAATGCAGGGCTGCCAATATACTCTTGTACAGTTTTTATAAATTCGCTCACTAGTGGCGTTTGTTTACGGTGAGGATACAGCGCATAAATACCGGTGCCCGATGCGCTGAGCTTATAATTAGTTAATAGCGGCACTAGCCCCATTTCGTCTATGGGTTTTTCTAGGTTAAATAAATCTAGCATCACATACCCTAAACCCGCTTTTGTGGCATCAAGCATGGCGCGTACATCGCTTACCTTATAGTTGCCTTTCATTTTGTGGGTTTTGTATTCATCACCATGAGGCTGGGTGCTTAATTTAATTTGATCTAGGCTTACATCGCCATTGCCATAAACCACCGCAGGTAAGGCGATAAGTTCTTCGGGTGTGCTTGGCATACCATGGCGTGCAATAAAGTCATTAGAGGCAACCAAAGCAAAGTGCATATCAGATATTTTTTTTGCCATTAGATTGGAGTCATTCAATTTGCCAATTCTAAATGCTAAATCGTAATGATCGGCAATAATATCGTTGCGCTTATCATCAAGCATGAGGGTTATTTTTACCTCAGGGTATTTTTGCATAAATAAATTAATGGCCGGCTGCACATACTGCTGCCCAAAAAACATGCCCGAGGTAATGCGCAAAATACCTTTAGGTTTTGCTTGGTAGGAGTCGGCAATGCTATGAATATCACTGAGCGTATCAATTAAAATATGCGCTTGCTGGAGTATTTCCTCCCCTGCGGAGGTAAGCGAAAACGAGCGCGTAGAGCGATTAAGTAACTGAATACCTAAACTGCTTTCTAGCTTTTTAATTTGCTTTGAAAGCGATGAGTTGTCCATATCGTGCAGCGCCGCGGCTTTAGCAAATGAGCCTTGCTGTACTACGTCAACAAATAACGCTAATTGGTTGGTGATTGACATCTCACTCTCCTAAATCCCAATAAGGTGTATCGGTGTAATAATTGCTCGCAAAATCAACAAACGCGCGCACTTTACTGGGTAAAAACTGCCTGTTTGCGTACACCATATAAAGCCCTATTGGGTCAGGCTCGTAGTCTTTTAATATACGTACTACTTTACCCTGTGCCATCGCCTCACCAGCTATAAATGTTGGCTGCATGGCAATACCGCCACCTGCTATAGCGGCATTGAGTAGCAGGTCGCCATTGTTAGCAACTAGGTTACTTTCAAGCTTTAACTCGTTTTTAAGCTCGTTCGCTCCACGTAGCTTTTTGGTAGGCTCGGTGTGTGCGTAGCGTAAATAGTTATGCGATTGCAGCTCTTCTAAGGTAGTAGGCGTGCCGTGCTGCGCTAAATAAGAAGGAGAGGCAAACACCGCTAACCTAATAGGCGCTATTTTTTTAGCAATAAGTGATGAGCTTTTTAAAACCCCAATGCGCAGCGCTATATCAATACCTTGCTCAACAATATCAACAAACTGGTCAGTAAGGTTTAGATCTAATTTTAAATTTGGATAACGCTTTTGAAACTCAACCAATAGCGGTGCTAAGTGCTTTACCCCAAACGACATAGGGGCACTAATACTGAGCACACCAGAGACATTTTCGTTTAGGTTATCGAGCGAATTTTCCATGTCGTCTATATCGTCTAGCACCTGTAAGCAGCGGGTAAAATAGTGATCTCCCGCCTCGGTAGTGCTTACTTTGCGCGTGGTGCGGTGCAGTAATCGGGTAGCAAGCCCCTCTTCTAGCGCAGACACATACTTGCTCACAAGTTGCGGCGATATGTCGAGCTTATCGGCAGCTTTAGAAAAAGACCCCTCTTGTACAACACTTACAAAAGTCTTCATGGTGGTTAGCTTATCCATTATTAGCAATGCCTTGTTTATAATTTTTAAATAAAGATCGTATTAATTATGTTTATAAAAACAGTTAAAGTCCACATATCGCATTTTTGCACAGTTAGTGAGTTTTTATAGCGTTATAAACACATTTTTTTGCGTAAATAACTATTTATTTACAACAAAATGGAGTTAATACGTGCTACTGCAGCAATCACGCTTCTTTTTATCCATTCTAACGCCAAGTCGGGTTTATTAATAATGCAGTATCGCTGTACGTGAATAAGCACGCTTATATTTTTATTAATGACTAAGAGATAAAGCCATGAAAAGATTAAACAACAAAGTAGCCATCGTTACTGGTGCAGCACAAGGTATTGGCGCTGCTTATGCAAAAGGTTTAGCTCAACAAGGCGCTAAAGTTGTGCTTGCTGATTTAGCCGACCCAAGCGCAGCTGTAGCTGAAATTATTGCCGCTGGCGGCCAAGCAATAGGCTGCAAAGTAGATGTAACGAATAGTGAATCGTTAGATGCCATGGTAAAACAAACCGAAGCTGAATTTGGCCCGGTTGAAATATTAGTTAACAATGCTGCTATATTTGCTGCGCTTGAGCTTAAACCATTTTGGGAAATATCTGAAGACGAATGGGATTTAGTTATGCGCGTAAATGCACGTGGGCCTTTTCAGTGTACCAAAGCAGTGTTGCCTAGCATGCGTAAATTAGGTCGCGGTAAAATCATTAACATTGCATCGGGTACATTTTTACGTGGTGCGCCTATGTTTTGCCATTATGTGGCATCTAAAGGCGCGGTTGTTGGGCAAACACGTGCGTTGGCCACTGAGCTTGCTAACGATAATATTTTAGTTAATTGCCTATTAGTTGGCTTAACCGAAAGCGAAGGCGTTAAAAATAACGCACAGTTTGATAAAGCTAAAAATAGCACACTAGGCTCACGAGTAATAAAACGTGCAATGGAGCCTGAAGACTTACTTGGCCCTGTTTGCTTTTTAGCCAGTGAAGACAGCGATTTTATGACCGGACAATGTATTAACGTTGATGGTGGCGCAATTAACTACTAACACGCCTTTATTGCTTATTTAGTGTTAATTTAAAAGCCGATGTTTACGCATCGGCTTTTTAACGAGGGAGCAAATAAAAATCAGTTTAACAATACTGTATTTATAATATCTCAATGGGCGCTTTATTTATTAACAAAATAAAAGCCAATAAAATAAGGGTATATTAATAAAACCCTTAGGTATTACCATGGCTCAACCTGCACTATTTATCTCTCACGGTTCACCTATTATGGCCGTACAGCAATCGCCAACGTCCGACTTTTTAAAAGCGCTTGGCAAGTCACTCAACACGCCACGCGCTATTGTTATTTTTTCGGCGCACTTTGATATGGCCCACGATGAAGCGGCTCATAATATTGTAATAACCGCAGGGCAAGCGCCTGAAACCATTCACGACTTTTACAATTTCCCTGCGCATATGTATAACATTAAATACCCTGCACCAGGTCATCCTGAGCTTGCGGGTAATATTGCAACGCTATTTAAAAGTAAAGGCATTACAGCAATACTTGATGGACGCCAAGGCTGGGATCATGGAGTATGGATACCACTGCGCTTAATGTACCCGCAGGCAAATATTCCTATTGTACAAGTATCTATAAATACTCAATTAGGCGCAAAAGCCATGTATGAATATGGGCAGTTACTTGCCCCACTTCGCGATGATAATATATTAATTATTGGCTCTGGCGGCATTAGCCACAACCTACGAGAAGTGTTTAAAACCCCTGCTACACCTAACCGTGTACAAATGGTAAAAGCGTTTACCCAATGGGTTGAATATAAGCTTTTAGCGCTAGACACACCCGCACTTTTAAATTACTTAGCCGATGCACCCCATGTGTTATTTAACCACCCTACCCAAGAGCATTTTTTGCCACTCTTTGCTGCTATGGGCGCAGGCGGCAAGCAAGTTGAAAAACTCTTTAGTGATATTGAAATGGATATTTTAGCGCTTGATACCTATAAGTTTTATTAATTTTAATCAGCATGGTGCAAGCGCCTTTGGTTTTTTAATCAAAGTGTAATGGGGGTTTACAAAGCGTATGTTGGGTTAAGAGCAGCAAAGCCCAACATAAAGTTATAAAGTGGGCTTTAACGCAGCTTTTTAATGTAATTAGATGTGGCGCTATTTTTATGCGCGTCACCATAAATAATTGGTGACGGATAGTATTCTGCGTCTAACTGTATGGTGGAGGCAACATCATCACCAAAATAATCAGCAATAAAAGCAAGGCACATATCCATACCTGCTGAAACACCCGCACAAGACCAAATATTGCCATCTTTTACAAAGCGTTCTTCAACTACGGTTACAGTGTTATCTTTTTTAAGGTGATCTAGAAAAGCCCAGTGGGTGGTTACTTTTTTATGCTTGAATAGCCCCGCTTTTTGCATTAAATACATACCAGTGCAAATAGATAAAACACTGTGGCAGTTTTCAGCTGTTTTTTTAAGATAATTAATAACGTCAAGGTCTTCCATTGCTATACGTGCACCACTACCGCCAGGTACAAATAATACATCGGGCTGCACTGGGTCAGTAAAATGATAATCGGCACTAAAACGCATGCCGTGCTCACCTGAGGGAGTCATAGAATTTAGCGATATTAATTCGGGTTTTTCACATAGCCCCTTTTCTGCCAGCAGGCCTATTAGTTCCCAAGAACCAACTAAATCCAGCTCTTCAACTTTGTCATAAATTAAAAAATATATTTTCATACTATGTTATTTAGTCCTTTAATTTGTATCGTTTTTAATTAATAGGCGCTGCAATCGTGTTGTAAATCATATTAATTTGAGCAATCGTTCAAAGTAAGTTAAGCTCAAAACGATTAACTTACAAGTATCTTAAATTTATTGGGAGCAAACATGGCAACCACACTCGCATTTGACGTATACGGTACGCTTATAAACACTCACGGCGTGCTGTCTTTACTTGAAGATATGATAGGCGATACCGCGCAAAAATTTTCAAATACATGGCGCGAAAAACAATTAGAGTATTCGTTTAGGCGTGGGTTGATGCAAAACTATATACCGTTTTCGTTATGTACCAAACATGCCCTCGATTACGCGTGTTTAGCGCACAAAACGCAGCTTAGTGACGATCAGAAGCAGCAATTGCTTGAGCAGTATAAAATTTTACCGGCCTTTGACGATGTTAAAAAAGGCCTTGAGCAACTTAAAGCGCAAAATTACAGATTGTTTGCATTTTCTAATGGCGCTGCTGATGCGGTAAATAAATTGCTCGAAACTGCAGGTATTAGTGAGCTTTTTGAAGGTGTAGTAAGTGCCGACGATATGAAAACATTTAAGCCAAACCCAGGTGTTTACAGCCATTTCTTACGCGAGACCAATTCAACGGGCGCAAACACCTGGCTTATTTCGAGTAACCCGTTTGATATTACCGGCGCTATTTCACATGGTATGCGCGGAGCATGGATAAAACGCTCTGAGGATTCTATTTTTGATCCGTGGGAAATTCAGCCAACCACCGTAGCCACCGATCTAGTGGATTTAAAAAATAAGCTTGAAGATATCAATTAAGCTGCATTTTTTCTTTTATATCCCTCTTTAGCACTTAAGGTTTAACCGAGTTGTAAAGGGGGCTTACTTCTTATAGTGGTACTGCCCACTTATAATACGTTAGCTTTTAGCTACCCCCCATTTCTCAACTCTTATATTTAAACCATCGCACTATTTTACAAACTGTCATTATTTAGCACGCATTTTGGCACCTTCTCATAGCTCATTTTATACACTTTGTTAGTTTTAAAAGTAATTCCTTATAACTAATCAGTCACTCCTAATTGTGAAAATAAACCTATATCTAACCCTTAATCATTATTGTAAATGCAAATTGTTACCATTAAGATCCTCAACCCCAATACAAGTACAACCAAGGAGCGAATATGTCACAATTACAATCGGCGCAGCTCAGCCCTGTCGAAAATAAAGCATTATTTGAGCAAAACGGGTTACCTCCTCAATTTAATCTCGATCAGTTTATTAACTACCAAATAGCGTCGTTGCAGGGGCTTTCGGCTGTACAACAAGCTATGGCTAAAGCGCAAAAGCCGTTTTCTGGCGTGGCGGTTAATACGCTTGCCGCCACTGTAAATGATGTAGATTTAGCCAAACCTCTCGCTGATTTCCCGGCGGTATTAAACGAGCTTAAAAGTGTGTATTTAGATCACGCTGTGTATTTTCATCATCCGCGTTATATGGCGCATTTAAATTGCCCCGTTACGTACCCTGCAGTTGTAGCAGAGCACATCATTGGCGCAATCAATACGTCGGTAGACACCTGGGATCAAAGCGCTGGTGCGACCCTTATTGAACAAAAATTAATTGATTGGAGCTGTGAAAAAGCAAAATTACCTAGCACTGCTGATGGTGTTTTTACCAGTGGTGGTACGCAATCGAACTTAATGGCCATGCTTGTTGCTCGCGAAGTTGCAGTGAGCCGCTATGCACCTAATCATGAAGTAAAACTGCAAGGCTTGCCTGAAGTAGCCTCACGTTTTCGTATTTATTGCTCTGAGGTTGCGCATTTTAGTATTCAAAAGGCAGCGGCATTATTGGGCCTTGGTTATAACGCGGTAGTGCCCGTGGCTACAAACAATAAAATGCAAATGGATATGGACGCACTTAACCACGCAATTGCGGATTCTAAAGCTAAGGGCGATTTACCTATCGCTGTAGTAATTACCGCAGGTACAACCGATTTTGGCTCAATTGACCCTGTTGAAGACATAGCAAAACTTGCTAAAAAAGAGCAGCTTTGGTGCCATGTTGACGGCGCATACGGCGGTGGTTTATTGGTGAGTGAGCATCACCGAAGTGCTTTAAACGGCATAGAACAAGTAGATTCAATTACCATTGATTACCATAAATCGTTTATGCAACCGGTTAGCTGCAGTGCTTTTTTATTAAGTGACAAACGCCACTTTAGCCATATTACCCTTTACGCCGACTATCTAAACCCGCTTGCTGAGGCTGGCAATGGCACGCCAAATTTAGTTGATAAAAGCTTACAAACCACACGCCGTTTTGATGCCCTAAAGCTTTGGTTAACACTTCGCACCATTGGCGAAGCGCCACTTGGGCGAGCGTTTGATAAAGTAATTGGCCTTGCTCGTCAAACCCATATTGTGCTTAACGACCACCCAGATTTTGAAGTTATAAATTACCCAGAGCTCAGCGCATTGGTATTTCGCTTTGCGCCAGAGGAGCTAAAACATAACCCCGATTTACTCGACACCCTAAACCTGCACGTACGCCAAACATTCTTAAATACTGGTGAAGCCATGATTGCGCGCACCAAAATTAACGGCCGTCATTACCTTAAATTTACGTTACTTAATGCCCAGTGCCAATTGAGCGATGTGCGCGCCGTGCTTGAACAAATTAGCACTATTGCGTGGCAAACGTATAAGGAGCAAAAATAATGAGTAACCAACCTTATGATTTTATAGCCATTGGCCTTGGCCCGTTTAATTTGTCGTTAGCGTGTTTAAGTGAGCCGCTAGAGGACGTGAAAAGCTTATTTTTAGAGCAGCGTAGCCAATTTGATTGGCACCCCGGCATGATGCTAGAAGGTGTTACTTTGCAAACGCCGTTTATGTCTGACTTGGTGACTCTTGCAGACCCTACCAGTAAGTACAGTTTTTTAAATTATGCCAAGCTTAATAATCGCTTATACCCATTTTATATTCGCGAGAGCTTTTTTTTACTGCGTAAAGAATACAATCTCTATTGCCAGTGGGTGTGCTCGCAGCTTAGCAACGTAAGCTTTGAGCAAAGTGTAACTAAGGTTGAATTTTGCCAGCAAAGTGGGTGCTATACCGTTACCTGTAAAACCCCAAATGGGGAGCAACACTATGTTACGCGCCACTTAGTGCTTGGCACTGGCCCTGCCCCATACATTCCTGATTGCGCAGTGCAAAGTAATTCTAATAACGTACTGCACAGTAGCGATTTTTGCCACCGCCTTGATGAGCTAAAAGCAGCTAAACGCGTTACGGTTGTAGGAGCTGGGCAAAGTGCGGCTGAAATTTATCACACCTTATTACAACAAGCTGTGCCACAAGGTTTGCAACTAGATTGGATTGCGCGTTCGCCGCGTTATTTTCCGCTGGAATACACTAAACTCACCCTTGAGATGACCTCTCCTGAGTATGTTGATTACTTTTATAATTTAAAAACCGAGCAACGAGATTGGCTTAATCAAAATCAAAAAAACTTATTTAAAGGCATTAATGGCGATTTAATTAATGACATTTTTGACACCCTTTACGCGCAAAGCCTAGATGGGCCCATTTCTACCACATTTAAAACTAACAGCAAGCTTACTAATACACGTAAAAGTGCTGGTCGCTTAGTCACAGAGTTTTATCATCAAGAGCTAAATGAAGCCTTTGAAATAAAAACCGATTACTTAATTTGTGCCACAGGCTTTAAATACAAGCGCCCTGCTTTTTTAAACCCCATTGCACAGCAACTCCCAGAAGATGAACAAGGCCGCTATTTAGTTAGCCGCGAGTATGCGGTAGACACCGACCAAAAACGTATATTTGTACAAAATGCAGAGCAGCACACCCATGGTTTTGTAACCCCCGATTTAGGCATGGCGTGTTATCGCAACAGTATAATTTTGCGCGAAATACTCGGTTATGAGCCGTATCAGGTTGAGCAAAAAATTGCTTTTCAGTGTTTTGATTTAAGCGATGTAGAAACCCATTCACAGCAAAAGAGTAACGCCGCATGAGTTTACGTTTAACGCTTATTTTGCTTACGGTTATTTCGGTCGTGTGCGACACCTTATTACTGCCGTTTTATCCGCAATTTTTTGCCAGCGAATTTTCTGTAAGTAACCCCACACTTATTGGCGTGTTTGTAGCTAACTGTTGTATTACCGTTATGCTCGCGTTGCCCCTGTGGGCAAAGGTTGCCAAAAAATACCACGAGCTGGCTCTTTGGCTTGTAACGCAAGTTATTGCCGCCTGCTTTGGTTTACTTTGTTATTTTGCAACTAACGTGTGGGAATTTTGGTTTTATTATCAGCTTATGTTGGTGCTTAAAGCCAGTTACCTGCTTATTTACCCGTTTGCACTGCGTTTAGAGCAGCAAAGTAAGCATCTTTCTATTATTGGCTTGTTTTCGGTACTTATGCACTTTGGTGCTATTGGCGGCGCGTTAGTGGGAGGGTACTTTTTTAGTATAAATGCACCGCGTTATGCATTGTTATTAAGTGCTGCGGGCGATGTTATACAAGTGCTGCTGTGCGCCTATTTAATGGTGAGCTTAAAGTTAGGTATTTATCAGCAAGCGATTGAAAGCGAAAAACCACGTACTCGTACACCGTATTTTATTTGGCAATTTTGCTTTATAAGCGTGGTTGTTTACTTTAGTGCGTTTTTAATTAGGCCGTTTTTTACTACCCATTGGCAAGGAATGAGCGCACAAAGCAGTGCATTCCAAAGTGCGCTTGTGTACGCCATTCCTGCTTTTGCAGCCCTACTTATGCTGTTGTTTAACCACTTTCGGCAGCACTTACCTTTTCCTACGCTTAGCCGCACCAGTACGTTTTCGTGCGCGCTTATTTTTGGCGCTATTGGGCTTTATTTACAGGCGCAAGAGTCGGTGTGGTTAGTTGTCAGCTCTCGCGTTTTATACGGTATAGCGCTGTTTCAAGTCATGGTTTTATTAGAAGTGATGCTATTTGCTAAAAGCGAGCCTGCTCACTACGGCAGTGATTTTGCCAAAGTGCATGTTGCGCAAAATATTGGCGTTATTTTAGCGTCGTTATTAGTGGGTATGAGTGTGGAATATTTTAATACCACCGTGCCTTTTTACTTTGCTGCCATTGGCTTTGCAAGCCTTGGCGCTATTTTGCTATGGCGCGTTAAATTTGTTGGTCAAGCTGCACACACAGCCACTTAATAATTAAAAAGATTTAGGAGTTTTTATGTATTTTTCATCTTTTGTAACCACGTTACAACACACAGGTAATGTGACTATGCGGTTACTACAGCAAAGCGATATGCCCATAATTTGCCAGTGGCTTACACTACCTTACGCCCATTTTTGGGGTATGAGTAAACACCCCCCCGAGCAAATTTGTAGCGCCTACCAAGATATAATTAACAACCCGCACCATCATGCCTATGTTATTGAGCAAAATAATGAGCTGCTTGCCTTAGTTGAGCTTTACAGCCCAAAGCACGACAAGCTACTCGCAGCTGCCTATGAGGTACTGCCAAACGATACCGGCATGCATATTTTACTTGCCCCAAATACACAGCCTAAACGCCATTTTAGTTTTGAAATAATGCAGTGCGTATTGCACAGTATTTTTACTCATAATGCCGATGCACGCGTAGTAGTAGAGCCCGATATTGCCAATAGTAAAATTCATACCTTAAATAAGCGTTTAGGCTTTGTGCATACTAAGCAAATAACCCTTGGTGATAAAAACGCCTACCTTGGGTTTTGTAATAAAGCTGCATTTGAAACGCATGTTAATTTACATCACAAAGCGCAAACGCCAATAAACACCGACTATGTAAAGTTTGACCACTGGCAGTGGGCTAACAGGCACTTACAAAGTAAAGCCATTAGCGAACTGGTACACGAGCGCTTATTGGTTGCAGAGCAAACCCCACAAGGTTTTAAAGTAAATATTGAAGGGGGTTATTTTATATTTAATGGCCGTGCTATGGCGCTTAATCACATAGATATAGACGAGCCAAGCTTATGCTTTTATAACCTTAATAATGAGCAAGCAGAGCTTGATGTACTGAGCTTTTTTAGCGTGCAAGGCCCTGCGCTGGGTTTAACTGGCGAGCGTTTAGCCACCTACCTTGAAGAGCTTAACGCCACACTTGCCAGTGCCTGTTATAAACGCGAAAACAACACCCTTAGCGCAGCCGAACTTGCGCAATTAGGGCTGCAACAAATAGAGGCCGCAATGAGCGAAGGCCACCCTGCGTTTGTGGCTAATAATGGCCGAATTGGTTTTAGCAAAAGCGACTTTTTACGCTATGCGCCAGAGGTGGGTAAACCGTTTAAAGTGCTGTGGTTAGCGGCGCACAAAACAGTATGTGATTTTGCTTATAGTGAATACTTTAGTGATTACCCAAGCCATATTAGTGGCGAGCTTGATTTAACCACCCGTGATGCGTTTACCAAAGCGCTAAAAGCGCAAAACCTAAACCCCGACGACTACCTATTAATACCAGCGCACCCGTGGCAATACCAACATAAATTAAGTGTGGTGTTTGCCAACGAGTTTGCTAATAACCGCTTAGTTTACTTAGGTGAAGGCGACGATTTATATCAAGCGCAACAATCTATTCGTACCTTATATAACTGCTCACACCCGCATAAGCCGTATTTAAAAGTGGCGCTGTCTATTTTAAATATGGGTTTTATGCGCGGGCTTTCGCGCGCTTATATGGCGGTAACCCCGGCTATAAATGATTGGGTATTTAATAAAGTAAACTACGACCCCACGCTTAGCGCGTGCAATTTTACGGCACTAAGAGAGTACGCCACCTTAGGGTATGCGCATCATACCTTTGAGCAAAGCGCGTTGGGCGATACACCGTACCGTAAAATGTTTGCCTGTTTATGGCGCGAAAACCCAAACCATAACTTACAAAATAATGAGCAGCTCACCACCATGGCCGCACTACTGCACCTAGATAACAACGGTAAAAGTATGGCAGGTGCATTAATAGATCAAAGTGGTTTAAGCACACATGCTTGGCTGCAACACTATTTTAACGCCTATCTTATCCCGTTAGTGCATTGTTTTTATGCCCATAAATTAGTGTTTATGCCCCACGGCGAAAACCTTATTTTAAAGCTTAAAAACTCAGTGCCTGTTGGCGCTTACATGAAAGACATCGGCGAAGAAGTAGCGCTGCTTAATAGCACTGAACCTTTACCTGATGAGGTTTCGCGCATTCATATTACTATGCCAAAAGAGCTTGAATTACTGAGCATATTTACCGATGTATTTGACTGCTTTTTTAGATACCTAGTGGCTATTTTAGTAAGAGAAGAGCGCATTACCGAGCACGACTTTTGGCACGGCGTTGCGCAAAGTGTTAAAGCGTATCAACAGGCTAACCCTGCCTTAAATGCGCGTTTTAAAGAGTATGACTTTTTTAGTGATGAATTTGCACACTCTTGCTTAAACCGCTTGCAGCTTGGCAATAATAAACAAATGGTTGATTTAACCGACCCAGCAGGCAGTTTACAGTTTGCCGGAAGTTTAAATAACCCGGTATCGGCAAAGCTGTATGGCTAAGCCTGTAACCCTTGCGCACTTTTTATTTTTCCCAAATGAGCCAGCTACTGCGGCTCACCCAAGCTTAGATTTAGTGCGCACATTAGCGATTCATTGCAAGGCGCATTACCCACATGCGCCTGGGCAATTTATTAGTCGGCATTTATATTTGCAGCTTTGTTGGCAAACTATTTATGCCTATTGTTATTGGCATACTTCTAAACAAAATGCACATAACCCCATGCAATTACAGCTTAAAATTAATGGCGCTTATAGCCGAGGGTTTAACCTCAGCGGTGCGCCTATATTAAGTAAAGCCGAACAAAACACTGCACTTATTGAGTTTATTAGCTGTGTAGGTAAGTGGATAAATAGCGATTATGCGCTGGGCAAAAAGGAGCAAGGGCGCTTATTAATCGACACCCTTAACAGCGCATTTGAGCGCGCCCATAGCTTAAATTTAGCAAGCGCTGATCACACTACACATTGCCATCAACAGCTACACAATTTAATCAGCAATCACTTTAATTTAAACACCCCATTTAAATTAACGGCCGATCGCTTAACGTGCTGTCGTTATTATTTAGCTGGTTATAAAAAATGCCAAACCTGCCCTAAAAAGGATATTAAAACCAATGAACACACGTCTTAAAACGATAGACCTTGCCCGAGGTGCGAGCGTTTTTATTATGACTTTGGTACACACTTTATGGATGTACTCGAACACCACGCTTCAAAGTGAAAGCCTATTTGGTGCTGTTATTCATATACTTGGCAAAGGCACTGCCTCGTTTTTGGTGGCGATGGGGCTGTCTATGGCGCTTTCGCGCAGGCAAACCCCCATGTTATTAATTAAGCGTGGTATACAGCTTTTACTACTTGCCTATTTAATGAATGCGGCAAAATTTTGGCTACCCATTGAGGTATTTAATACCATGCCCGAGGCATTTATAAATGCCTATGGCTGGCAAAGCCCGATCAGTGCTGGGCAATTACAATTTATGATGTTAACCGGTGATATTTTACAACTTGCTGGGGTGAGCTTAGTGCTGTTTGGTACGCTTAATATTGCCCGCTGGAAAACCACATGGATTGCATGTTTAGCCATGGCTATTGCACTTGTAAGCCAGTTTGTTAGGGGGCAGCAGTTTGCGCTTTCGCCTTACATTAGCGATTTGTTTTTTGCTAATAACTACCAAGTTTATTTTCCGGTATTTCCATGGGTAAGCGCTATATTAACCGGCTACGTGCTTGGGCGTGTATATATAAATAGCCAACATAATGCAGCGTATTTATTTAATGTGTGTGCAAAGTTAGGGGCCGCATTATTAGTGATTGGTTCAGTGTGGTTATTTATTGATTTTAAAGGCCAGTTTGGTAACTTTTTTCACTTAAATGGCGGCGGTATTATTTATTTAGTGGGTTTAAATTTATGTGCACTAGCCTTAATAGAATATGCCATTGCCAATAAATTTAATGGCCCTATTACCCGCGCTCTTTTATATGCGAGCAAACATGTAACGGCCCTTTACATTATTCAATGGGTGCTAATTTGCTGGCTTATGGGCGTATTTGGTTATCATACACAGTCGTTTTGGCCAACGTTGTGCTTAATGGTACTTATGAGCTTATTAACCTTTGCAGTGCACAAAGTGTATTTGCAAGCTAAGCAAACCATACTCGCTATTAAGCAAAAGCCTAAGCGTACAGCATAAATTAAACTCTCTGGCTATTACTGGTAAAGTAATAGCCAGCTATAAAAAACGAACATAAAAAATGAGCAATATACACATGGGCTTAGAGTATATAAAATCTACTTATAACGTGGAGCATACAAAAGGAGTCTATTAAGTAGGTAATGAGTGCAGTCGTGCTTTGCATTTACCACGTTATTTATAAGCAAGATTGTGTATTAGTCAGTTATTTTGTTTTTTTGGAGTTTAGTTTGAAAGTAGAGCAGCCTGTATTAGGCAAAACTGGCACGTTAATTTTTTTAGTTATTATTAGTGCATTTCCCCCTTTAACTACCGATTTATATCTTCCTGCTTTACCTACTATGGTAGAGAAACTAAATACTAACCAAGCCATGGTTAACTTAACACTTAGCGTATACTTTGCAGCCTACGCCATAGGACTATTGTTTTGGGGCCCACTAAGTGAAAAATTTGGCCGTAAACCTGTTTTGCTTATGGGCCTTGGAATATACGTAATAGGCAGTGTGCTTTGTGCGTTATCTAATTTTGTAGAAATGCTTATAGGCGCGCGTTTATTACAAGCCTTTGGCGGAAGTGCAGTAACGGTTGTAGCCACGGCAATAGTAAAAGATTTGTACGATGGCCGCGAGCGAGAAAAAATTATCGCCACTATTATGTCGCTGGTTATTATTGCCCCTATGGTGGCGCCTGTGCTGGGCGCATTGCTATTAAAAATTGCTAATTGGCATATGATGTTTGCTGCTTTAGCCGTGTTTGGCTCGGTGGCTATGTTATTTACCTTTTTTTACCGCGAAACCTTACATACACGCTACGCCGGCTCTGTTTTTCAGTCGTGGGGGCGATTAGCTGTAGTAGTTAAAAACCCGCCATTTTTATCGCTATTGGCTGTTTTTACTATTGTGCCTATGGCGTTAATGTCGTTTTTAGCGG
The DNA here is from genome assembly GCF_028599265.1 of Pseudoalteromonas sp. Angola-4. NCBI lineage: Bacteria > Pseudomonadati > Pseudomonadota > Gammaproteobacteria > Alteromonadales > Pseudoalteromonadaceae > Pseudoalteromonas > Pseudoalteromonas sp. Angola-4. The sequence goes on along the minus strand of NZ_JAQREK010000003.1, from coordinate 98,914 downwards.
CGGGCTCTTATGTATATATCAACGGGTTTGGTTTGTCTGAACAAACCTTTAGTTACGCCTTTGCAGCGAATGCTGTGTGCGCCTCGTTTGGGCCAACAATTTATATGCGGCTTTCTAAACGTGTATCGGTAAAAAAAATAATTACTGCGAGTTTTTTAACCCTAACAGCATGCGGTATAAGTACCATTTTTATAGGCGGCTTATCGCCTTGGGTATTTGGTGCATTAGCAGCAATAGCTACCCTAACCGTTATTATTACCCGCGTGCCCGGTACTAATTTAATGTTAGAGCAACAAACAACGGACACGGGCTCTGCTGTGGCCGTTATTCAGTTTTGCTCTATGATTGCAGGCGCAATAGGCATGGCGCTTGTATCGCTTAATGCAGAAACATTAATTAAAAACTTAGGTATTATTCAGCTAAGTATTGGCCTTATAGCGCTTACTTTATGGTTGGTATTTAAAAATAAGGCGTATGTAAGCGCCTATATGTCTAAGGTTTAAACACGCTAAAACCCAAAAAGGCAGTACAGCAAATAAAAGCTGGCTGTACTGCCTTTTTAAAAAACTATTCCCCCGCTTTTATCGCCTCAATTACCGTGTGCATGCGCTTTGCCATTGGCCTGTTACGATGATGACACACATAAATATTTTCGCTGATTGGATTAGCTAAATGGTGCGTTTTTATAAGTGCTGGTTTATTAAATGCGCCCACCGCATAAGCAGGTAAAACAGTAAAACCTAGCCCTAAACTTACCGGCTCGAGTATTAAACTTATTTGGTTAGAAAACCCCGTACGCTTAATTTGGTCAACATGCTCAAACTCGCTGTAGTTTTCGCTAAGTAATAGCTGCGCGTGGTGTTTTGCATCGGGGTGGCCAATAAAGCCAAGCTCACATAAAACCTCCCATGTTGGGTTTTTAATATGTGCGGGGGTTACTAATAATAAAGCTTCTTGACCAATTTTGTGGCTGGTAACTTCGCTAAGCGTGGGGGCTTGGGTTAAAAAGCCTATGTCGGCACTGTGGTTTGCTACCGCTTGCTCTACACTGGTATTAGGTGCAAAGCGATAATCAATATTAAGCTCGGTATGCTCAGCCTGTAATGCTAATAATTGGCTATAAAATTGTAGCCCACAACTACCAGGCGATTGTATTTTTACTAGGCCACTGTAAGGCGAGTCATCTTTTAATTGTTGTTCTAAAAATTGCCATTCTTTTAATAACAAGCTGCCTTGCTGATACAAATTTTGCCCATGCACGGTAAGGGTAAATTGTTTGCCGTGGCGCTCTAGTAGCGCGCAGTTTACTTGCTGCTCTAGCTTTTTAATATGCTGGCTTACGCCAGATTGGGTCATAAATAAGCGTTCGGCGGTTTGGGTAAAATGATTTACCTCAACCAACGTACAAAACGTGTTTAACCATGTCGGGTTTATCATTACAAAACGTACTCAAAATGATGATTAATGATAATTTTACTTAATAAACACGGGTTCGTAAACTAACTCCATCAACTAATTACAGTTAAAGAGGAAGCATTATGAGTCATACATATCCACGTAGTTTTTCGCACATTGGTATTTCTGTACCGGATGTTGAAAAAGCCGTAGAGTTTTACACTAAGGTGATGGGCTGGTACACCATAATGGAGCCTACCGTGATCACAGAAGATAACAGCCCCATTGGCGAAATGTGCACCGATGTATTTAGTCCAAATTGGGAAAAATTTAAAATAGCGCACCTTTCAACAGGCGACCGTATTGGTGTAGAAATTTTTGAATTTAAAGACCAAGAAAACCCTAAAGACAACTTTGAATACTGGAAAACCGGTATCTTTCATTTCTGTGTACAAGACCCAGATGTAGAAGGCTTAGCGGATCGCATTGTTGCTGCAGGTGGTAAAAAACGTATGCCAGAGCCACGTTACTACTACCCTGGCGAAAAGCCGTACCGCATGATCTACATGGAAGACCCGTTTGGTAACATCCTTGAGATTTACAGCCACAGCTACGAGCTTATTTACAGCGCAGGCGCTTACTAAACGTAGCTAATTTAAAAAAGTTTAGCTAAAAACAAAGGCCGCAGTATTTATTTACTGCGGCCTTTTTGTGTTAAATAGACTTGTAGATTATTAATTTGGCTAATATTGGGTGTATAAAAATCAATATCTTCATTTGATTGATTATAGGTACATACACTGATAGCTTACTAATTGCACAAAGTTGTTCTAAAGGAAAAACATGAATCTGTCACTGGAAGACATCACCGCCGATAACTATGAAGCCATATGCGATTTAGAGGTTACTAAAACGCAAGAAGAATACGTAGCGTGTAATATGTGGTCGTTAGTTGAGGCGCACTATAATAGCGGGTATACCTGTAAAGCGATATACCTAAATGCTCTGCCAGTTGGCTTTTTTATGTGGGTACAAGAAACCCCTAAAAAGGTTTCTATTTGGCGCTTTATGGTAGATCAAACTTATACCAACTCCAATAAATAGCTGCTCTATTTTACTTGCTAAAACAACCCATTTCTTTGTTTTAAATTTCGTAAAGGGAACAACCATTTACATCAATTTACGCCTAGAACTGAATTGTTTTTTCGGCGTAAAATTTAGAACACATACTTAATGGAGTTGGTATTATCAAAATAAAGGCATTGGGCGCAAAGCACTGGCTATGGCAATTGAAGAGATTAAAACGATTTCTAAGCTTGAACAAATCGAGATTTGTTATAACCCGCAAAACCCAATAGCTAAAGATTTTTATTCAAGTTTTGGGTTTGAGGAAGTTGGCCTCGATGAGGACGAAGACGATATGTTAGCGGTAATTAAAATTAGCCGTTAACTCATTTATAAGTAAGCGCTAATTTTAAAGAATAATAATAGTTTTAAGGAAATACTGTGATCATAAGGCCATTTGCAGAGAACGACTTTTTAGCCGTTCAAAATATTAATCAGCAAGGCATTGATACCGGCAACGCGACCTTTCAAACTGAAGCTAAAAATTGGGAACAATGGAATAGTTCTATGCTCAACTGTTGCCGTCTTGTAGCAGTTGAGGATGAAAAGGTGCTTGGCTGGGCCGGGTTATCTGCGGTTTCAAGCCGTGAGGTATACTCGGGCGTTGCCGAGGTAAGTGTATATGTTGCAAACCAAGCCCAAGGTAAAGGCTTGGGGCACGCATTACTTTGTGCACTCATTAAAGAATCAGAAAAAAACGGTATATGGATGCTACAAGCCAGTATATTCCCTGAAAACATAAGCAGCATTACACTACATACTCGTAATGGTTTTAGGCAAGTTGGAAACCGAGAAAAATTAGGCCAACTGCATGGCGTATGGCGCAATGTAACTTTAATGGAAAGGCGCAGCGCCGTTGTAGGCCTCTAAACCTTCAAATAGCATAATAAATACAATGTGCGTTCATTATTATGCTTTTAAATCGCATTTATTATTCAAATTATTTAAGAATAACTCACAACCTCAGAATGTATATTGCTCACCTTCCCTACTCTTTTCTCAAAAACCATAAATTAATTATTTTAAATTTCAGCTCTTAGCTGCGTTGTTTTTTTACTTTATAACCTATTGCTTTAATTTAAAAAATAAAAACAAAGCCGCTTCAAATTAATTTATGAGTGCGGCTTTTTGAGTGTTAATTTTACTTATTTGTGGAATGAGTGTTCTATAAGTTGTTGACACTCGCTATTCTTGAGTGTAAATTTCGGATCAATCGATCCACAAGTGTTGTGGGTAATGTGTTTTAAGTTGATATTTTTAAGAGTTTGTTCCTCTTATTTTAAATAGCATCTTTTTAAAACACGTTTATAGCTCTGATATTTATTATGCGTAGTTTGCATATATAAATAACCTGTTAGGCGAAATATAGGTGTGTCACTGTGGGTCGATTTTTACTTTTAACTAGGAGCCAAAAATGACTAACCAAGTAATTAAATTAAATGATGAAAACTTTGAATCGCTAAACAAAAAAGACGCCAAATTAGTTGTAAGACTATGGGCTGAGTGGTGTGCTCCATGCCAAATGATGTCGCCTATTTACGAGCAAGTAGCCGATAACCTCGCTGATGAAAATATTATTATGGGTGAGCTTAATATTGATGATTTTCCATCAGTTGCAGCCAAATTAGCGGTAAGAAGTATTCCTACTGTGGTTGTATTTAAAAATGGTAAAGAAATAAATCGCTCTGTAGGTATGATGCCTGCGCCAGAGCTACAAGCGCTAATTTTAAAAGATTAGTACGCCAAAGAGGTGATAAATGAGCACACATCGAAAGTTGATAATTTTGGGTTCAGGGCCTGCTGGTTACACTGCCGCTATTTATGCAGCTAGAGCAAACCTTGAACCATTACTAATTACTGGCCTTGAAGTGGGTGGGCAACTCACAACAACAACTGATGTTGAAAATTGGCCAGGATACCCAACGGGTATTCAGGGGCCACAACTGATGAGACAGTTTAAAGAACATGCTGAAAATTTTAATACCGAAATCGTGCATGACTACATCACACATGTTGACCTGCAGCAAAGGCCATTTGTACTTAAAGGGCAGCAAACTTACACAGCTGATGCGTTAATTATTTCTACGGGCGCATCGGCAAAGTACCTTGGCCTACAAAGCGAGACCGAGTTTAAAGGTAAGGGTGTATCGGCGTGTGCAACCTGCGATGGCTTTTTTTATAAAAACCAAAGCGTAGCTGTGGTTGGCGGTGGTAATACCGCAGTTGAAGAGGCTTTATATTTAGCTAATATTGCCTCGCACGTTACGCTTATTCACCGTCGTGATTCACTCAGTGCCGAAAAGGTTTTACAACAGCGCCTATTTGATAAAGTAGCGCAAGGTAAAGTAACCATTAAGTGGAATAACCAGGTTGATGAAATAGTGGGTGACGCTAACGGCGTTACAGGAATTACTATTAAATCAACGTTAGCGGAGCACAATAGAGAAACACTGAGCGTTAATGGCGTGTTTATTGCCATTGGGCATCAGCCTAATACACATATTTTTAAAGATCAGCTTGATATGAGTGATGGCTACATTAATGTGTATTCTGGGTTTGAAAATGGTGAAACATTAACGAATATTCCCGGCGTATTTGCCGCAGGTGATGTAAGCGATAACCATTATAGGCAGGCAATTACATCTGCAGGTTCTGGGTGTAAAGCAGCATTAGATGTAGAGCAATACTTTACTCGCTTAGGTGCTTAGCACAGCAACTGTATTTAAAACTTATGATATGATCAGCACAATGCCCGACAATACTTAGTATTTCGGGCTTGAGTGTTTTAACTAACAATACACTTATTTAAAATTTACTTACTTGAGGTAATTTATATGGCCCGAACCGGACGCCCACGCCAGTTTAACCGTGAAGATGCAATAAAAAGTGCAATGGATTTATTTTGGCAAAAAGGCTACGAATCCACTTCTTTAGCTGAGCTACGCAAAGTGTTAGGCAATATTTCATCTGCGAGTTTTTACGCAGCATTTGGCTCAAAGCAAGCTCTATACAGTGAATGTTTAGCACTTTATACCAGTACCTGTGGAGAGACCTTTTCGGAGCTAGAAAACGAGTCGGTTCCTGCAAAAGCAGCGATTAAAAACATGGTGTTTAAAACCATTCATATGCAAACCTCAACTAAGCAACCTTCTGGCTGCATGATTGTTTTATCTGGCTTAAATTGCGGCGACGAAAATAAAGAAGTTGAGCAAATGGCACTGTCGGTACGCAACGACATTCGTAAAGCGCTTGTAAAATGCATAGAGCGCGGAACAGCCCAGCAAGAGTGGCAACAAGAAATGCCCGTAGAGCAATTTATGCTAATTTTAGATACCTTTATTAATGGCCTTTCTATTCAATCAAGAGACGGCATTGCACGGGAAAAGCTTTTAGAAGCCTGTGAGTTATTTTTAGATAGGTGGTAATAAGTAGATTGCTTTAAGCGCATAGAAAAAACAGATTTAACGTAACTAAATTAAATTTATATATAAAAAAACAAGGCACACTTTTAATAAAAAGTGCGCCTTGTTTGTTTTAGCTACGGTACTAAATGTTAAGCCGTTTTAGCAGGTAACTTTGCGGCTGTTATTGCTAAATAAGTGAGCCCAATAATACCTGTTAGTGCACAGGCCGATAAAATAAATGGGTCAACTAACAGGTTATCTTTAAATTCAAAGGTGCCTGCTGATATTTTTTTCCAGCCTATAAAGTGCTGATTAGCGGCCACTGTTGCGCCAAAAAAACCAATTACTAAAGCAAAATATTTGCCTATCCAGTGTGTAACCGCAGGCGTTATTAATAATAAGCCTAACAGGCCTATTACTGAGCGCTGCACTCTACAATAGGGGCAGGCATACACTATGCCTAATAAATCTGTGCTCCACGCAGCTATTGAAATAACAATAGCTAATAAGCCCACTATTTTTATATGCGTAGAATAGGTGCTTAAATTTAAAATGTTCATAGTCTGCTTTCCTACTTAAAATTATGCTAAAACCAGTGCGGTTAAAAACATGCCTAAGCCAAATATGGTGTGCCCTACAAAGCTTTTTATGCGCGTAACGGTGGGGTTAGGTGTTTTTGCACCGGCCATACCCGCCCCCATGCCTGGCATCATTATAAAAAAGGGGGCAACTATGCCAAACCATGAAACAAGTAATGCAGGTAGTATGGTTGGCAAATCAAGCCACTGCGTGTTTACACACACCATTAATATTAACCCGTACGCTATGCCAATTAGGTAGTGTACAACCCAACCAATGGTAAGCTCACCCTGTATTTTTTCGGCCTTAGGTAGTGCAGGCTGATAAAATTGCCCCGACTTCATATGACCTACCCAGCGCCCGACTAATCGCCAATTGGTGGCAGGTAAATCAAAAAACTTAGCGAGTAACCCCGCGTAAATATCTAACACTAGTGTGCCCCCTATACCTATTAATATAAAAGTATAGATAGAGTCGCTAAACATAGGCTGTATCTCCTGGTAATACGTTAAATGCTAGGTGTTTTGCTGGTGTGTATACATAGCACAACAGCAAAGTGCATAGACTTGGGTATGTAATGTGATAATATTACCAAAACACCATTATGAACACTAATGGTAAAAACTGGTTTTGGAATGAATATAAATCATAATGCTTGAACGTAATCATCTACACATTATTAAAGAGGTTAATCGCCTTAAAAGCGTGACCGCTGCGGCCGAAAGTTTAAACTTAAGCCAATCGGCTGTGAGCCATACTATTGCTAAATTAGAGCGCCGATTTGGCGTAAAACTGTGGCACCGTAAAGGCAATACGCTGGTGTATTCTCAGGCGGGGCTTTATTTACTTTCACTTGCAGACAAAATGGTCACCGAGTTTGAGCACGCCGAGCGCGTATTGCAAGAATTTGCCCAAGGCCGGCGAGGAATCATGCGTATAGGCATGGAATGCCACCCGTGTGAGCAATGGTTAATGGGCAAAATTCAGCAATTTTTAAAAGCATGGTCAGAGGTAGACGTAGAAATAAAAAGTGCCTTTAGATTTGATGGCATAGCAGCACTCAAAGCCAACGAAATAGATGTGCTAATAACCCCCGACCCCATCAATACAGAGGGCTTAAACTTTAGGTCGGTGTTTAACTACAATTTATGTATTGTCGTGAGCGAGCAAAACCCGCTATACAACAAAGCGTTTGTTACAGCACAAGATCTCGAAGACCAAATACTTTACACCGTGCCCGTAGGCTACAACCGCTTAGATGTATACACCCGATTTTTAGACCCCGCTAACGTGCAACCTAAACGCAGAGTTCCCATAGAAACCACCGAAATGATGTTGCAATTAGTGTCTGCCAATCGTGGCGTGGCTGCATTACCCGAGTGGCTAGTGTCATCGCACGAAAGCCGTTTAGGCGTAAAAGGCATCCGCATAGGTAATAAAGGGCTGCAAAAAAGCGTTAATGTAGGCGTGCGCGATGACGACTTACAGCTTGATTATGTAAAAGGGTTTATAGAATCAACACGCTCTAATGTGTAAATAGCTTTGCTGTTAAATGTAGGGTGTTAAAGTGAATTAACTAAGTTCGTGGAGTATTAACTTGAGCTGTTAGATATGTGCCAGTGTAGGTCGGATAAGCGAAGCGCCATCCGACACAGTAAAATACTTTGCCAATTATTACAGTATTTAATGTTGTTGAGTAGCTAGGGAGTGCCATTTGCAGAGGATCAGGAACATGTTGTAGGCCGCCAAGATTTGATCCTTTAGGCCTTTATGACTAACCCTTAACACCTATTAAAAAGGATAATGCGTAAAAATATCGTCTATCATGGCATTAACCTTATTTTTGTCTTTATTAATTTTGGCAAAAGTACGTAAACCTGTTATTTGAATTTGTACATGGGTAGCAAGATCTTCAGCATTTTTATTTTTACCCACCTCACCTAATGTCTGTGCTTCTTCAATTAATCTGACCAATGCTGAGGATATATTAACTAGATGTGCTTTCGTTACATCAATTAAATCTTGATTCTCATCTGTTAATTCTGAAATAGTTTTTGACAGCATACAAATGCCATTTGGAGCACTATTTTGTGACTCTACTATTATTAACTTCATAAAGGCTTTTAGTGCATGAAGTGGCGAATCATGTTCGTCTTTACATTGCTGTAATAGTGACAGGCTCATATCAGCATAGTTAGCTAAGGCTTCCTTAAATAAACCATCTTTATTACCAAATGCTGAGTATATGCTACCGGGGCGAAGGTCTACCGCGTCTTGCAAGTTTCGCATTGATGTTGCATGAAAGCCTTTCTTCCAATAAAGATTGGTTGCCTTATCTATCACTTCTTGGCGATCAAATGTTGTGGTCTTTGCCATAACTCCACCTAAAAACATTAAATGAACAGTCGTTCAATTATAGTTATATTTTATCTTTAGGTAAAGTTAAACTCAGCAGAGGTGACTTCTAATAAAGCAAAAATATTTCAAGACAAATATCCATTTAAATACAATAGATTATATTTACACATTTAAAATAATTGAACGATCGCTCAAATATAACTTGAGCGATCGTTCAGGTGGGTGTATAGTTCACTCCATCAACTAAGGGGCTTCAAGATTTATTCCCTTTTTATATAGGGACAACCCCTAAACAACCTATGTCATTGGAGATTAAAAATGAGCAAATTTACATTACACACAGTAGAAACAGCACCAGAAAAAAGCAAAGCAATTTTAGAGGGCGCTAAAAAGCAAATGGGTGTTGTTCCTGGCTTATATGCAGCAATGGCTGAATCACCAGAAATATTAAAAGCTTATACACAGCTACATCAGTTATTTACAGCAACATCATTCAACGCAGAAGAATTAACTGTAGTGTGGCAAACAATTAACGTTGAGCATGAGTGTCATTATTGTGTGCCAGCTCATACTGGTATTGCACACTCAATGAAAGTTGATGCCGCTTTAACTGAGGCGTTACGTAACCAAGAAGCGATGCCAACAGAGAAACTACAAGCGCTTCAAGATTTCACGCTAGCTATCGTACGCCAACGCGGCAACGTAACACCTGAACAAGTCGATGCTTTCTTTGCCGCAGGTTACGCGCAGCAACAAGTATTAGAAATCATTCTTGGGTTATCACAAAAAGTGATCAGCAACTATGTAAACCACATTGCTGAAACACCAGTAGATTCAATGTTTAATAAATTTGAATGGACTAAAAAGTAACGAGTTATAACTGCACAGTTATAGTAAATACTTTATTACAGCCTAATCAATTTTCCGTTGCGATAAAACTTTAGCAATCGCAACGGATGCTAAACCAAAGGAATATCAAATGAGTTTTATCATTAAAGACAAAGTAGCTTTCGTTACCGGCGCAAATCGTGGCATAGGTAAAGCCATTGTTGAGTCACTTCTGCAACACGGTGCCAAAAAAGTATATCTTGGTGTGCGCAATCCTGAGTCAACTAAAGCATTAGAAAAGCAATACGGTGAAAAAGTAGCAACTATCCAGACGGATATTTCAAGCACCGACTCAGTTAACAAAGCGGCAGCTGAGGCTACTGATGTCGATCTTGTAGTTAACAACGCAGGTATAATGCTGTCGACTACACCTTTAGCAGAGAATATTTTTGAGTCTTTAGCTAAGGAAATAGACGTTAATGTTTATGGTTTAGTGCGTATTGCCAACGCCTTTGCTAAAACGCTTGAGCGTAATAAAGGTGCGTTAGTCCAACTGAATTCTGTTGTATCGATGAAAAACTTTCTTCAGGAAACCACTTACTCGGCATCTAAAGCTGCATCCTACTCAATCACACAAGGGTTGAAAGACGCATTTGCCGAAAAAGGCGTTCAGGTACTTAGTGTTCACCCCGGTCCAATTGAAACAGATATGGGAAAAAGAGCTGGCTTCGATAACTTAGCAAGTGCTGAGTCTGTCTCTGAAGGCATTATAGACTCTCTTGAAAAAGGTGACTTTCTACTCTTCCCAGACGATATGGCTAAGATGATTGAAGGTGCTTACCAAAGCTACGCAGACAATATTATCTTGAAAGATTTTTCGTAGTAAATCTAGATCTAATAGCTAAGGGTTATACGGCTATCTACTCTCAAGTACTGTTATTTGCTGCTGTCGTTTATGGTAGATAAAAATAGAAGTAAATGGACCATGGCAAGCTTTGGTATTATTTCTGTATTAGTGCTTAGCTATTTACTTTCTACTCAAAAAGCTGAATTTTAATGACACCTTGGAGCAAATATGAAAAAAATTCCGCGTAAGTATCAATATCCACTTACTGTTTCTATGGTGTCATCTTCAATGTTGATAGGAACGTCTGGGGTGATGGCCTATAAAACCCTGTCAGATGAAGCTTCGTTTATCAGTGCATGGATAAACTCAATTGGGCAAGTTATCCCTTTTGCAATAATGCTATTATTAGTTGTCGCACCAACGATTAAATTACTTGTGACGAAAATATTGTTAGAGCCAGAAGCAAAATGAGAAGTTGTACTGACTTTAAGCGCTTATTTTTATCAACGTCATCAATACTATAATAGCCAATAGCGGTCTATTAGACTTATTTTTTTATTGTAGTTAGCACTTAATCTGTTCTAGCAAAAACTAACTCACCATGGATTTAAATAAGTCTGATGGTTTATCCATTTTTTGAATTATTTTTTCTCTAAATGCGACCACCCTACTAGCAATCAACTGACGATCACTCCATACAATATAAGCTTTGCCATTCGGGCACTCTACATCGGGCAATACCCTCTGTAGCACTGCGTCTTTTTCAAATTCTAATAACACTTCTTTCGGTATCAAGCCTATCCCCATGCCCGCTTTAACTGCATTAATCATTAAACGGAGGCTATTTATTGAATACTTAGCCATTACAGGTAGCTTTGTAGTTACACCTTGGTACTTAAATTCCCAAAAAGGCATAGTATTTCCAGCGAGTAAATTATGTTCAAGTAATGACTCTATATTATTGGGAATACCTTGAGCTTTAAGGTATTTGGGTGATGCAGCTAAGACTAGCTCAGTTTGAAATAAGGGTTTTTGAATTAATGTAGGTATATTGCTCGGTGTAGTAACAATAGCGAGGTCAATACGTTCATCAATATAGTTTTCAGTGTCAGAAGAGAAACTAATGTGGATTTTAACACCGGGATGTTCTGTCATAAATTCGATTGCTAAATTCTGAAGAAAATAATCAGCGAAAGGCTCTGGACACGAAACATAAATATCACCTGTTAATGTTGCCTGTGTATTAGAAAGGTTGAGCCATTGTTCATCAACTTGTTTGAAAATGGGAGCAAAGCGTCGGTAATATTCTTCACCTGCATTAGTGAGTTGGAATTTTTTGGCATGGCGATGAATGAGTTTTTCACCTACTTTTTCTTCTAATTGACTCACAGCCCTAGAAAGCGTCGGGGCAGAGGCTGTAGCTATGAGACTAGCAGAGGCGTAACCACCACATTCTACTGATAGGCAAAACCAATATAAATTGCCGAGCTCTTTGGCGTCCATAATATCTAATCATTCAAATATGAATTTATAAATTTCAATAATAGCTATTTTTGAAAGAAGGGCAAGGCTTTAAAATATGCCCTCTAAATTATTCAAGTTGTGACCAATATGAAAAAGTTTCCTCAAAAATTTAAATATCCGCTAATAGCCTCAATGGTTTTACCTTCAATGCTTTTAGGCATGACGGCTATTATGGCCAGTAAAATGATGTCTGACGATATCTCATTTATGAGTGCATGGTCTTACTCTATAGGAGAAGTTATTCCTTCTGCACTATTACTTTTAGCTGTAATTGCACCAACAGTTCGGCTTTTTGTTAGCAAAGTATTATTAGAATCTGAAGAGAAATAATTCACCATAAAATATAGGAAAAATGAAATGGGGAAACAATTATTAATAGAAGTATCACTAATATCGAGTGTATTGGTTATTGTCGGGTTAATGTGGATGGCGTTACGCCATTCAGCGATGACCCCTTTGGCCATCATACAAAAGCTATTAACCGGCTTGTTAGCTATTTTTTTAATTATGGCTGGCACAGTAAAGTTCTTTGAGCCGTTCAACACTATGTTTACTAAACAAATAGCTTTGAGTGGACTGCCATTACCCGAGATAGCTAGGTGGGCTGGTCAATTAGGTGAAATTTCAGCTGGTTTAGGATTTCTGATTGTGCTTACTCTATCCAAGGTTTTAACAAAAAGTAGAATAAGAAAAGTATTTTATTGCTCATCACTATTAGCGCTATCCATTATGATTGTCGCAGTGTATGTTCACATAATTCCAGAAGTAACTGCTGAGTTTTTACCATTACAATCAAAGCCTCCAATTCTGACATTAATTGTTATGTTGCTGATTGGGTTGAATGTATGGATATTTAGGAAGTTTAAATACAAATAAGTTAATCTGTTTAAATCACTATAATGATGATTGTCTCCTGAACGCTCATAACCGCCCATCAGCTGCCGTTATGAGCAATCCATTAAAACGCTAAGCTTAAACGTCAGCCATTACACATCACGCTTTAACGTTTTTTAAGTAATGCTCAACACTTATACTTGCCGCATCAACTGCACCGGCAACGTAGCCCGGAAATTGCACTGACCATTCACTGCCAATACCGACTAAATTTTGATGCCATGGGCCATTTTGCGCGGTTATGTAAGGTGCTGGGGTATGCGTATTAGCCGCATGTGTATCTAAATGTGTTGCGGTGAGTGGGTCTTGTGCCCAGTCTTTAATAATATCGGCTTTGGGTGTGGCGGCTTGTGCGCCAAAAAGCCTGACTAACTGCGCTCTGCAATGGGTGATTAAATCTTCATTACTAATGCGTTTTCGATCATCGGCGGGTATGCCAATAAAGCCAAATAATGCGGCTTGGCCTTGAGGATTTGATGCATCGTGTATTTCTGCCATTGGCCCAACACTGCTGCGGGCGCTGCCCGAGAGCGTTTGCTTACGCCAAAATGGCGTATCGTACACTGCAATATACTTAGCGTGGGGTGCCATCCAGGTTGCGGTATTTTGCCACTGCGTTACTAAATCGCTTGGCAATGCGGGGGTAAATGTTATTTGGCTTGCGGCTAAGCGTGGTGGTAGCGCAAGCATTATGTGCTCAACGTTTACTTTATTATCGGTTGTGTTTGAGGTGCTAAAGTTAACTTCAATATTACCGTGTTGGTGGGTAATTGTTTTAACCAAAGCGCCGGTCACTATGTGTTTGTTGCTAAGCTTTGCATGTAAGGCATTAATAAGGGTGCCCATGCCACCTTTTAACCGCATAGACGTAGGCGCATGCGTATAACCGGGCATTGCTGTGGGCGGTTGTGTATGTGAGCGCTCTACTAACGTATTGCCTTGCTCGTACTGGGCAAATGTTTCTAGGTTTAGGGTTTTAATAATGGCATTTAATTGCGGCTGAAACTCTGGCCAAAACCACGTTGGGCCAAGATCAAAGCTATTTGTTGTCGCTTGCGACAGGCTTGTAAAGTCCATAATACGGCCACCTAATTGGTCTCTGGCTTCAAGCAATATGTAATCGGTAATGCCGCATTGCTCTAACTGGTAAGCTGCATACACGCCGCTTAGCCCACCGCCTATAATCGCAATTTTTGTACGCATTATTTAGCCTCCACAGCCTATGTTTTTAAAATTACCTACTTTTAGGTAAATTGTAGCGCTGTTATTTCCCGCAGATATTAACGCTTTACTCGTGCTTGGCAGCCTTAGCCAGCTTCCTTTTGAATATTCTACCTCGTTGTGTATTACGCTGCCGCCCAGTACAAATAGCTCTAAGGCATTATGTGCTTTTAGGTTATCAAATAGGGGCTGTTGCGGGGTTAACTTTACCAGTTTAGTTACTTCGTTATCATCTTGATAAAGCGGGCATATTAGGCGGTTATTTTGGGTTATCCACGTAGCCGGATCGTGTGTATTTATGCGCACAGAGGTGGCTTCTGTTACGCACATTTGCCACAGTTTTACAAAAATGGTTGCGCCACTTTTACTTTTAGGTGCATGTGAAGACCCTGGCGGGTTTCGTAAATAAAAGCCTTGTGGGTAGTCGCCCGACTCATCTGAAAAAGTGCCCGAAAGTACCAATATCTCTTCACCACCTGGGTGAGCATGACTTGGAAAAGTAGACTCAGGCGCGTAGCGCACTACGCTTGTTGCTCTGGCTTTTTCAGCGCCTATTCTGTCGAGCATTACGCGCTCAACACCCGCCTGAGGCGATGTTTGCCAACTATATTGACTTGGCAGCATTAAAGCGTTTTTTGAAAAATCTGAATTTACTCGCATATATCTAACCTAAATAAAATAAGAGCAATAATGTATGTTATTGCTCTATAAATTTACGCTTATTAAGCGTTTTGTAATTGTGCGTGAGCGTCAAGTACTCGTGCACTGTAAGTTAGCGCAGCACCTGCATTTAAGGCTACAGCAACGCCTAACGCTTCAGATATTTCACCAATTGTTGCGCCGTGCTCAACCGCTTTTTTAGTGTGCATCGCAATACACCCATCACAACGTGTTGTTACTGCAACAGCGAGCGCTATTAGCTCATGTAATTTAGGCGTTAAGTGGCCTGTCTTTTCGCCAGCGCCATCCATTGTCATTAATCCGCGTAGGGTATCTGGGCTTTGCTTAGCAAACGCACCTACAGTGTTCATTACTTCGGTGCGGTACGCGTTCCAATCTTGTGACATTTTTTTACTTTCCTATCTTAATTTTTTACTAAGCTACGCAGTAAATGCGTACTTCTGGTTCATTAGTAAGTAGTGGCGCGAGCGCGGTAACTACATCTGCATTAAATAAATCGCTTTCTAAGTACTCATGAGCGTGCTCAATAGTTTCAAAGCCGTGAAGTACCTGTACATCTTCATCACGCGCTAATAACTCTTTTGAAACTGCGCCTCTTACAATGTCTAAAAATGGGGCTTTGTAGGTATTAAAAACCTCTGCTGCTGCTTTTCTATTACCGTGGTCAACATTTAGTGTAATTTGTAAATAAACCATATTTGTTCTCCAGTGATTAAATTTAGCTACGGGCAGTTTTAGCCCATTAGCGCTTACGATATTTAGTTACGACCTGCCATTACGCCGCCGTCAACATCCCATACGGCACCTGTGACCCAAGCGGCTTTGTCGCTGAGTAAAAACGCAATGGTATTGGCGACATCTTCGCTGGTACCTACACGGCCAATTGGGTGGAAACTGTTAAAGCCTTGTAGGGCATCGTTTACTTGTGCTTTAGGAATAAAACCTTCGTAAATTGGCGTTTGTACAACCGCTGGCGATACTGCATTAACGCGAATGTTGTGCGCGGCTAATTCCATTGCTAAATGTTGAGTTAGCGCATGTAAGCCCGCTTTAGCCATTGAATACGCTGACGATGGTGTAGCGGCAATAGCTTGCTTACCCCACATAGAACCCACATTTACAATGGCGCCTGCGCGTTTTGCTGCCACTAAATTAGCGGCTACTTTTTGTGTAATAAAAAATAGTGCGCGGTTAATTTGCATGTACTGATCGTAATCAGCCGCTTCGTGCTCTAAAAATGGTTTAGGGAAAAACACACCGGCCGCATTTACCAGTAAATCCACGTCTGCGTGGTCTTGTGAAAGTGTGTTAATTAAGTTTTGCACGCCTTCGTCGCTGGTTAAATCAGCGGTTAACACCTCAACAGTGCCTAAAGCTGATAACTGCTCTTTTGCTGCTCGGGCTTTTTCTTTACGGTGGCCAACAATAACAGCGTGGCCGCCTTGCTCTAAAATTAATCGAGCCGTTTCAAAACCCATTCCGCTAGTACCACCAATAACGAGTAATTTTTTACCTAAAAATTGCTTAGTCATGTTTATTGCTCCAAGCGCCACTAAGCGCTGTATTTGTTATATAAATAAAAAGTATTGGGTTGCCTAATAGCAAGTAACTTGCTGGTTGGCTTGGGCGGTATTTTTTACTTATTTACTTGCTTTAACAAACGAGATAATCTGAATCATCAGTAAAGAAAAAGTTTATCGTATGAAATCACCTATACACCTCAATGCATTAAAAGCGTTTGAAGCAAGCGCAAGGCACCAAAGTTTTTCAGCGGCAGCTGAAGAGCTAAATGTAACGCCTGCAGCCGTTGGGCAGCTGGTAAAAACATTAGAAGAGTGGCTCGACACGCCGCTATTTCATAGAATGAGCTCAGGTAAAACACGGCTAGTAACCACCGAAACCGCGCAAAGTGCCCTGCCACTAATACGCGAAGGCTTTGATAAACTTGCCCAAGGACTAGACATTTTAAAAGACAACGCCATAAGTGGCGCGTTAACAGTGGCAGTAAGCCCCGCATTTGCCGCCAAGTGGTTATTACCTAGGTTGCATTTCTTTCAAGAGATATGCTCGCAAACCAGTGTAAATCTAAATACTAATTTAAAACCTGTTGATTTTACTGAGCAGCGTATAGATATAGGCATACGCTTTGGTGTAGGCACTTGGCAAGGCTTGAACGCAGAAAAACTAATGGATGAAGAGGTATACCCGGTATGCTCACCTAAGTTTTTAGAAGACTCAAACCGCTTAAACACCATAGATAAATTATTGAACGAAACCCTAATACACGATCAATCAATGGATGACCACACGGGGTTTCCGTCTTGGTCGGCGTGGTTAAAAAAAGCCGGAGTAACAGGCCCTTTAACCACTAAAAGCATTCAAATAAATAACTCAGCGGCTGTATTGCAATCAGCTATTGATGGTCACGGCGTGGCGTTAGCACGCAGTGTTATGGCTAAAGATGATCTAGCCGCAGGGCGATTGGTCAGGTTATTCCCTGATATTTATTTTGAATCGCCTTTGGCGTATTACGTTATTTACCGCCCCGAATGTGCTGAACTGCCAAGAATACACGCATTTAAAGAATGGCTGTTTAAAGAGGTAGAAAACCCGCGGGCTAAAAGAGATTAAAGCTCAGGAGTGCTTTGATAAAATACAGCAATAAAGAAAATATTTACCATGGTAAAAGATAATCTCTGTGGTTAAGTACGTTCATTCCCCGTAAGCTTTCGCTCCAAGTTAGCCTCTTTAATGACTAAAGTGGCGTTTAATTAGGAGTAAACATTATGTCACAAGTAAGAGTAACGCCATGGCAAGATGGCGAGCAAGCCCCAGCCGAACTACTAGCCGAAATGCAAGGTCGTCGTCCAAACGGTGAACTAATAGGCATAGATAGAGTACTACTAAAAAGCTTTCCTTTAGCTAAAGGCTGGAATGAGCTGTTAGGGCGCGTTAGAGCAAACTTTGGCTTATCGCTTGAGTATCGCGAACTTATTATGCTGCGTGTAGGTAGCGGTATTAAACAAAGCCGATTTTGAGTGGAATGTGCACTACCCTGCATACATACAGGCTGGCGGTAGCGATGAAAAAGCAACTGCTCTTAAAAGTGTGGTAGTAAATGCTGAGTTATTCTCTGAGCAGGAGCTGGCTTTGCTTGAGCTTACTGAGCAATCAACCACTAAAGTAAATGTTGATGGCGACGTTATTGAACGTTTAAAAGCACTATTTGGTGAAACGCAAACAGTAGAAGCGGTAGCAACGGTTGCTGCTTACAACATGGTATCGCGCTTTTTAGTGGCGTTAGCCATTTAAATACCTCAACCATAAATCGCTTTTAAGCGCCTTGAATACTTTTAGGAAAGTGAAATCATGGAAAAATTAAACGCTATAGACTCAGATAGGCTTGAGCAAAGCGACCCTCAAGTTCAAACAGTTAACTTATGGCGTTTAATGTTAGCCCAGGCACTTTCTGGGGCTAATAGCGTTGTGCTATATGCAACAGGTGCGGTAGTGGGCAGCTTGCTTGCTCCTACTGCACTTTTAGCCACTTTACCTGTTTCTATTTTTGTTTTAGGAATGGCGTTGTGTGTTTTACCCGCCGGTGAATTAGCACGAAAATATGGCCGGCGTGCAGCCTTTATGGCAGGCACTGGCGCGGGTGTTTTAACCGGACTATTAGCGACTATTGCGTTGTATATAGACAGCTTTTGGCTGTACTGTTTATCTGCGCTATTGGGCGGCGCTTATGCGGCAGTGGCTTTGTCATTTCGGTTTGCTGCAACCGATGGCGTGCCCGAAAATAAACGCCCGCAAGCGCTTTCTATGGTAATGGCCGGTGGCGTAGCTGCAGGTGTTATTGGCTCGCAGTTAGTTACGCATACCATGCACCTGTGGTCAGACAAAATGTTTGCTGCCACATTTATTGCGCAAGCCATTGTCGCGGCTCTCGCTGGTGTTATTTTGTTTGGCGTTAAATTGGCTAAGCCTTTAGCAAATCAAGCATATTCAGGAAGACCATTGAGAACAATTGCTTTGCAACCACGATTTATAAGCGCGGTTATTTGTGGTGCAGCATCGTATATGGTGATGAACTTTTTAATGACATCGGCACCTTTGGCAATGCATATGCACGGGCATAGCCAAGAGTCAGCAAACTTAGGAATGCAGTGGCATGTTATTGCTATGTATGCACCTAGCTTTTTTACCGGTAAGCTCATTGCACGTTTTGGGGCTGCTCGTATTTCTGTTTTTGGTATTATTTTAACTGCAATTTCAGCAGCTATAGGCTTTTTAGGTGGAGGTGTATATCACTTTTACGCGCTATTAATTTTGTTAGGCATAGGTTGGAACTTTGGCTTTTTAGGGGCATCCGCATTAGTGTTAGAAACGCACAAGCCAGAAGAAAAAAACCGTGCTCAATCGTTTAGTGACTTTATAGTGTTTGGCTTAATGGCGGTAGGCTCTTTTTCATCAGGTGGGTTATTAAGTGCGTACGGTTGGCACACCGTTTTATGGGCGTCGTTTTTGCCTTTATTACTGGCCGTTATTGTTTTGATATTAACCAAAAAATGCCAAGCCAATTTTAGCGAGCAAGCTTAAACACACTAACTGCTCTACAAGCCGCTTTTATTAGCAAGCTAAAGGTTATTAAGCTGCTGGCAAAATTGCCTTACTTTTAATTCTTGTAGCGAGGCTGTTTTATATGAAATATAAACTCAATTAAAATGACACCCATCTTAAATTCTTCACAAGAATATAATTTATTTAACATGACACCCATTTTAATTATTTCAAAAAATCGACTTAATTAAATGCCTAATTTAAAAACACGTAAGCTCAAGGCATATACTGCGGTTATTTTAAAAATGTGCTGCTATTTATGTAGTTAACTAAATTGAGGGCACGCTGAAACCAGCATTTAGGCTGTTTTTTAAATGAAAGAAGGTTTTTTTAGGCTAGTAGCTTTTCGCAATTACTAAAATTAACTCGTCGCTTTTTATTTAAATGCTCACAGTAATTTACATGTGATTGCGGCTTACCTACAGCGCCATGAAATACGCGTGTAAAGTCTTTTGTGAGTTTTAACCAATTCTCTGGCGATATGTTTACTCTTTCTAATAAAGGGAGCTGTGTGTTTTCAATAAAACCTGGTTTGTCATCGCGAATAATACGGCCTGTCAGCTCAATTAATTCGAGGTAACATTTAAGCTCAAACGGTAAACCTTTAGGCATAAATTTACAGGGTTTACCTGCAAATTTTAAAAGTTGTTTGGGTTGTTTTGCGTTTTTAGCGCCCTGAATGCGCTTTTGCACGCTGGTGAAGTTTGAGCACTCGGGGGTTTTAGCTACTTTTGCTCTTATTGGGTTTAAATCAACGTAAGCCATGCAAGCTGCAAGGGCTGCTTCATCAAGGAGAGCTTGTGATTTAAATCGCCCTTCCCAAAATCGGCCAGTGCATTTATCTTCTTTATTTGCTTTACGAGCAATGTGTTCGTTTAAAACGCGCATAAACCAGCTAATGCTAGATAACCTTTCTCTGTATTGAATAATAGTTTGGCTTAAAAAGTATCGCTCAGTAGTGCTAAGCTTCTCACCTTGTAATAACTTTTGCGTTAGTGGTGTACCTTTACAAAGCTTATGCCAGCGCAGCACTATGGCTTTGTCATTTAATCTATTTGCTTTTTTATCATCAACATAAAGTACAATATGCGTGTGATTACTCATAACTGCATAAGCACATATATCAATACAAAATATTTTAGCGAGGCTAAATAGCTTTTGTTCTACCCAGCCCCTTCGATGTTCATAAGATTTACCCGTTAATGAATCCTCACCGCATAAATAAGCATGACGTACACAGCGCGAAATACAGTGATAATATTTTGTATCTGCCAAACTTATTTGGCGTTTTCTTGCAATAGCCATGTAGCACCTAGCTTTTGATGAACCAATTAAAAAAGTAGATGCTTATTGCGTAAAGTGCAAAAATAAAGGTGGGTGTCATTGTAAAAGTAAAATTTCACTCGTGAGTTTTTTCATATTTAGTTAAGCTTTAGCTTAGTTAAACATAATCATTAGCCTTAATTTAGGAGTTTACGTGTTAGAAGCGTTATTTGTATATGGTACCTTATGCCCAGGGCACCCGAACGAGCATATTCTTGCCAATATTGGCGGTACGTTTGAGCAAGGCAGTGTGGTTGGCAGTTTAATTAACGAGGGCTGGGGCGCCAAAATGGGCTTTCCTGCACTGGTATTAGACGAAACAGGCCAAGAGATAAAAGGCTATGTGTTTAGCTCAACTAATTTAAAAGATCACTGGCATGTGCTCGATGAATTTGAAGGCGATGCGTACTCACGCATTTTAACGCAAATAAAATTGTTAAACGGCGAATACGTTCAGGCAAATGTATATGCTCTTAACGTTAAGTAATTTATATAGCAGCGCTTTTTAAGCTAAAGCGCTGCTATAATTTTTTAATTAACTGCAAAATCGCGAGTTTCTAAATAGCTTGGTACGCTTTTAAAACAGGCCTTTAGCTTACTTGCAAGCGCTGTGGTTACTGGCGCATCACATTTTAACTGGCCATTATATTTTCCGTTAGTTAGTGCTACTAAACTGAGTGAGTCATAGCTTGGTTTACTTTGTATTTTATGAATTACCACCCCCTGCTCTGCTGAAACCTTTATTAAATCAAACTCTTCTTTTTCAGGTTGTGTTATAGCGATCTTTTTTACATATAACGGATTTTTAAAGGTCAGCTTTGTCGAAAACAAAGCCGTACCTCCGCGCTCAAAATGGCCATTAAACACAGTGGTATTTAATGTGGGTGTCAGCTTATTTATTAATAAATTTAAATCAAATTTGGTTGGTAAAATGGTGATCTGACTTTGTTTTTTTAGTGACTCGTTCAGTGCTTTTTTGATTATTTTAAGATGGGTGTCATTGGTAGTTACTTCGTACACTACTTGGTAGTTGTGTGGGGGGGCGTATAACGGCATGTGGCTAGCAAGTACTTTATCGCCGGCTAATATAAGCGCCATGCCATGAAACCCCACATAGCTGTGGGCTTTATGTGTGTTGTGTGCCTTGTGCTGAGGGTCGCTTGCTAGTGCTGCGCTTGAAAATAAAATAAAAATTAGCAGTATGTGTTTCATGTTAATGCTCAAAAATAAATATAGCGTCACTATAAGCTGATTTATATATATAAATAATCGATAATAAGTTGTTAGCTGTTTCCTTTTAATCAATACGGTTTGGCGCTATGCATTTAGATGACATTGAAAAAGTAATTCATATGGCGAGTTCGCAAAACCTGCACACAACCGCTAAGCATTTTAATATTACCCCAGGAGCGCTGTCTAAAACGCTAAAAAAGGTTGAGGCAAACTTAGCCACGGAGTTGTTTAATCGTGTGGGCAAAACCTTGGTACTTAATGATAAAGGCAAAGAGTTTGTTAAGCACAGTAGTGATTTAGTACATAATTACCAGCAGCTTACTAGCCGTTTTAAAAGCGATAATCATAAATTTAATGCAGTTATTGCAGGCCCTGCCATTTTACTTAAAAGTGGCTTAAAAAAGTTACTTACCCCCCTGAGTAACCTGCCCTGTTCGGTACGTATTAATAATGTGTTTGAAGGTGAAGCCATAAGCCAAGTTGCATCAGGCGCTGCGCATATTGCGCTAGTAACTCGCGAGGCATTAAATAACAGCTCACATACTAATTTAGTGGCGGTTGATGTATTTAATACTGGGTTTAGTGTGGCTGCGCATGCTTCGCATCAGCTAGTACAAACTGGCTCTTTAACGCTTAATAAAGATCAATTACTAGAGCTTGCTTTTGCATGCCCTTTGTTTTCACCCCTGTGCGGCCTTGAGCAAGGTATAGGCTCCGACGGCTGGCAAGATGATATTGCACCGCGTAATATTGTATTTAGATGTAGCGATTACAGTGCATTAATAGAGGTGGTACAAAGTGGCTTGGCGTTGGCGTATTTACCTAACTTTGTGATTGATGATTTAGGGCTTAGAAAATTAACTGTAAAGGGGGTTAACAGTCACTACAGTGAAAGCATTGTAATGATATACAAACCTTCAAAGGCCGATGGTTGGCTTAATAAACTTATGCATTCTTTATAAAAAAGCGCTTAAAAATATAAAGCGCCTTAACCACTACATTAAGACGCTTTAGGATGAAAACTTTAATTTGTTAGCTATTAAAAATTATACGCTAACGACATTTTAAATTGAGTTGGCTCACCAGGATAAACCCATAAAGCGTTGTAGCTGCTTTCGGCGTAATCTTCATCAAAAATGTTATTAACACTTATATTAAGCTCGGTTTGCTCGGTTTGCTCGGTTAAGTTAACGTTGCCAAACACGCCTACTAATTGGTAGCTCGGTAACCTAAAGCTTAAATCGGCGGCATCACCTAAACGGCTGCTGGTGTATTGGTAGCTTGCACCAAACTCAAGCTCTTTACCCATTAACGCTGTTTGGTGGCTAAGCGTAAGGTTTAAGTTATTTTTTGGTACATTAACCAGCGGGCTGCCTTTTTCAATTGGCACGCCCCAATCGGCATTAATAATGTCGTTTGCTGTGGTGGCATCTATATAGGCGTACGATAAGTTAAACGCGGTTGAATCAGTAATATAGGTGTTTAAATCAAGCTCAAACCCTTTACTATCGGCTTTACCAATAGGCGCTGAAAAACCAACGTTTACAGGGTCTGCCACTAACATATTACTTTTAGACGCATCAAAAAATGCCACAGTACCGTTTATCCCTAAGTATTCAAACTTAGCGCCAACTTCAAACGAGTCGCTGTATTCAAAACCAAACGGGTCGCCGCTTGCATCTGTGCCACTCAGTGGCAAAAAGCCTTCTGAGTAACTGCTGTAAAAAGTGATTGCGTTATTTAGCTCGTACACTACGCCAACACGCGGGCTTACTTGGCTTTCAGAGCTTGTTGAAAACACGCCGCTGTTGGTTTCTAAAATATCTTGGTCTACGCTGTCAAACCTTAGGCCCACTAATAGCTTAAATTTATCGGTAATATCCATTTGGTCTTGAACATAAATACCGTATGCTTTTTGCTCTTCGTCGTTTTCGTAAAGCAGGCTTACTGCTGGGCGTTCAACATCGTAATTTGGCTCAAAAATATCAACGGTATAAGTGCCGTTACCGCCTCGATAGCGAGAAAGCGCAGTGCGTAAATCGTACTTGTATGCATCGGCTCCTAGTAATAAATGATGCGTAATACCAGCAGTGTCTACACTGCCGCTTAGCTCAAACTTTACACTTAAATCTTCTACTTCGTAGTCGCGATAACGCTGCTGTCGAGTAAGTGTGCGGCCATCGTCAAATAACGATTGGCGCGATGGCGAAAGCTCAGCATCTGACGAAACCCCCGTTAACGTAGAGCTTCGGTAGTTTGCACCGGCCACTAACGACCATTCATCGTTAATATCGTGATTTAAAGTAATTTGGTGCCCGCGTGAATACACCTGCGTGTCGCCATCGTTTGGGTTACCTAAATAGCGCGAGCTTGGTACGGTGTCAAAATCGTTATCGAGTACGACAACACCACGGTCAAATAACTGCGCTAAATCTACGTATTCAAACTCATAAGTCACACTGGTTGATGCGTTTATTTGATGATAAATAGACGGCGTAATTACCTTTTTATTGGTGTACACCTCATCGCGGTAGCTGTCGCTATCTTGCCACGCGCCATTTATTCTAAACGCGGTGGTATCGTTAATGCCGTTTGTGTAATCGCCTTCAACGCGATTAAAACTGTCGCTGCCTAAGCTTAGTTTTAGCTCACCTTGCGGCTCAAACTGTGGCTTTTTAGTCACAATATTTACAGTACCGCCGGGCTCTGAGCGCCCATAAAGCGCTGAGCCAGGGCCTTTTAGTACTTCAATGTAATCAATGTTAGATACATCACGCGGGCCGCTAAAACCACGCCCACCGCTAAAGCCATTAATTAAATAGCCCGATGGCATGTTTTCGTTACCCGAAAGACCCCGAATAGAAAAGCTATCCCATAGTGCGCCGCTGTTATTTTTGCGCGAAATACTGGCCGAAAAATCGAGCGCGTCTTGTAATTTAGTAATGCCTTTTTGATCAAGCGCATCACTGCTAACACTTACAATAGATTGCGGCATTTGCTTTTGAGGAATGTCGCCACGGTATGCTTGTTTATAAGTAACCGATATTTTTTCAATTTCGTCGTTTTGCTCTTGCGCCACTGATTGCGCACTTATGCCTAAGCAGGCTAAATAAACTAAAGAATACTTCATGATAATAGGGAAATCGAAGGTGTTATATTATAACAACAAGTTTAACATGTGTTACTTTATAACAAAACAACTTTTTAAAAAATCACAGAGCGATTAATTAATGCACTAGCGACTGCCGAGCCATCACGTTAGTATGGAGATCTCTTTAGGTTACATAACGATAATTACATGAGTATAAAAACAAACGCGTTAATCTATTTTTTAGCCTTTTGCAGTGGCTTTTGCATTATGGGTATTGAGCTATTAGGCGGGCGTATTTTAGCGCCTTTTTTTGGCAGTAGTGTGCACATTTGGGGCAGCATAATTACCGTATTTATGCTTAGCCTTTCTTTTGGGTATTTACTTGGCGGTAAGCTAAGTACTAAAAATGCTTCGCTTACAAAATATGGCTTAATATTTTTAACTGCCAGTATTATGGTGGTGCCTATTGCGCTTTTTTCGCAGCCAATAATGGAGTTTATTTTTACCCACATTGAAGATACACGCTACGGCTCGTTACTTGCCTCTACGGCGTTGTTTTTTATTCCTACCGTTATTTTAGGCATGATCTCGCCTTACTCGGTGCGTTTATTAGTCACCGACAGCCATAAAAGTGGCCAAGTGGCGGGTATTTTATATTTTGTAAGCACGTTGGGCAGCGCCTTAGGGACTATTATTACCTCGTTTTACTTTGTACTGGCGTTTGATGTAAACACCATTATAAGTGCCTTTGCGTTAACCTTGGGCCTGTTAGGTGTGCTGGCAATTACTGTTAATAGCCTTGCTGGTAATAAGGAGCTTGCCCATGCGTAACTGTTTATTATTTTTAGCGGTACTGTTTTCGGTTGCGGCGCACAGTAATGTAGTGCACGAGGAGCGTTCTTTATATCGCAATATTATTGTTGATGAAACACATGACCTTCGCTGCTTAAAATTTAATACAAAAAGTAGCCAAACCAGCCAAAGCTGTATGTACAAAAACAACCCCGACAAACTGGTTTTTAATTATACAAAACTTACGTTTGCCAGCCTTTTAGTAACCGACAACCCTAAAAATGTGCTTATTATTGGCCTAGGTGGCGGTACGCTTTCTAATGTCATTCATGCGCTTTACCCTGCTGCTAAAATTCATAATGTTGAAATAGATCCCGCAGTTTTAAAAGTAGCCCGTAACTATTTTAACTTTATAGAAAACGATGCGGTCACCTCAAGCGTGCAAGACGGGCGTATATTTATAAAGCGCGCAGCCATTAAAAAGCAAAAGTACGATTGGATTATTCTTGATGCGTTTAACGGCGATTATATTCCTGAGCACTTACTCACCAAAGAGTTTTTTGAAGAGGTAAAAAGCGTATTGGCCGAGGGCGGTGTAATTGCCGCTAATACGTTTTCGAGCAGTAAATTATACGAGCATGAGTCGGCAACTTACCACGCCGTGTTTGGCGATTTTATTAACGTAAGCCGTGCTAATCGTTCTAACCGTATTATTTTGGCGGGTGTAAACTCTATGCCTACTGAGGCGCAAATTAATCAGCGAATTAAAGCACTTAACCCGCGTTTAAAAAAATACGATGTAGATTTAAAAGCAATTAGTACCTATATGCAAAGTACCAAAAACAAGCAAGATTGGCCTGCCAATACAAAAGTGCTTACCGATCAGTACTCCCCTGCTAACCTCCTTAATTTTTAAATCCACAAATTTATTTAGCC
Organism: Pseudoalteromonas sp. Angola-4; assembly: GCF_028599265.1. Lineage (NCBI taxonomy): Bacteria > Pseudomonadati > Pseudomonadota > Gammaproteobacteria > Alteromonadales > Pseudoalteromonadaceae > Pseudoalteromonas > Pseudoalteromonas sp. Angola-4. The sequence continues at coordinate 72,063 of NZ_JAQREK010000003.1, read as the reverse complement.
CCAGCCTTGGGGCTTTTTTATTTGCCACACCCCTCAATATTTACTTAGCACGCTAACTAATGCTAAAATACTTAGCATGCTAACTAATTTGAGGTGGTTATGACTACTCAAAAACCTTTTCACGAAACGCTCGATTTAACCATTATTGGTAACATGGGGCGGGTTCATAGGCTGTGCCGCGAGGCCATCACTTTAGCTGTAGAACCTTTAGGGCTTACGCAATCGCGCTGGACGGCGCTAACTCATATAAATATGTTGGGCGAGGGCATAACACAGCTTGAGCTTGCGCAGAGTTTAGGAATAGAAATGCCCTCGCTTACTCGCACATTAAAGCAATTAGAAGAGCAGCTATTAATTACCCGTAAAGTTGATGAGCACGATAAACGCAGTAAAAAAATTTACTTTACCGAGCAAGGTGGGGCAATTTTACAGTCGCTAAACGAAAAACTCATTGATATTAAAAGCCAGCTATACAGCGGGCTAAGCACACAGCAACTCGATGCGCTTGCTTATGGCATCGTCAATATGGAAAAAAACGCACTAAACTGTATTAAAAATCAAAGTAAAGAGTAAGAGACACAATGACACCAGATCAAAAATTTACTCGTTATGTAAGGCTCTCGTTAGCGGGTTTTGTTGTTATATTTATTTACTATTTAATTGCCGACATGTTTATGCCGGTAACGCCGCAAGCGCGGGTTTATCATCCTGTGGTGCAAATTGCCCCGCAAATAAATGGCCGTGTTACTAAGGTATTGGTTAATAATAATCAAACCGTAAAAGCTGGGGATGTATTGTTTGAAATAGACTCAGGCCCGTATAAATTAGCGCTAGAGCAGGCACAGCTTGCCCTTGACGACGCTAAATTACAAAACAAACGTTTAGATACCAATGTAAAAGCACTGGAGGCGCAAATTTCGGCGGCCAAGGCAAAGCTGCACGAACAGCAATTACTTAATAACCGTGGCGAAGCATTATTTAAGCAGCGCTCTATTTCAGAGCAAGAGCTTGAAAGCATTAAAGCTAACTTTGAAGCAAGTAAATCAAATGTCGCCTCATTAGAAGCGCAATTGGCAGAAGCCGTACTTGCCCGAGGCGAAAGCGGCGCGCAAAACTTAGCGCTTCGCCATGCTGCAAACCAATTAGCACAAGCCGAGCTTAACTTATCGTACACCCAAGTGCGTGCGCTAAGCGCTGGTGTGGTTTCTAACTTACAACTACTTGATGGCGCATATGCGGTAACGGGTAGCCCGCTTTTAGCTATAGTGGCTAATAAGGCCGACCTTGTTGCCGATTTTAGAGAAAAATCATTACTAAATATGAAACCAGGTAGTTTGGCGCGAGTGGTATTTGATAGCCGCCCAGGTGAGGTTTACAACGCGCATATAAGCACGTTTGAGGCAGGCGTAAGCGATGGGCAACTCAGTGCAAATGGCTCGCTTAGTAGTACCGAAACCAGTAATCGTTGGGTGCGCGATGCTCAGCGCCAGCGTATTCATTTAGTGATGCCAGATAATGCTAAATTAATTGCTAATATGCCAAGTGGTGCCCGTGCCACTGTGCAACTATTGCCAGAGTCAACAATTGGGCAATGGTTAGCGTCGGCTCAAATTAGGTTTATTAGCTGGCTACACTACATTTATTAATGGAGGCCGTATGACTCAAGTTGTTAGCCAAGCACCGCAATTAGACTCAAACGGTTTACGCCAAGCGCTACGCATAGCCGGTGGTTGCACCATAGGATTTACTATTAGTAAATTAATGAACTGGCCATACGGTATATTTTTTACTGTTTACCCCATGTTGCTACTTGGTTTAGTGCCGGTGTTAAATAAAAGCATTGTGCGCCAGTTTTTAGCCAGTGCCGCCATTAGTATTCCAATGGTTTTAATAATGCAGGGCTTGTTTTCGCACCTTCCGGTACTGATGACCATTATCGTATTTTTAGCGTTTTGCTTTTTGTTTTATCAAATGAGCTCAGGTGCGGCTTTTTTATTTGGCGCACTAGGCGTGGTTGGGTTGTCAATTCAGCTGCATTTTTCAAGCTATGTAACCGGTAAAAGTAGTGTATACCCGCTTATTTTAAGTAATGGTTTGGCTACTGTTCTCTCTATTGTTATAGCGTTTGTTATGCATTGTGTTTTTCCTGATGTAACCGCGCGTGCCGTGAGGGCGGTACCCGCTAAAGCTAAAGAAAGCATTCGCCATGAGGTATTATTATGCGCAACGGTTGCTACGCTTTCGTTTGTGGCGTTTCAAGTCCTCGATTTACAAGATTCAATATCGGCGCAAGCCTCATCGGTATTAATTTTGTTTTCGCTGTGCTGGAAAGCCGCAGGTATGGCCGGTTGGCAGCGCGCTATTGGTACATTAATTGGCTGTAATGCCGCGCTGTTGGCGCAAGTGTTATTGTATAATCACTCTGACTTTTTATTGTTTCCGGTGCTTATACTGTGGACGTTGTCGTTTGTATTTAGCCGTTTTCATATTATTGGTGGCGGCGCTCCGGGCATAGGATTTGGTGTGTTAACCACGTTTGGTATTTTGTTTGGCAACTCACTAGGCCCCGGGCAAGACCTTGTTTATAGCGCCATGTATCGCTTTAGCTCTGTTGCGGTGGCTATTGTGGCCAGTCTATCTGCGGTGTATGTAATGCACCATATATTAAATCGCTTTAGTGCCACCCGCCATCATACCTACGAATAGCCCACTCACGCCTACGCTTAACTATTAGCTGTAGGCGTAAATTAAGCATACTTTACTGTAAAGCCTTATAAACTTAGTGAGTTATAACTTAATGTTACCGCGCAGGGCTTTGGTTTGCCCATGTTTGGTTTTTTTATCCATGCGCTTGCGCTGCGAGTTACGGCTTGGCTTGGTTGCGCGGCGGGCTTTATTTACCTTGGTTGCACTTAAAATTAAATCTTTTAAACGTTTTAGTGCATCTTCTCGGTTAAGCTCTTGGGTGCGAAAGCTTTGGGCTTTAATTACCACCACGCCCTCTTTGGTGATCCGAGAGTCGTTTAGCTTTAATAAACGTTCTTTGTAAAAATCGGGTAACTTTGAGCGGTTAATATCAAAGCGTAAATGAATGGCGCTGGCTACTTTGTTAACGTTTTGGCCACCGGCACCTTGCGAACGTATAGCAGTTAGCTCTAGTTCCCATTCATCTATAGTGACAGTATTTGAAATAGTTAACATTACGTTCAGCTCTTATCGACAAAAATGCAGTATAACATTTGTAACTATATTTGTGCTGAATCAGCTTAAGTTATAGAACTTTAAAGTATTTATACTACTTTATAGCCTAAATACACCTAATACTTTAGTTATGTATTGGCAAGCGCTTACATTTAGTTTTTAATGGCTTTAATTAAATAATAGGAAACGCCCAATGAAAAAAATAATTTTATCACTTAGCTTATTAGCAATGAGTTTTTCAAGCCTTGCAGAAGATATTAGCGAAGGCCAATTACAAAGCTACATGAAAGCACTGCCGGCTGTTTCTAGCTGGGCTAGCAGTCAAGATTCGTTAAAAAACCTAGATTTAGCAAGCATGCTAGGTGGCTCTGCAGATCAAAATGTTGAAGAGCAAAGCTCTCTTGCTAATAGCGCATTAAGCATGATTAAAGAGCAAGGCTTATATAAAAGCTTTGCCGATATTACTAACCGTTACGGTTTTTCGCCTGAAGAATTAGTATCTGTTGGCTCAGAAGTATCTATGGCTTACATCGAAAACCTTAAGTCGGGTCTTTCAGCTGAAAACCAAGAAACAGCAAATAAAGTAATGGGTGGCCTGCAAAGCCTTAAAAGTGCTAAAAGCAGTGACGCTAGCTCGTTAATGGGCTCGTTTGGTAAGGCTTCAAGCGCGGCTGAAGAATCTACAGACCCACTAGTAAGCGAAAACAACCTTGAGCTTGTGAGCGAGTACATGCCACAGCTGCAAAAGATTTTTGCACTACTATAATTTTACAAATAACCTAAACGTAGGTTAAGTAAACACGTACATAAAGGGTGGCATTTGCCACCTTTTTTAATGCCTAAATCTCAAACAATACCAATCCGCATAATTAAATGGTTAAGTATTATTGCTGATTGGTATAATTACGACATTTTACGAATTGTACTCAGCGGTGCTATTCGTAAAATCCAATGCAGAAATGCCCACGGCCAGCTTGGTACAAAACTGTTGGCTTTTTCTTTATTTATTGCTTTTACCAGTGCTTTGCAGCCAGTTTCGGTATCAACAATAAACGGCACTGTTTTTACTTTTTCGTTTATTTCGCTTCTTATAAAACCTGGGTGTACGCAGCTTACTTTTATAGGCGTGTGCATTACATCTATGCGTATGCCTTCACTTAATGAGGTAATAGCCGCTTTAGTGGCGGCGTAAACGGTCATGGCGCGCCTAAAACCACGTACAGCACTAATAGATGAAATAGTCACTAAATGACCATGGTTTTGCGCTCTAAAAATTTCCATTGCGGCCTCAGCCTGCGCAAGTGCGGCCACAAAGTTAGTTTGTGCGGTTTGTTTGTTGGCATTAAAATAACCCGTACCAATAGAAGCCCCTTTGCCCATACCAGCATTTATAATCACTCTATCAAGGCCGTTAAGCTCATCTTTAAAGGCGTTAAATACGCTAAATACTTGCTCGTGGTCGTTAACATCAAGCACTTTTATGCTAATGGTTATATTTGGGTTTATTTGTTCAAGCTCACTTTTTAGCTGCTCTAATAGCTCAAAGCGCCGAGCACATAAAGCAAGATTACAACCTTGTTTTGCAAACTCTTTTGCCATGCCTTTGCCTAAGCCTGAACTTGCACCTGTTATTAGTATGTTTTTGCGCATAATTAGATCCTTAGGTGTATGTAATTAATTTTTGTTGTGGGTGGCACTCTAAAAAGTGATGCTCGTTTAAACTGCTTATCGTTAATTTTTGATTTTTTCCTTTGCCGCGCGCCACTACTTTGGTTACGCCTGCGTTTACTAAGCTCCAATTAATATCAATAAAGCGCTCGAGCTTTAGCCCCATTAAATGGCTGGTTATAATGCTAATAGGCCCGCCAGAGGTGTAAATAAGTACCTTTTTACCGTGGTTTTCATTGGCTATTTGTTCAAGCGCGCCAAGTACACGGGCAGTAAATGCATTAAAGCTTTCGTTATATTGAGTGCTGTCGGGATTGAGTACCCATTGCTGTATGGCGCTAATAAATACCGTTTTAAAGTATTCCATAGGCTCGGCTTGCTTGCTAAGTGCCGCGCGAACTTGGCTTGGGGTGGCAAGCTGTGGGTTATAAACCGCTAAAATATGTTCGTGATCGTACTCGTTTAATCGCGCATCGTTTATTAGTACCGGCACATTATTAGCACTTACTAAACTCAGCTCTGCGGTTTGATTATGGCGCAGCATACTGCCTGCAAATACAGCATCGGGCGTAAGCTGCTTTTGTGCTAAATATTCACCCAGTAGTGTGGCTTGCTGTTGCCCTTTTGTTGAGAGCGTATCGTAATTATCAGCCGAAAAACTGGCCTGCCCGTGGCGTACTAAATATAAAATGCACATTAGACTTTACCTTGGTTGTTAATGGCTTTTTTACAGCGCCATAAAAGGTAATGTACAAACACCCAAAAGTGTTTAAAGGCAGGGTTTTTAGTTTGCCCATGGTGATAGCGGTAATAAATTTGCTGCACAATGCCGGCAAGTCTAAACAGCCCGTACACTTCGTAAAAGGTAAAGTCATCTACGGTTATATTCATTTTTTTACAGTAGTAGGCCACCACTTCTTTGCGCGTTAGCATGCCCTCTAAGTGAGTGGGTTGACGGCGCGTGGCTTGGGCTAAAAAGTCATCTCCTGGCTCTACCCAGTAAGCCAATGTATTGCCCAAATCCATAAGTGGGTCGCCAAGGGTGGCAAGTTCCCAATCTAAAATACCCAGTACGTTGGTGTAGTCGTTTGCATCAAGCACAACGTTATCAAACCTAAAATCGTTATGTGTTATGCAAATACGCTCGTTACTTGGCATGTTGTTTTCGAGCCATTTAATGACTTTTTTACCGCTGGGTACATTCCAAGTTTTGGCTTTAGTAAAGCGCTCGCTCCAGCCGCTAATTTGACGCTGGGTGTAGCCTTCGCCTTTGCCTAAATGGCTTAAATTGGCCTGTTTGTAATCTACTTTGTGTAATTCTACTAGGCAGTCGAGTACGTTTTCGCACAGCTTTTTGGTGCGCTCGGGCGTGGGGGTTAATCCGCGTGGTAAATTTTTACGCGGAATTATCCCCGTAAGCTTTTCCATAACGTAAAAGTCGGTGCCGAGTATGTTTTCATCGTCGCAAAACGCCTCCATATTTGGCACATAGCTGTAAACTGGTTTTAGCGCTTGCTGCAGCTTATATTCACGGGCCATATCGTGTGCGCCTTTGGCTTTGGTGCCTTTGGGAGCACGGCGTAATATAAGCGATTGCTCTGGGTACTCTAGGCAGTAGGTCCAGTTTGATGCCCCCCCTGCGTATTGAGTAACACTTGGCTCACCAGTTAACTGTGTAAGGTGCTGTTTAAGCCAGGCATCTACTTTTTGTGTGTCGAGCTCTTCGCCTTGGCGTACGTTTTTGGCTTGATCTAATAATTGTGTGTTCATTGCTAGCCTTTATTATTTTGATTTTAAACGTTGCATAGAGCGTGTTTTTTTCAGCATGCTTTTAATGTACCACTCAATGGGGAGTAGTTTTTTCATTAAAAAGGCCTGTTTACCTAATTTATGGGTCAAAATTAAAAATGGGCGCTTAAGCGACTGCTGATAAATAATATCGGCAACTTGCTCTGCGTTTATGGGGGAGCGCTCAAAGGCACGGTTAAGCATGGTTTTCATGGCCGGCTCGCTGGTGCGCATGGATTCATCAAGATTGGTTTTAAAAAAGCTCGGGCACACAACACTTACATCTATATTATCGTGGGCGAGTTCGAGCTTTAGGGTTTCGCTAAAACCTATAACCGCCGCTTTTACGGCGTTATAACTGCTCATAAACGGAATAGGGGTAAGCCCTGCTTGTGAAGCTATATTAATAAAGTAGCCACCGCCTTGTTGCACAAAGGCGGGGTAAAACGTTTGGCACACCCGCACCATAGAGAGCAAATTAATATCCATAATCCACTGCCATTGCTCAAGCGATTCGCCCTCAAGCGAGCCGCCTGTGGCAACGCCTGCATTATTTATAACAATATCTACGCCCTGCCACTTGGTTTGGATAATATCGTAAAGCCCCTTTACATCTGCTTGCTTGGTTACATCGCAGGCGTAAAAAAAAGCATCGCTTTTTAGTGCTTGCAGCTCACGAATGGTTGTAGCTGCACGCTCGGCGTTTATATCGGCAATACAAATTTGTAAGTTAGCGCCCAAATTACTTGCGTAACTCAGGGCTAACGCTTTACCCAGCCCTGTGGCTCCACCTGTTATTATTAGTCGTGTTTTCATGGTGTTGCCTTAGCGGTATTTGTTAAGTTCGAGGCGCGAAACCATGCCCATATGTACTTCGTCTGGGCCATCTGCGAGGCGTAAAATACGCCCCATTGCATTAAACGAGGCTATAGGAAAGTCGCTCGACACCCCAGCGCCACCAAACACTTGTATTGCCATATCTGAGACCATTTGCAGCATATTAGGCACTACTACTTTTATGCTCGATATTTCGGTCATGGCGTGTTTAACGCCTTGAGTGTCTATTTTCCATGCCGCGTGCAGGGTTAATAAACGAGCTTGATCTATTGCCATACGCGCTTGCGCTACGCGTTCTAAATTACCGCCTAATTTAAGTAAGGGTTTACCAAAAGCACTGCGCGACAGCCCGCGTTTAATCATGAGCTCTAAACAGCGCTCTGCTGCACCAATTGCGCGCATACAGTGATGAATTCGCCCAGGGCCCAAGCGCCCCTGTGCAATGGCAAAACCTTTGCCTAACCCTAAAATAAGATTTTGTTTTGGTACGCGTACGTTATTAAATTCCATTTCGCCGTGGCCGTAGGGGGCATCAAAATCGCCACAGGCACTTAGCATACGCTTAATGTTTACACCGGGTGTGTTTAGCGGCACAAGTACCATTGAATGCTGGCTGTGTTTATCGTTTTCGGGGTTAGAAAGCCCCATAAAAATAGCCACCTGTGCATTAGGATGACCAAGGCCGGTGGTCCACCATTTTTTGCCATTTAAAATAAGCTCGTCGCCATCAACATCTATGGTTGCTTGCATGTTTGTCGCATCTGATGAAGCGACATCGGGCTCGGTCATGGCAAATACTGAGCGAATATCGCCATTTAATAATGGGGTCAACCACTGTTGTTTTTGCTCATCGTTTGCAAAGTGATAAAGCACTTCCATATTGCCGGTGTCGGGGGCGTTACAATTAAATATTTCTGATGCAAATAAACATTTACCCATTTGCTCTGCAATAGGGGCGTACTCTAAGCAGGTTAAGCCTTGTGCTAGTTCTGCATCGGGTAAAAATAAGTTCCACAGGCCAGCGGCTTTTGCTATCGTTTTTAATGGCTCAATGTGCTCACTTAACTGCCAAGTGGCCCAATCGTTTGAATTATTTTTAGCATGGTTATGCGCAACTACTGCTTGCTCAATAGGCAATACGTGTTCATCCATAAAGGCGGTTACACGCTTTAGGTAGTCTTGGCTTTTTTGGCTTGGCTCAAAGTTCATTAGGGTTGCCTGTTTATTTTTTAGTTAACCCAGCATAAAACATTCGCCCTAATGAATTAAATGAAATATATTACCAGTTAAGTGTGAATTACATTCATAGTGTGAGCGGGTAATAATGATTGAAGCTAAAAATATTCAGCAGTTAGATTTAAATTTACTTAAAATATTTGAATGTCTATACCGTGAAAAAAACATGAGCGAAACCGCAAAGGTGCTGTACATAACGCCCTCAGCAGTCAGCCATGCTATAAAACGTTTGCGCAGTGTATTAAACGATCCGTTATTTGAGCGCCAAGGGCAATTAATGCTGCCCACCCCTGCGTGCCAACGTATGGCACCCGAGCTAATAGATTTACTCGAAAAATTACGCCAAGTGCTACAAGCCTGCGGTGATTTTAATTTAGCGACCACTGCACAAACTTTTAAAATAGCCCTGCACGACGCAATAGAGCCTATTGTTTTGCCTAAATTGCAACTTGCACTGGCAAAACATGCTCCCAATGCAAGCTTAGCGAGCGTAAAATTAAGCCGCGAAGATATGCATAAGCAATTAGCTAATCATCAAATAGATATGGCAATTGATATAGCACGGCCAATAAAAGCGCCCATTAGCCATGCTGTTCTCTCAAGTGATCACTTTTGTGTACTCATGAAAAAAAACCACCCGCTTAAAAACCAACTCAATATAGATAATTATTTAGCGGCTAAGCATGTTGCGGTATCTAACCGAGCAACCGGTACTGTTATTGAAGATATTGCGTTATTGCAATTGAGTTTTAATAGGCAGGTGGCTATACGTTGTCAAAATTATTTTGCCGCGAAAGAGGTAATAAAAGACGCGCCATTTTTACTCACCTTGCCTTCAATGGTTGCCAGTCAATTGCTAGACGACACGCTAATAGCACGGCCCGTGCCCACCACTATGCCTGCTATTTATCAGCATTTATATTGGCATCAAAGTACTGATAAAGACGACGCTTTAGTATGGTTACGCGGACAAGTGCAGCCTATTTTTAAACGTTAATAGCTATAAAAAAAGCGCCAAACTTAGTGAACTAAACTTGGCGCTTCGCATTATTTTTTAAGCGTTTACAAGGCGTTTGTTTTTAAACTTAAGCCCAGCAATTAATAACAGCGGCCCAATAAACATGGCAAGGCCATATACACCGCCTGTTACTGCGTATTCGGGCTTATTTAAAAAGCTTATAGCAATTAAAATAGCCAACGATGCGTTTTGAATCCCTACCTCAATCCCAAGTGTTAGTGAATCGGTCAGGTTAAGGTTTGAAAGTTTAGCTATGAGCAAGCCAATGACCATTGAGCCAATATTTAATGCAAGGCAGGCCCAAAATACAGCATCAAACGAGCTTGCCAGTAAGGCGCGTTCTTTTATTACTAGCGCGGCTATCATGGCGAGCATAAAAAATAACGAAAAACGCCTAAAAAACGGCTCGCTTTTAATCGCAAATTCGCTTTTAAAATGGCGCAGGCTTATCCCTATGGCTACAGGCACTAAGGTGATTACAAACAGGCCAAGCGATGTAGTTAATATAGAAAAGTTAGCATCGTCTTGCGGCGCAAATTGGTGCATGGCAAAGCCAATAATAAACGGGGTGGTAATAATGCTAATAGCGGTTGAGGCAGCGGTTAAGCTTACCGAAAGCGCTAAATTAGCCTTTGCCAGCTGGCTCACTACGTTTGACATAGTACCACCTGGGCACGCGGCTAAAATCATTAACCCTATTGCTATAGGCGTGGGTAAATTAAGTAAATAACACAAACCTAAAGCCAGTAGCGGCATGGCAATAATTTGGCCTAGTAAGCCCATAGCAATTGCTAAGGGCTTTTTAAAAAGCCGCGTAAAGTCGCCAACTGTAAGCCCAAGCCCCATGCCAAACATAATAAGGGCAAGAGCGAGTGGGAGTATGATTTCTGTTAAAAATGATGCGTTCAAATTAGACGGCCTCTGTTGTTTTTAATGCCAGCACTTCGTAGTTAAATGAGTACGGGGTTAGCAGCGTTTTTATCTGTTGTTGCAGCGCGTTTAACTCATCTTCATTAACTAAAATTGTGGCTTTTATGCCTAACTTTTTATCAGCAAACACATTTATTTGCACGGTTTTGTTGATTAATTGCTCGCTAAGAGCCTCTGTAATGGTTTGTTTTATTTCTAGGCAAACCAATTCGGGCTTATAAATTTTACCTACGGCAGTAAGCGGTATTTCATCAATTATATAAATAGCTTTTGGTATTGCTGCCCGCTCAGGTATGTTGGCGCTAACATACGCGGTGAGATCATCAAGCTTAAGCGTGCTATGTGGGCTAAGCGTTACGTAAAGTACCGGCACTTCTCCTGCGTAGCTGTCGGGGCGTGGCACGGCGGCTGCAAGTGTTACTTCGGGGTGGCTGGTTGCGGCATCTTCTATCATTTTGGGGTCTATATTGTGCCCGCCACGTATTATTAGCTCTTTTTGTCTACCGCATAAAGATACATACCCGCTCTCATCTATTTTTCCTAAATCGCCGGTTCTAAAATACTGTTGGCCGTTTTCATCAACTACCCATGCGCCTTGGTTATGCGCATCTTCTACGTAACCGGGAAATACGTTATTACCGGTTATTATTATTTCGCCGACATCGAGTGTATCGCAAATTTTAACAAGCGTACCTTGCTCGTTTATATCGGCAATTTTAAGCGTAATACCAGGTATTGGCAGCCCTACAGAAGCCTCTTTATTAATTGGGTTTACAGGCATTAACGTACTTACTGAGCTGCCCTCAGTTGAGCCATAACCCTCTACCAGTGGGGTGTTTGTGAGTTTAGTAAACAGGGCTTGTAAATCTGATGAAAGCGGCGCGGCCCCACAAATGGCAAACTTCATTTTAAGCGGTGGCACCGATATTTTTTGCGAGGTAATTTGCTCAACCATAGCAGCGTAAACCGTAGGTACGGCGGTCATAACGGCTACATCGTAATTATTAATTAGGGTGAGTAAGTTTGGAATGATGTTTTTACCTCTAAAGCCAGAAGGGCTTGCGAGTAAAATTTTACAGCCTTTCATAACTGAGGCTATGCCTGTTGCCACTGCCGCATTTACATGAAATATGGGCAAACCTACTAGCATGGTATCGCCTGCGTTTACTGGCGAAAGTAAATTAACCTGCCCTGCATTGGTAAGCTGGTTTAAGTGTAAGTGCTTGGCAAGTTTTGGTAGGCCGGTGGTACCACCCGTATGAAAATACGCGCACACATCGTTTTGCTCAGGCAAAGTAAAATTAGCTGCTTGCGTACTTTGCGCCGCGAGTAACTTTTTAAACCCATACACGGGTACTTTATTATTTTTCGAGCACGCTATGTCGTCACCAAATAAGCTAATAACCGCTTTTAGGCCGGGTATATGCTCTTTAATTGCCATTACTTTTTGCCAAATATCGCTACCAGGGACTTGGCCTAGGGCAATAATTACTTTGGTATTGGCTGAGATCATAATTTCTTTCATTATGGACTCATCAAGCAAGGGGTTTATGGGGTTTGCAATGCCAGCGGCCTCTGCTGCCCAAAGCGACACATAGGTTTCAGGGAAGTTAGGTAGCACCAGCGAGGTTACCTCGGTTTTTGTTATACCCAACGAGTGCAATGCATTGCCAAGCCCTGTTACGTTATTGGCAAGCGCTTTGTAACTCATTTTACGGTGCGGATTAGCAAAGCTTTTACCTTTAAAGGTCATTAAAATGCGGTGAATAAGCTTTTTTGCAAACGGAATTTGCGCTTCGCTAATGCAGTCGCCATCTAAAATGTATTCAATAGCGGTTGCATCACCAAAGTTTTTTGCCGATTGTAAAATGGCATGATAAGTAGAGCGAGGAAGTTGCTCTGGTGATATTTCCGCAAGGTTTAAATTGCCAACATCGGCGTGGTTTTTAATTGTTGTTATATTCATAAAACCCTCAACGTATCTTTATAATGTGTGTGTTTGCGTGTGAGTGCATAGTATTTATACGCGGCTTTGGGTGTGTGGGCCATTACCGCGCAAATTTTAGTCTATCAAAATTAAGCTATTGCCAGTGTTTTAATCTAAAAAGCTGTTATCTTTTGCGGCAACAACCTGATACATGGGCTGAAAGTTCCCCCATGTAACTAGCTCTGAGCCATTGGCTTGTTTAGTGTGTAGCGCAACATCGTGAGAAATAAGCTTAGGCTCGCCTGCGGCTTGCGCTAATAATTGGCTTTGGCAGCAGCTATCTAGCAATACAAAATTGGCAACTGCGGCATCAACCGACGAACCAACGGTAAGTAAACCATGGTTTTGCAAAATAACAGCGCAGTGATCAGCCAGTGACTTAGCTATCATATCGCCCTCTTCGCTGTCGGCCACTACGCCGCTAAATACATCAAATACGCTGTGGTTTTCGTAAAATACGCAGGCATCTTGCGAAATTGGTTTAAGTAACTCTCCTAATGCCGAAAACGCACGGCCATAACGTGTATGGGCATGGGCTACTGCGTTTACGTCGGGTCGTGCCATGTGTATGCGTGAATGAATAGCAAACGCGGCGTTATTAATCGGTGTGCTGCCTTCAATAATATTACCTTTATGATCAACCCGAATAAGATCTGACGCTTTAATATGCGAAAAATGCATACCCACAGGGTTTACCCAAAAGGTATCGGGCTCTATGCAGTCGCGAAGTGTTATGTGCCCAGCAAGTCCTTCATCAAAGCCATACATAGCAAATACTCTAAAGCCTGCGGCTAGGCGTTGTTTTTCGTAGCTGCGTTGCTCGTTTAGGGTGTTAAATTTAGGCGGCATAATAAGTTTAAATTTGTCGCTGCCTATGGTCATTTTTGCGGCTTGCTGCTCTAGTGTATTGCTCATAATAATCCTAAATTAAACTCTGTTGACTTTAGTTTAGTCTCGCTTAAGATAAATAGAAGTGATGTTAATTAATGGTTAAACATAAATACTATGCATGGAAAGATAGATTTAAACCTGTTTGTAATACTTAAAACGGTATATCAAGAGGGCAGTATTACCACTGCAGCGGATAAACTGCATTTAACGCAACCTGCTGTTAGCCATGCGCTTTCTCGCCTTAGAGAAAAGTTTGACGACCCATTATTTATTCGCCACGGGCGGCGTATGGTGCCCTCACCTTTTTGCCAAAAAATAATAGCGCAAGTTATTGAGTCGGTGCAGGTATTAGAGTCAACCTTAAATAACGAACGGCTTTTTGATATAGCCGCCTTTAAGCGCGAAATAAAATTTGGCTTTAGAGATATTTTAGAATCGATATTTTTTCCGCCGCTAATGAGCGACCTACTCACAAACACCCCCAATATAACAATTAACAGCCGACAGGTGTCGCATGTTGATATGGAAAAATCACTCGAAAACCAAGAGCTCGATATAGTCATTGATGTGCTTACCCCTACCAGTAACCACATAAAAAACACCTTTATTTGTAATGAGCATTTTTCGCTAATTTGTAGGCACGATCACCCAATATTAAATGACTTAACCGTACAAAATTACGCAAAGGCATCGCACGCGTTGGTGTCGTTAAAAGGTGCGCAGGTAGATATTATTGATATGGCGCTGGCAAAGCATGCACTTGCCCGTAATGTAGTGCTTAAATGTGAGCATTATTTTGCGGCGACTAAAGTGATTAGCCAAAGCAACATGATAATGACCATGCCAAACGCGTACGCGCAGGTATTAAAAGAGCAAATGCCTGTGCATGTAACTAGCTTGCCGTTTGATGTGCCGTTAATGCCCGTGCACATGTATTGGCACGAACAAGCCGATGACGATTTAGTAAATAGTTGGATGCGAGAAAAGCTGCTAGGTTTAGCCCAGCAACTTATCCCTGCTGACAAACTTAAAAGCGGTAATTAAATTGTGCGTGATAACTGCGCCCACGCTCTGATAAAAAACGGTGTGCGTAGCTAATTACTGGCACATCGTTGGCCTGCGAAAAAGTGTGTTTATCGGTTAAATTTTTGGCCAATAACGCCACCGACCAATCTCCTTCACTGCTACCTAGCTCTATGCGTAAATTTAACTTTTCAAAAGCGCTTTGCTTGGCTATTGGGTCAAGATCTTGCTCTAAAAAGTAATCGTCACTAAAGTTAAGCGCTAAATTGCTATTTAAAGTTAAATTAGAAAATACCTCGGTATTGTAATCAATCGCTATATTGCCTGAGTAGTCGGGAGCAAACGCGCCCGTTTGCCCGGTTAAATTTTGAAATGCTTGGCCAAGTAGCTCGCTTTGCATAACCGTTGGCGATGCACTGGCGTATTGTTCGTATTCAAAATCAAGCACCGCAAGGTTTGCCGATAGCTGCCAACTTTGATTTATTGCCCAGCGCGAATCGAGCTCAATCCCTTTTACTTTGGTTTCGGCGGCATTTTTAACTACAAATGCATTACCATTAAATTCAGATACTTGTAGGTCATCGTACAGGGTGTAAAACAGTGTAGCATTTACTTGTAGAGTATTTTTAATTGGCTCGGCTTTTATGCCAAACTCAAAGTTTGTGGCTTTTTCGTCGTCAAACTCAAAGCCTGAGTTTTCATCAACCGTATTACCTTGTGAGCCATTTAAGCCAGAGCCATCAAAACCACCGGCTTTGTAGCCTATGCCAGCGCTTGCAAATAACATGGTGTTGTTAAACCCTAAATACTGCACACTAATATTGGGTGATAAGTGCGATTCATCACGCTTAGCGTTAAGGTTATGTACCCCCGCGCCTGAGAGCTGCCCTGCAATAGTGGGCGCAGCGGCATTGGCAAATTGTTGTACGGCATGCGGTGTGTTTGGCTCAAATACGCTATACACACTTTGTACGCTGCTTACTTCTTTTTCTTCTTTTTGATAACGCAGACCAAAATTAGCGCGCCATTGCGCGTTTACATTCCAAGTAAGGGCGGTAAATGCTGAGTAGCTTTGTTGGTCTTGATCAAACAGCGCATTTACGCCCAATGATGTACCCACTAAATCAGGAATAAGTAACGATGCGCCAAATAATATATCGTTCGGGTGTTTAAGCTCGCTGCTCATGTAAAAAATGCCCGCTACGTATTCAAGCGTGCGCCCTGTTGGCGAGCTTACTCTAAACTCTTGCGTAAACTGGTTATAGTTTTCTAAGTAGTCTTGTTTTATAAGCGGAACTTCTGAAAAGTCCGCGTCAAAGGTTGAGTCCCAATCGTACTCGCTATAGGTGGTTACAGAGGTAAATTCGTATTCGCCATGGTTATAGGTTAATTTAAGTGATGCGTTATCAAGCGTGGTTTTACTTTGCTCATTAAGCCCACCTAGGTGACCATCGCCCGATACCGAACTTGTGTAATCAAGGCCAGAGTTGTCGCTTAATAAAAGTGAACGATACCCTACATTGCCTGGGTTAGTAGGGTCATTTGCTATTTGTAAATCTCGGTTGGGAGTATCAATAATGTATTGGTAGCGCGAGCCATGCGATTCAAACTCACCGTGTTCCCACTTAAACAATGCGTTTATATCATCGTTTATTTGCCAATCTATTGATAAACGTGCACCTGATGAGTCGTTAGATTGCTCATCACTTTGGCGCGCTTGGTTATATAAAAAGCCATCAACAGAATGATCAAACGCGGCAATACGAATGGCTAAATCATCGTTAATAGGAATATTTATAGCGCCTGTAAAGCGCTTTTCGTTATCAGAGCCAAACTCTGCCGATACGTTGCCTTCAAGTACATCGGTTGGCGAATTTGAGATCATACTAAAGGCTCCTGCTGTGGCGTTTTTACCAAACATAACCGACTGCGGGCCTTTTATAAGCTCAAGGCGCTGCATATCTAAAAATGGAAATTTAGCCTGATGCCCGCGCCCTAAATACACGCCATCTTTATACATAGCAACCGATTGCTCAAAGCCTGAGTTAGTACCCGAGCCTATGCCGCGTACAAAAATACGTTTGCTGCTTGAGGTTTCGGTTATATGCACGTTAGGTAGGTTTTCGCTTAGGGCGAGTAAATCGTCAACACTGTTTTGCTCGAGGTAGTCGCCAGAAAGCGCTTGAATAGAGGTAGGAATATCTTGTAGCGATTGGACCCGCTTTTGCGAGGTGACGGTAATGGTTTCAAGCTCACTTTTATTTATTTTTTGCTCGCCAGCTTGTGCCATGCCCACGCTTAATGCGCTGAGCGTAAATAAAGTAAGTGTTTTTTGTTTTAAAAAAGCAGGTTTTAAACGTGTGTGTGACTGTGTGTGTTCAGTTGTCATAGCTGCAACTCCATTATAGAGGTTATTTTTATTGGATAATTTTGCGTCTATTTCATACTGACGAGTCTTAAAATAAATAACAGTGATGTTTATTTATTCAGCACTATTAGTAATATTTATAGTTAAGCGAAAAAGTGTTGTCTTAAATGGGGTTATAGCGGGTTTAAAGTGGGTTAAAAAATACTTGCGGATTAGCGGTTTTATTTGCTATTGCCGAGCTTGGGGTGTTTGCTGCATTGATAAAGGCAGTAAGCTGTGGCGCATTTTCGCAAAAAATAATATCCAGTGCTAAGCGGTTTTTGCCGTATAAGCCTCGGTGAATCATATTGGCTGAAAACAACAGTAAGTCTCCCGCATTAAGTTTAATGACTTTGCCTGTAGTTAGGTTATCGCTTGGCAGTTTATTATTTTTTGCAAAACGTACATTTAGCTCCTCTGGTGTATCCCAATTTTTATGCGAGTGGGGCACAAGCTCTATACCTGGTTCGTCTTCAAGGGCTAATCGGCAGTGCACTACGTCGGGCCCGTTTAACGCAGCTTGTTGCTCTTGCACATTTAAATGGTATTGCATATCGCGATGCCAATAATTTTTTTGTGTAACATTAACGGGATTAAAAAATAACTGAGTATTTAAAAACAGTGGCTCACTAATCGCCTGTTTTACACACTTAATTAATTTGTTATCAGCTATTAAACTAAATAAGGTTTCGTTTTGCTGCGCTGTTAAATATTCACTATTTGTTATGCCCGAGCTATTAATGGCACGGGATTGATAAAACTCACGGTTATTAACCTTCCACTGTGTATGAAAGGCATTAACTAGGAGCTTAATTTTATTTAGCTCTTCGGTGCTGTAAAGCCCCTTTACAAGCATATAACCGTTTGATTTATAGTTGTTCATTGTGGTTCTTCATTTAATATTGCAGCAACGCGCTCAGCAAGTTCTGGCAGTACATCTTGTGCAAACCATGGGTTCTTTTTAAGCCAAATATTATTGCGTGGGCTTGGGTGTGGTAGCACCAAATGCTCCGGCCAATATTCACGCCACGATTTTACTAACTCGGTTAAGGGCCTGTTTTTAGTATGCGGTAAATGATAAGCCTGCGCGTATTTACCGAGCACGATTGTTAGCTCTAAATTTGGCAGAGCGGCCAGTAATTGCGCTCTCCAAGCAGGTGCACATTCTTTACGCGGGGGTAAGTCGCCCGACTTACCTTTACCAGGGTAACAAAAGCCCATAGGTAAAATAGCTATTTTTTGCGGATCATAAAACTCATCAACACTTAGCCCAAGCCATTCGCGTAGGCGGTTTCCGCTGGCATCGTTAAAGGGCTTGCCAGTTTCGTGTACTTTTAGGCCCGGTGCTTGGCCGGCAATTAAAATACGCGCATTGGCATTAAATTGTATAACGGGGCGAGCACCTAACGGTAAATGAGGTTCACAGATCACGCATTTACTAACTTGCTCAATTAAATTGATCGGATCCATATAAATTTGGCCTTAAATGCTTAAATTTTGTTCTAAATGGCCATTTAGACCTGATGAGTTGGTAAAAAATCGGTTTATTTTACTCAAATTAGTTATTAGTTGGTAAAATCGTGATCTCACTTGAAAATAACAGCTAATTATTTGATATATTATTGTTTTTCTGACCATGCGGCAAATTCGTTACCACTGGGCTCGGTAAAATGAAAGCGGCAGCCACCGGGGAACTCAAAAATAGGTTTTACTATTTTGCCGCCATATTGCGCTACTTTTTTATAGGTTGCGTGAATGTCGTTACTGTAAAACACCAGCAGTGCGGCCCCATGTTGAGTAAGTGATTTAAGCGGTGCTTTAAAAAAGCCACCATCAAGCCCTTGGCCGCTAAATGCCGTATACTCTGGGCCATAGTCGGTAAATTGCCAGTTAAACACGTTAGTAAAAAAGCTTTTTGTAGCTGTTAAATCGCACGCGGGAAACTCTACATAATTTAGTTTTTCGTGGTTGCTCATTTTAAATTTACTCTTTGGCTTGCCAGTATTGACCACTGTAAACCTTCGTAATTAGCTAAGCAATAACCCTAAAACGGCAGAGATCAGTATTTTACTAACATGCTAGGCACTAATGTTAAATTAACTAGAATATACAAATGAGAATCGCTATCTTTTGTATTTGTAAGCTTTATAATAACGCCTTATTTTTATCCTCGTATTTGAATAAGGGATTTGTTAACTATGCAGGCACCTCTGCACATAGCACCTTTTACAAAAACTAACCTAGCTGCGCTTTTAAAGGTGGCCCAAAGCTATAGAGTGTTAGTATTTTTGCGTTTTATTATTGCCATAGTGGGTGGCTATGCGTTTACCTCAGCGTGTATTTCAGTATTAAGTGTACTGCTGCCCATTCCTAAGCAAGATGCCGTATTACTGTGTGTGTCTATCAGTATTTTAATTTACGCCGCAGTGTTTATTTATGCGTTTTCGGTTAAGTCGTTAAAAACTGTTTGGATCAGTATTTTACTAAGCACAGGTTTTTTTGTTGCTGTATTGGCATTACTGAAGGGTTGGCTATGAAAGACAGTTTTTTTAGGTCGATGACCTGGCTACATACCTGGGTGGGCTTACTTACCTGTTGGATTATTTACGTAATATTTTTTGCAGGCACAGCGAGCTTTTTTAGAGATGAAATAAACTTGTGGAATCAGCCGGCTATACACAATGTGCAAGCCCAAACCGACAGAGTGGCCGCGCAAAGGCAGCAAATTATAAAGGGCTTTGATTATTTAAATCAGCACGCTGCAAATTCCCCTAGTTGGCGTATTATCTTGCCTGAAGAGCGAATACCATATTTGGTATATGGCTATGCAAAACCTAAAGAGCCGGGGCAGCGCCGCAGCCAGTTTGTAAATACCCAATTAAACCCAAACACCATGCAAGCGCTGCCTTCTTTTGTTGAAAGTAAAGGCGGTAACTTTTTTTACCGGTTGCATTATCAGCTTTATTATTTAGATGCCATAACAGGGCGCTGGGTAGTGTGTTTTGCCAGCTTTTTTATGCTGCTGGCAATAATTTCGGGCGTGGTTATTCATAAGCGCATATTTAAAGATATGTTTACTTTTAGGCGCAATAAAGGGGCTCGTAGCTGGTTAGATGCACATAATTTAAGCTCGGTACTTGCCCTACCGTTTCATTTAATGATTACCTACACAGGCATCATTACGCTTATATTTATGTTGTTCCCCTACCCTGCGTTAACGACTTACGACAAGGGTATGCGTGGCTTTTTTAACGATGTAACACCTAGCAATAACGTGACTAATAACGCCCAAGGCAGTGCAGAATTGCTCCCTATAAACACTATTTTGGATCAAGTTTATACCAAGTGGCCTAGTGCAGATATTACGCGTGTTCAGGTTAGTAAACCGAATATGGCCGCTTCAACAGTAACGGTATTGGTAAGCCCTGCAAAGGCGCTTCGCGATCAATCTCCGCGGCTTTTGTTTAGTGGTGCTACGGGCGAATTAGTTGCACAAACTGATGACGAACTTAGCAGTAGTAAAGCACTTTATGAATCACTTAACTCTATGCATACAGGGCGCTTTGCTACGCCTTTACTGCGCTGGTTATACGTACTTGGCGGTATTGCAGGCTGCGTAATGATTGGCTCTGGCTGCATAATGTGGGCTAAACGCATACGCGAGCGTAATAAGGGTAAAGCCTCATTTGGCTTACAATTAGTCGAAGCTTTAAACCTTGCCACCATCATGGGTTTACCACTGGCTACCTGCGCCTTTTTTATTGCCAATAGATTACTTAGCCCGACCGTAGCAGGGCGTGGTGAAAAAGAAGTTACAGCGTTCTTTTTAGCGTGGTTAGTGGTTGCCGTTATGGCACTTTTAAAGCGCGATAGGCTGCAATGGCGTGTAATGGCAGCCATAAATGCCCTCGCCTGTTTGAGTGTACCGGCAATAAATGCGCTCACCACACAGGGCAATATAGTGAGCTACTTACTTAATAAACAATGGGCCTTGTTTATTTTCGATGCGGTATTTTTACTGTTTAGCATACTGTTTTTAGTACAAACCGAAAAATTACGTACTGCTTCTAGCGCATCTAAAAAAACAGCTAATAACCTAGCCGATAATAAAAAGAGGCAAAAAGTATGATTGATTTACTTAGCTTTAGCCTCTGTTTGTTTGCTTTTAATGGTTTTGCTTTGGCAAAACCAGCGCATTTTAAAACGGTGTTTACAACGCGTCCCTCTAAGCTGCAAAGTAATTTGCTACTAATAGTTGCTTGGATCAGTATTTTACTAAGTTTATTGTTCTGCGTGGTTACGCAGCAGGGATACGGTGCTTTACTGTTTTGTGGCTTTATGGGTCTAAGTGTATTAATTATAACGATTTTTTATAATTTTATAGAAAAGTTGATTAAGCCATTTAGCTTTTTAAATATGTTACTGATTGGCTTATCAGGGCTATTACTGGCAGTAAATTCACTTTAGTTAGTAAAAACCTGATCCAAAGAAAGCCATTAATTTTAGGCAAAAAAATGGCAAGCTATAAAGCTTGCCAACAATAGGGGGATATTCAGTATGTCCAACACTTGCATGTCTCGTTGCAAGTGCAGCTAATATAGCCCGAACATATTTAACTTACCTTACAGTGAGGTGATCGTTTTATTACAGCTGTAACAATCATTTGCTCAACAACTGTAAAGCCCCTTTACATAGCTAAATAACCTACTGTTTAACCCAAATAACTTGCTCTGTAGCAAAGCCTAGTTTGCTTGCTTTAGCTATAAAATGTTGTTTAAGCTTGTCACTAACGGTCGGTGTACGCGATAAAAACCATAAAAAGTCGCGGTTATAACTTGTAATAAACGCATATTGGTAGTCGTCTTGGTCTAATTCAAAAATAACGTAAGCACCATAAAATGGGCCAAAAAACGAGACTTTAAAATGGCCTGTGTCAGTGCCTTCTACAAATTTAGCTAAGCCCTGTGCTTCATCCCACTTTTGCTCTTCAGTTATAAAACCTTTGTTGAGCACTTTTACTGTGCCATCGTCATTTACGGTGTAAGTCGCGGTTACTTGCTCCATACCCTCTTCGAATGAGTGATCAAGGCGGGCAATTTCGTACCACTTACCTTTGTACTGCTCTAGGTTAAAGTTTTTAACTGGAGTAATGCCCCCTGGTGCGCTTGTGCAGGCGGTGAGTAAAAATAACCCTGTAATGAGTAAAATAGTCGTAATGGCCTTCATGAAAGCTCCTTTTTAAAAGTGATGTTGTTTGTACGGCTCTAAGCCAATAAAGTTTGCTAGCCGATTAAAATAAATTGCTATAGGATCAGCTAAATACTAGAGCAATTAAAAGATTTAAGCATGAAAATATGGGTAGATGCCGACGCATGCCCTGTGGTAATAAAAGAAATACTTTTTAGAGCCGCTGAGCGCACGCAAACACCAACTATTTTAGTAGCTAACCATGCAATGCGCATTCCGCCTTCAAAATTTATAAGCCGCGTACAGGTTTCGAGCGGGTTTGATGTGGCCGATGACGAAATAGTAAAACGCGTAGAAAAAGGCGATTTAGTTATTACTGGCGACATACCGCTAGCCAGTGAAGTTATAGATAACGGTGGCCAAGCACTTAACCCGCGTGGTGAGCTTTACACGCCAGAGAATATTCGCTCGTTATTAAACGTGCGCGACTTTATGGATACCATGCGCTCAAGCGGCGTAGAAATGAGTGGCGGGCCACCACCGCTTAGCCAAACCGACCGCCAAAACTTTGCCAATAACCTCGACCGTATTTTAGCGCAAAAAAAGGCGAGCTAGTGTGAGTGAGCAACTAATTGGCTTAGGTGAGCAAGCCTTTAGCGTAGCCGTTTATGTGGCAAAAGCGCCGCCTATGCCCTACTTTGCAACTCTACACAGTGTTGAGCCTGTAATAAACGAGCAAATAAATACCATAAACCAGCACTGTGGTAATGGCTGGCGTAAAGTGTTTAACGTATACGCTAAAGTGTTGTTTGCGCTACCGAGTGAGCATTACAACTTTGCTAAACAAGCCGCTAGCTGGCAAGCGTATCGCGATACATTTTTACTGCAAAAAAACAGTAAAACAGCACTGTTATTTAGTGCGCCCATTATTAACGGCACAAATAAAAACCAACTGCATATTATTGCTGGGCGAACCCATGCTAAAAACTTATTACAGCAAGGTAAGCTTAATGCGCAATTTAATTGGTTAGACGATGAGTTTGCAATTGATACAACGAATAACATTATCGTGTGCCCGTACTTTGATTACCGGCAGTTAAGTAATATTAAAATAGCCCGATTAAGCGAGCTAGTTGCCAAGCTTAAAACATCTAATTAAAAATGTAAGGACTCAACATGGCGGGAATTTTAGAGCTAAATACGTTATTAAAATCAATGAACCCCGAGCTTAAACAAGGTGAATATATATTTTGTTGTTTAGCAGGCAGCCTTGCTGACTACGTTCATTTAAACCCGCTTGCCAGTTACGTTGAAGAAGAAGGCCTAACCCTTATTTTAAATGCAGATACCGCCAATAAAGCCGGTATTACTTATGAAGCTAAATATAATTTAATTACCCTTAATGTGCATTCAAGCCTTGAGGCTGTTGGGTTAACCGCTGCGGTATCGGCCAAATTAACCGAGCATAATATAAGCGCTAACGTAGTAGCTGCGTTTTATCACGATCATATTTTTGTACAAACCGATAAAGCGCAGGCCGCGATGAAAGCACTTGGTGAAATTTCTTGAGTTTGCGGGCACAGCAACATGTTAGGTGATGTGGATATTAGCGCATCGGGTGGCGCTTCGCTTAACCGACCTACGTTTTAGGATGAGCTTGTCTTAAGCGTTTGATCAGAGTTAATATATCCAAATTACTCAACCACTAACTTTGACACTACCCATTTATGCAGTGGGTTTTTATTGTAGCGTGGATGCCACGCCGCTATTACATCAAACGGGGCTGGCAGCTGCTGTAGCTCTATCTTTACCAGTTCGGAGCTTACCGCGCGTGAGGGTAAAAACGCGATGGAGTCGGTGGTTTCTAGGTACATAGGCACAATTGAAAAACACGGTGCCGATACAACAACATTGCGCGTTAAATCAAAGCTTTTAAACCAATCGTCAATAGAGCCTTTAAAATTTGGGCGCGAAGGCGAGGCTATAATGCTTGGGTAACTGGCTATTTGTGCAAGGGTTGGTTTTGTGCCTGCTATTGATGAGTTAGCTGAAGTAACGCAAATATGTTGCTCCTCAAATAACTTAATAATGGGGTAAGTACTTGGGATGTAGTCGGGGAAGGCAATGGCTAAATCAACTTTACCGTTTTCCATTAAATCGTGCAGGCTATCGAGTTCAAAGTCTCTTATTATTAATTTTAAATTAGGCGCTTGCTCTCTTAACTCTTTTACAAGCGCTGGCAAAACAACTTGCTGTGCGTAGTCGGTAGCGGCTATTACAAACGCACCATCAACTGTTTTTGGGTCAAATATTTTAGGCGCTAATAATGCCTGAAAATCGTTTAGCAGCTTGTCTATATCTCCCGATAACTCTTCTGCATAAGGCGTTGGCACAAAGCCGGTGGTTTTTCTTAAAAACAGCTGGTCGTTAAATACATCACGCAGCTTTTTGAGTTGCTCACTCACAGCTTGTTGGGTTAAGCCTAATTTACTCGCCGCTTTTGATGCGTTTTTTTCGCGAATGAGCGCCTGGAAAATACGCAGCTGCTTTATATCTAGCCTGTCTAACTTACTCATGCCAATGCCTTTGTTGTTTTAGCATTATTAACGTATCACATTACCATTTATTTTTGTATCACTTACATGAAGTGGTTGTTTCTAATTGTCGAGCTACCCCCTTATTATGCCCCTACACACTAAATTGAATGATTGGAGCAAACAATGAAAACAGTAATTTTAATCGGTGCACTGGGCAAAATGGGTCAAGCGGCATTGACCGGTTTATCTAAGCATAAAGTTATTACAGCGGGTCGCTCGGGCGATGTAGATCATATTGTTGATATTACGAGTGAAGCGTCAATTACTGCTTTGTACGAAAAAGTAGGCCACTTTGATGCGGTAGTTAATACAGTGGGTTTATGCGAATACGAAACCTTTGCTGATATGAGCGAAGAGCAGTGGATGACGACCATTATGAGCAAAATGATGGGGCAAATTAACCTTGTACGTATTGGTCAAAAGTACATTGCTGATGGCGGCTCATTTACGCTGATTAGCGGTATTTTAAACGTTAAACCGATTCCTTTTGCGATTGCCGATGCAACAACAAGCGGCGCAATAGATACGTTTGCAAAATGCGTATCACTGGAAATGCCACGTGGCACGCGTATTAATGTGGTTAACCCTACCGTGCTTGAAGAAGCGTGGGACGTATATGGCGAAATGATGCCAGGTTTTCAACCCGTGCCAGGCAAGCTTGTAGGTAAAGCGTTTGAGCGCTCGGTTGATGGCTTTATTACTGGCGAAGTTATTTTTGTAGATGCATAACTACCCGCCATATTGGTGAGTGACGTGGCAAATTAAACAAATAAGCGCTCTGCATTAACAGTAACTGCAAAGCGCTTAAATACAGATTTTAATAGGTGATGAAGTGAAAAAATTAATACCCGTATTTGCGATATTATTGGCCGCAGGCTGTGCCAGTGTAGCACCAAGCTCGCAATATGTTAGCGAGCCAAGTGCCGATTCTAATAAAGAATGTAAAACCATACCGCGCCATAAACATACGGTTAAATGGTGCAGGCCGCATCCTTCAAGATAAGTTAAACAACGTATCCGCTAAAACCAAGCGCTTTAAAATAAAGCTTAGGAATACCGTATTTGCACTCGTTAAGTAACTCGCTAAAGCGCATTCTATCAAGTGGGTAAAATTCACTGTCTAAGTTTTGAGCTGTGTAGGCTTGCCCTGCATCACTTAAGCCTAAATCGGCACACACAGTAATTTGTGCTTCGCGCTCAAAGTCGGTTTCGGGTTTCATTAAATCGCTAATAAATAAGTTTGCGCCTTTATTTAAATTAGCTTTAATATTTTTTAATAGCTGCTTTTTGCTGCCGTCGTCTTTTAAAAAGTGCATTACGAGTAAGCATAGGGCCGCATCGGCCTTGGTAGATAGCTTATCAAGCTCGCCTTCAATAACATTAACGCGCTTTGCTATGCCGTGCGCTTCAAACGCTTGTTTAGCAATTGCGAGCATATCACTTGAGGTATCTTGCGCGGTAAATTGCCAAGTAGGGTTAAGCGCGGCAAGGGCGAGTATTTCTTTGCCTGTGCCTGCGCCCACGACTAAAATATGTGCGTTATCTTTAAGGGTTGCTTTAAGTTGAGCATTAGTAAGTTGGTGCAATAGCTCATAACCAGGGACTAAACGGGTAATGCGGTCGTTGTAATGCGTTGCTTGCTCGCCTGTGAATGTTGGCATTTTTTAACTCCTTTATAAGACTTCAACAGTGGAGTATCCACCACTTTTTTTACTTACATGTACTTGCGTGGCTACGCGTTCACTCATTTCGCTCACATGCGATATAACCCCTACTTTACGGCCTTGTGCTTGTAATGAGTCGAGTGCGTCCATAGCAACGCTGAGTGTTTCGCTATCTAACGTACCAAACCCTTCGTCAATAAACAAAGAGTTGATTTGCACTTTGTTTGAAGAAAGCGATGCAAGCCCTAAAGCCAGTGCTAGTGATACTAAAAATGATTCACCACCAGAGAGCGTATTAACGGAGCGTTGTTCGTCGGCCATATCGCGGTCAATAATGGCTATATCGAGCGATTGCGCAATGGCAGTGAGCTCGTAGCGTTTATTGAGGGTTTTTAAATGGCTGTTAGCATAATGCAGCAATATTTTAAGGGTTTGTGTTTGCGCTAAGTTACGCATGGTTTTACCGGTTGCATCCCCTAATACTTTATTAAGTACGTGCCACTGCTCTACCTGCTTTTTAAGGGTAGCAAGTTCAGCGTGTTTGCCTTTAAGTGCTGTGGCGTTTTGATTGTGTTGCTCAAGCGCGGTATTAGTGCCAAGCAAACTATTTTGTAGCTCAGTTTGCTCATTGGCTAAGGTCGTTTCTTGCTCTGCTAATTGGCTTTCGCTTTTTTCGGGCTTGTTAGTATTTTGGTGATCTGTTTGCGCCTTTTGCTGTTGCTTAAGCGCTGCATTTGCGTCTGTAAGTGCTGCTAAACGCTGCTCAAACTGCATTAATTGCTCTTTTATTTGCTCACTAGTCAGAGTTAGTAAAATAGCGATCTGTTCGTGATTTGCCTCGCTATATTGCGCTTTAAAGTCGCTAAACCAGTCATTGTAGCGCTCTTCAAGTGTACTTTGCTCTTGAATTTGCTCTGCCAAGCGCTGCTCAATGTTTTTGAGTGTTATAGCGTGCTCATCGCGTTTTTTAATTGCGCTGTCGTGGGCTTGTTGGCTTGTATGTAACGCCTTTTGGCACTGCTCAAGCTGCGCATTAAGTTTTGCTTGGTAATCATCGGCACTTAATGGCTCGTTGTTAAATAAAGCAAGGCGCTCTGTGCGTGTGGTATTTTGCAGCTGTTGCGCCTTGGCTAAATCGTCGTTTAAAACTTTAAGCGCTTGCTCACTTTTAGCAATTAACGGTGTGAGTTGCTGTAATTGCTGATTAGCGCTGTCTATTTGTTTTTGACTTTGTTCAAGCTGAACCTGTGTTTGCTTGTACAGCTCAACCTGCTGGCTTAAATCGCTCATATTAAGCGTGTTATTTTGCAATTGCTGCCAAAAGTCACTGTGCTCAAACTGTGCGTTAAGGGTGCTGGTAAGCTCGTTAACTTGCGTATTTAGCTCTGCATGCTTAGTGTTTATTTGGCCAAGCTTATTGGTTAATTCAACATGCTGATTATGCAATTGCTGCTGTGCATGTTGCTCGGCTTTTAAGTTATTTATTAGCTGATTTACTTTTTCTTGCAGGGCTGTTTGCTGTTTTTGCGATTCAAAATAGTGCGACTTTTGACTGCTGAGCTGGGCGTATGTTTCATCAAGCTGCTGTGCTGTTAAGTCGTTAAGCTCTGTACGTGCCCCTTGCATTGTTGTTTTAATTTCTAGCTGCTTTGCCTGTGCGCTCTGTATAGCTTGGCTGTATTGAGCGTGCTCAGTGACAAGTACAGCATGTTGAGTTTGGTGCTGATGCAGCTTAGCTTGGGCGCTATCGTGTTGCTGCTTAACTTGGTTATAACTTGTTTCAAAATCGGCTATTAGGTTATTTAATTGCGGGTTTTGGCTGCTTGCATACGGGTGCTCTTTTGCCCCGCACACTACACATGGCTCGTTAGGGGTAAGCTGCGTGCGTAAATGCTCTACGTTTTCGCTGGCACGCAGGCGAGCTTGGTTTAATGCGTATTCACTGTGTTTAAGTGCTTGCTCGCACGAGGCTAAGCTTTGTTGCAATGTTGTTTGCGTTTGCTCACTGTGTACAAGCTTGGCCGCAACCGCCGCTTGTTGTTGTGTGCTGTGTTTTATTTCTTGATTAAACTGCTGGTAGCGCAAGCGCTGATCTTTTAAATATTCAATATTTTTAAGTTTGCTATCGCATTGTTCAATATTAAATTGGCGTTGTTGCTCACTTAGCTGGTTAAGATCTTTTTGTTGATGCGCAAGTTGTTGCTCTTGCAACTCTACTTTTTTAGTTTGTTCAGCCAACAGTGTCGCTTGTTTAGTTTGCTCTTCTAACAGCTGTTGGTTTTGCGAAGCGGTTGCCTTTATTTGCTCATTAGCACTTAAATACGTATTAAAGCTGTGTTGGTAATAATTCCAATCATTAGCCAATGGTTTAAGCTGCGTGTACTCGTTTAGCCACGTTTGATGCCCAGTGCTGAGTTTTGTTGCCTCATCGAGTGCATGTTGGCTTTGCGTGTACTGCGTTTGTAATTCGCTAAGTTGCTGCTGCTCTTTTTCGCTTTGCTGAGTCAGGCTTGTAATAGTTTGTGCGTGTATAGCAAGTTGGCTGTCGAGCTCGCGGGCTTTTGCAATAATTGGCTCTGCCGTTTGCTTTTGCTCTTGCGCTGTTTTTAACTCGCTTTGCTTTGTTGTAAGTGTTGCGGCCTGCTCTTTTATAAGCGCAGCATGGTCAATCGCTTTTAAATCGCTTATTTGCGTACTAAGTGCTTTGTTTTGCGCCGTTAAGTACTCATGACGTTTGCGGTTGTCTTTTATTTCAAGGGCGCTTTGTGCTTGTTTAGCTTGCTCACTTTGCTTTGCTATTGCATCAAGCTGTTGTTGCGCGTGTTGTTGCTGCTCTACTGCGTGTTCTAGTGTCTGCGATAAGCTAGCTGATTGTTTATACCAATTTAAGTCTTGCTCTGTTGCTGCATGCGTTTTTTTAGTTTGCTCAATTTTTTTAAGTAACTCATCGCGCAGGGTTTGTTTAGCACTTAATTCGTCATCGCTTAATAAGGTGTAGCTTGCAAGGCTTGCATTAAGTAATTCATATTGATCTTTTAGCGCTTTATTACGCTCAAAAATACGTTTACCTATTAAGCTAAATTTATCGGTGCCGGTTAAACACTCTAAAAGTTGTGCGCGTTCATCGCCTGTGGCTTTTAAAAAGGCTGCAAATTCGTGCTGTGCTAATAATACCGCACGCGAAAACTGATCAAAGCTTAGCCCTATTTTGTTCTCTACTTCTTTTATGGTTTGGCTTTTATCGGCTATTAGGGTTTCAT
Source organism: Pseudoalteromonas sp. Angola-4 (assembly GCF_028599265.1). NCBI lineage: Bacteria > Pseudomonadati > Pseudomonadota > Gammaproteobacteria > Alteromonadales > Pseudoalteromonadaceae > Pseudoalteromonas > Pseudoalteromonas sp. Angola-4. Next base: position 42,369 of record NZ_JAQREK010000003.1, on the reverse strand, counting down.
CGGGCAGGGTTAGTAACGTATGCTCAGCTACTTTTAACTTGCCTGTTGCCTTTTTGTGGGTACGGGTAATAACGTAGCGTGCGCGGTATAATTGTTTATCTTGGCCAACAAAATCAACTTCAGCAAAGCCTTCCCATTTGCCTCTGCGCAGTAAGTTACGCGCATCGTTTAGCTTTATGCTGTCGCCGTTAAAATCAATTAAGTTGCCTTTATCGCCTTTTAAGCGCGCTGTTTTAGTATAAAGCGCTAAACAAATAGCATCTAAAAAGGTGCTTTTACCTGCGCCTGTGTCGCCGGTTATTGCAAATAAACCAGCGTCTTTTAGTGGAGCTTGAGTAAAGTCGATTTCGGCATCGACTATTGAGGCTAAGTTATGAATACGAACTGCGGTTATTTTCATAGTTGCTCTTGCTCCGTCAGCTCACTTATTACATCGTTTAACAGTGTTTTTAGCTCATCTGGTACAGCTTGGCCGGCCATATCTTTGTCGTTTGCAAAGGCTTGTTCTAATAAGTTTAATGGGTTGAGCATTTCAATTTCGCTTAAATCTTCAAATACGGCGCTGTTATCGCTTGTTATGGTTTGTTCTCGTACCCGCTCAATGCCGCAAAATTTTACGTGTTTACCCTCAAGTGCTTGCTCTATTTGTTCCCTAAAGGTGGTGTCGGTATCACTTGATTTAAGTTTTACGCGTAAATAAGGCGCAATAGTATGTTGTGATGTATCGAGCGCTTTAATTTGCTCGCATAAGTCGCTTAATGGCACGCACTCCCCTTTTGGTAAAATAATTACTTCAGCAGAGCGTGGAATGTAAAGGGGGTTTACAGATGTGCTAATAGTTTGTTTTTCATCACTTTTAAATTCTATTACATTAACTTGGTGCGTGTAGTTACGCTCTGAAAACGACATAGGAATAGGCGTACCGCTGTAACGAATAACGTCTTTTTTAGCGACTTGCTGCGCTTTGTGTAAATGCCCCAGTGCTACGTAGTCTGCCTTGTTACCAAATACATTGGCCGAAATAGACTCCTCCCCACCAATCACTAAATTACGTTCTGAGTCACTTGAAATATCACCGCCTTTGGCATGTAAGTGCCCCATTACAATTAACGGCGAATTTTGCGCGTTAATGCTATAGGCGTGATCAAGAGCAAGCTTATAGGCTTTTTCAACGCCTTGTGCGTAACTAGGGCCGTTTTTAGTATGACTAAGTGAACTTATATCGCTGGTACGTAAAAAAGGCATAGCGACGATTACAGCGCGTTTATTTTGCGTATTTATTTCAATCACGGTATTGGCTGGGTCGGTTACTTCAAAGCGCCCCACTACATGGGTGTCAAACTGAGCAAGTAATGGCTGCGCCGCTAATATACGATTTGCTGAGTCGTGGTTGCCGGCAATAATAACTACATGCAATTGCGGGCAACGCTTTTTAGCATCTTTTATAAATTGGTAAAGTTGGTTTTCGGCGCTGGCACTGGGTGTGGCTGTATGATAAATGTCGCCTGCAACTAAAAGTATATCTATGTGTTGCTCTACTAGGGTGCTAAGTAGCCAAGTAAAAAATGCAGCGTGCTCATCACGGCGGTCATGTTCATAAAATTGTTGGCCTAGGTGCCAATCTGAGGTGTGGAGAACTTTCATATCGCGCTCTTAAAAAACCATAAGAGCGCCAATATACCCAAGGCAAGTAAAGATGCAAGCCTCGGGAGGGCTTTAGTTTAGGTAAAACTATATATAGCAATAATAATGACAGGAAGCGCTAACAAAGCCATACCTAGCGGCATTTTTAAACTTTTAGTTTGCTTTGCTTGCAATGCTTTTATGGCATTCGTTTCGTTACAGGCGGCTACTTTATCAATATAAAAATAACCTGAGTCTAGATACTGCTTACAACTTTGCTGATTTGCTGGAATGGCTATTAGCTCTTGTTGTTTTTTTAGGATATAAAAATCCATACACCCACCACATTGCTTACTGGTAATAAGTACATATTTGAGAATAATTGTAACGATTTTATTATGCTCAAATAAAAAAAGTGGGCGATTTTAAATATAAAATGCACTAAATATCAACCTAAAATTTCACTATTTTTAATTTATCGTATAAATAGTTAATATTAGTGAGATCACGGCAATATTTGCGCCAATTATTAACCACTTTTTACTGTGTTTTTGTTCAGTAGATAGGCGTTTTAGTGCATCTTGCTTATTGCATGCCGACACCACATTAACATACGAATATTGGTTTGATTCGTAGCGCTCTAGTAAGTCTTTATCAGCAGGGATAGCTTCGAGCTGATGATCTTTTTTTACAATGTAAAATTTCATATCGGGCTCCTTTAGTTTAAATATGCTGCTTAATTTGTATTGAACCTGAGCGCATTAAAACCGTGTAAACACTGCTAACGCTATAAATTTAAGCTCAATTTAAACAACATATTTTTGCACCTTAATTTAATCCTAAGCTAATGGCATGAATTAGGCCTGAACCCTTATAAATACTGTGTTTGTACCTTAATTAATACACATCAACTAGCTATAAAGTGTAAACCCCCTTTACAGTTTTAAAAGCGGCTTAATTTACTGATTCAAAAACCATGTTAAAACAACGTGAATATTACCGTGTTTAATGGGCGGTTGGTCGCTAATTAATTGAACAAAAATAGTAACTTTGTCAAAGTACGCTCACAAAATTCCACTAGGACTCATAATGAAAAAAACAGTTCTTACGCTAAGCGCGTTTGTGTTGCCTTTGGCAATGTCGAGCGCTGTGTTAGCGTCATCCGTTGAGCAAACTAAAGGCTCATTCGTTGATAAGTTTCGCCAGTTAGACGAAGCGCTTCCTACCCCAAATGTTTATCGTAGTGCCGCAGGTGAGCCTGGCGAAAAATACTGGCAACAACGTGTTAATTACGACATAGATGTAAAGCTTGATGAAAAAAAGCGCCGCTTAACAGCAAGCCAAAGCATTGAGTATAAAAATAACTCGCCGCATACACTTAAATATTTGTGGTTACAGTTAGATCAAAATATTTTTAAAAGCGACTCAATTGCCGAAACCACAAAAACGTTTAAAAGCACGCTAAATAGTTTACCTGCGCAAAAGCCGGCTAAATTAAGTTTAGGTGAGCTACGTCGTCAACAATTTATGAGCGACAACGAGTTAGGCTATACAATTAGCAATGTAAAAGATGACAATGGCGATGAACTGCGCGTAACTGTTGTTGATACGCTAATGCGTATAGATTTAAACGAGCCGCTAAAACCAGGCAAAGAAGCTGAGTTTAGTATGAACTTTGCTTTTAACATTGTTGAAGAAGATGCCGTAGGTGCACGTTCTGGTTACGAGCACTTTGAAGAAGATGGCAACGATATATTTTTACTTGCGCAGTGGTTTCCGCGTTTAGCTGCGTACACCGATTACGAAGCATGGACAAACAAGCCGTTTTTAGGCCGTGGTGAGTTTACGCTTGAGTTTGGTGATTACGATGTAGAAATTACTGTACCTGCTGATCATATTGTATCGGCAACAGGTAAGTTAGATAACGCAAGCAAAGTGCTTACACGCACGCAGCGTAACCGCTTAGAAAAAGCTGAAACAGCAAAACGCCCTGTATTTATTGTTACTGAAGAAGAAGCGTTAGAAAACGAAAAACAAGGTACCGATAAAACAAAAACATGGCACTTTAAAGCAGAAAATGTGCGTGACTTTGCGTGGGCGTCGTCGCGTAAATTTATGTGGGATGCAAAGGGCTATCAGCAAGGTGGCGATGAACAACCTTTAGTGATGGCTATGTCGTTTTACCCTAAAGAGGGTGGCGATTTATGGAAAAAGTATTCAACTGAATCTGTAGTACATACAATGGAAGTGTATTCTCGCTATTCATTTGACTACCCATACCCTGTAGCGCAATCGGTAAATGGCCCTGTAGGTGGTATGGAATACCCAATGATCACTTTTAATGGCCCACGTACAGAGCTGCAAGATGATGGCTCGCGCACTTATTCTCAAGCTGAAAAACGCTTTTTAATTGGTGTGGTTATTCACGAGGTTGGCCATATTTACTTCCCTATGATTGTAAACTCTGATGAGCGTCAATGGACCTGGATGGATGAAGGTTTAAATAGCTTTTTAGATGGCGTTGCAGGGCGTGAATGGGACCCAACTATACCGTGGGGTGTTGAGCCGCGCGATATTGTGAGCTACATGAAATCGCAAAACCAAGTACCTATTATGACGCAGTCAGACAGCGTACTTCGTTTAGGCCCTAATGCTTATACTAAACCAGCCGCGGCACTTAATATATTACGTGAAGTTATTTTAGGCCGTGACTTATTCGACTTTGCTTTTAAAGAGTACGCACAGCGCTGGAAATACAAGCGCCCTACTCCAGCAGATTTTTTCCGTACGATGGAAGAAGCCTCGGGTGTTGATTTAGATTGGTTTTGGCGCGGCTGGTTTTACAGCACCGACCATGTAGATATCTCGTTAGATAAAGTGTATCAATTACGTTTAGATACTAAAAACCCTGATATTGACTTTAAACGCTTACGCGATATAGAAGCAGACAAACCAACATCACTATTTGTTAAGCGCAACCGTGAAGAAGGTAAGCAAACTTGGGTTGAAAAAAATCCAGATATTACCGACTTTTACGACGAAAACGACCGCTTTACTGTTACCAATAAAGAACGAAACGCGTACAACAAGTTTTTAAAAGGCTTAGAGCCGTGGGAGCGTAAAACGCTAGATCGCGCGCTTGAAGAAGATAAAAACTACTATGTTATGGAGTTTTCAAATCTAGGTGGCTTGGTAATGCCTATTTTATTAGAGCTAACTTATGAAGATGGCACAACCGAAGAGCGTTACATTCCGGCTGAAATTTGGCGCCGTAATCACAAAAATGTACAAAAGCTTATTGTTACAGATAAAAATAAGCCATTGGTATCGGTAAGCGTTGACCCTCGCTGGGAAACAGCTGATGTAGATGTTGAGAACAACAACTACCCTCGTCGTATTATTCCTTCACGTATTGAAGTGTATAAAAAGAAAAAGAGTAAAGCGAAAGTAAGTCGAGATATTATGCAAGACATTAAAACTGAGCTTAAAAAAGACGAGAAAAAAGATGGTGAGGAGCAACAATAATGCGCTTTTTGCTTATTATTGTTTGCCTTTTAGTTGCTGCGCCAAGTATGGCGCATCAACTAAAGTCATCGGTTACTACGGTGCTTTTTAATAAACGCACTAACAATATTGAGCTTATGCATCGCTTTTATTTACATGATACTGAGCATGCTGTAGCGCATTTATTTAATGGAAAAGCCGATATCATTAGCAACAAGGCCGACCAACAACGTTTTGTAGAGTATGTTGAGTCGCATGTTGCGCTGCAAACCTTAAAGGGTAAGCCATTAACGCTTAGCCAAGTCGGTGCGCAAATTGATGGAAAGTTTTTTTGGGTGTATCAAGAAGCTCCTATCCCAAAAGGGATTGAAGGCATAAAAATGAGTAATGGCGCACTGCGTGACTTATGGCCTTCTCAAGTAAATATGGTAAACGTAGAAGGTAAAGGTAAGATTAAAACCCTTCACTTTACCCAAAACGATACCTGGCTCGAGGCTAAGTTCGAGCAATAAGTACTTCCCCAACCTACGCGCACTGCAGTTTATGTGCGCGTATTCTCCTTTTGTTTATGCTGTGTTCATTTTTGATCTGTTACTACTAGCTGTTCGTAGAATTTTAGTAATTAATTGGTGTTTATAAGGCTAAGTAATAGATAAGTGAATACTTTTCTAATAATTTGTTTGATAAACATTTGCTAAATTATTCTCATGAAGTAGAGTCATTATGTGTACACATGTTGTATTGATTTTTACCCCATTCAAGGAATGATATGAAAGCTCAAGTAGAGGCTATTCAAGGAGTTATATTTGATTTAGATGGCACGTTAGTATCGTCTGAGTTAGATTTCTCTCTTATAAAAGCACAAATAGGTTGCCCATGCGAGCAAGACCTACTTGATTATATTGCCCAGCTTCCATCGCCCTACATGCGTGAAGAAGCGATGAATATAGTGCACCAGCACGAGCTGCAAGACGCTCAGTTTGCTACTATATTGCCAGGCGTAACCGAAGCTGTTAACGCCCTTAAAGTTAAAAATATTCCTATGGCTATTGTTACCCGCAATTTTGATAAAGCGGCAGCAATAAAGCTACAAAATAACCCGCTACCTATCGAAACGGTATTAACCCGTAGCGATGCCCCAGCCAAACCCGATCCCAGTGCCTTAAATGCAATTGCCACGCTTTGGAATATAAACGCCAGCAACTTGTTATACGTAGGGGATTTTTTATACGACATTCAAGCAGCACATAATGCAAATATGCGCGCTTGTTTGTACGCGCCAAACGCGGTGCCTATTTATGCCGACCAAGCTGATTACGTTTTACGTGAATTTACAGAGTTAGTTACTTTAGTCGAAAGTTACTCACAAAAAGTAGAGTTATGTTAAATAGCGCTTAGCTTTTATTTTTGTGTAATTACTCCTGTATTATTTGCATAGGCTCGGCCTTATTTATTTAGCAAATAGGTTGTTTTAAATTCAGTTTGTAAAGTTCAACAGACCCTAGCCCAATAGGGTTTGAATTGGTAAAATATGGCAAAATTAACGTATTGATTAGAGGCACAAGATGGGCAGAGCATTTGAAGTCCGTAAGAGCTCGATGGCTAAAACAGCCAACGCAAAAACTAAAGTTAACTCAAAGTACGGTAAAGAAATTTATGTTGCCGCTAAAAATGGCGAACCAGACCCCGATGTCAATCAATCACTGCGTCGTCTAATTGAAAAAGCAAAAAAAGACCAGGTTCCTGCTCACGTAATAGAAAAAGCAATTGAAAAAGCAGCCGGTGGGGCAGGGGAAGATTATTCTCCCGCACGTTACGAAGGCTATGGCCCAGGCAACTGCATGGTTATTGTTGATTGCTTAACCGACAACCCAAACCGTACAATTAAAGATGTACGTTTACCGTTTACCAAAACAGATTCAAAAATTGGTACACCGGGCTGTGTTGCACATATGTTCGATCACCTTGCTGTACTTGGTTTTGCCGGTGACGATGACGAAGTGGTCCTTGAAGCACTAATGATGGCCGATGTTGATGTAACCGATGTGGAAGTTGAAAATGGTAAAGTGTCGGTATTTGCACCCCATACTGAGTACTATAAAGCGAAAACAGCGCTTGAGGAAAACTTTGAAGGGATTAACTTTGAAGTAGATGAAATTACGTTTGTTCCGCAAGTGCATGTAGAAATTGAAGATGAAGAAGTTATTGCTAATTTTGACAAGTTCATCAACATGCTTGAAGACTGTGATGACGTTCAAAACGTGTATCACAATGCAATAATTAAAAATTAATTTAGCGCTTGGTACAGTGCGCACTAAATAAATAACGGTACTAGGGCGTGTTGACCTTTGGCGCTTGAATTTGCAGCAGTATGTTTGGTTTTTAGGCAAGGCAGAGCCTATGAAGTGTGGTTATTCCCCATAAATAGGCGATAACGTAGCATAAATGCCAAACATACGCTGCCCTTTTGGGTTCTGCCTAGGTTGAACAAATTTCAATCTGCAAAGATCAACACGCCCTAATAAACAAAAAGCGCGTTTTGTGTAGGCAAAACGCGCTTTTTTGCTATTAAACTAATGTTAACTATTCAGCTAGGTTATAGTGTTTTGCTTTATATTTTAAGCGGTAACTGTGTAATAAGGGCTCGGTGTAGCCACTTGGCTGCTTAGCACCTTCTAATACAAGTGCTAAAGCGGCTTGATAAGCAATACTATTTTTTAGTGACTCTTCGCTTTGTGCCATTGGCTTATACGCGCTGTCGTGCTCATTTTGGCCATCAACCACTTTAGCCATTTTAGCCATAATCGACTCTATTTGTTGTTGAGTACACACCCCATGCTGTAGCCAATTTGCCATATGTTGACTTGAAATACGCAAGGTTGCTCTGTCTTCCATTAAGCCTATGTGGTTAATATCAGGCACTTTTGAGCAGCCAATACCTTGGTCTATCCAGCGTACTACGTAGCCTAAAATGCCTTGTGCATTGTTCTCAAGCTCACTTTGAATATCTTCTTTACTGAGCGTTTTCGGCTGTGCCATTAAAGGCGGTGTAAGTAAATCAGTAAGGCTTGCCATGCCTCGTTTGGCAATTTCTTTTTGCTCGGTAAATACATCTACATCGTGATAATGCATAGCGTGCAAAGTGGCTGCGGTAGGCGAGGGCACCCACGCGGTATTAGCGCCAGATTGCACATGAGCAAGCTTTTGCTCCATCATAAGTGCCATTTTATCTGGCATTGGCCACATACCTTTACCTATTTGTGCTTTACCGCTTAGGCCGCAGGCAAGGCCTGTATCAACGTTACGGTCTTCGTATGCTTTGATCCACGGCTGAGCTTTAATAGCGGCTTTTGGCAAAGCGACCCCTGCGTGCATAGAGGTATGAATTTCATCGCCCGTGCGGTCTAAAAAGCCAGTATTTATAAACACCGCGCGCGCTTTGGCTGCGTGTATACAGGCTTTTAAATTTACTGAAGTACGGCGCTCTTCATCCATAATCCCCATTTTTAGGGTGTTTTTTGGCAAGCTAAGTGCTTCTTCTACCATGCTAAAAAGCGTATTTGTAAAAGCAACTTCTTCAGGGCCATGCATTTTGGGTTTTACAATATTGATACTTTGCGCACTGGTGTTTTTAATGCCTGTTTTTTTATTTAAATCGTGCAGGGCTGCGGTTGCGCTAAACATCGCATCCATAATGCCCTCAAATACGGGTTGGCCGTAAATGTCGGTAATAGCAGGGTTTGTCATTAAGTGGCCGACATTACGGACAAACATCATGCTGCGGCCTTTAAGCGTAAGGCTGCTGCCATCAAGAGCTGTATATTGCCTATCGCTTTGTAAAGTACGCTCTATGGTTTTATCGCCTTTTTTAAACGATTCAACCAAGTTACCTTGCATTAAACCCAGCCAGTTTTTGTAAACTTGTACTTTATCCTCGGCATCTACTGCGGCAACAGAGTCTTCGCAATCCATAATGGTTGTTAGTGCAGCTTCAAGCAAAACATCTTTTAATCCTGCTTTGTCGGCTTGGCCAATAGGGTGGTGATGGTCTATTTGCAGCTCTACATGCAGGCCATTGTTTTTTAATAAAATAGCACTTGGGTTTTGCGCCTCGCCTTGGTAGCCAATAAGTTGCTCAGGGTTTTTTAGTTGAGTATGCGAGCTGTCTCTTAGGGTGATAGACAAGGCGCCTTCAACAATTGAGTAGTTGGTGCTTTCTATGTGTGAGCCATTTTTAAGGGGCAGGGCCTTATCTAAAAACTGGCGCGCATACGCCATTACTTTAAAACCACGAACCGGATTATACGTAGTGCCTTTTTCAGCGCCGTAGTCTTCACTTAATACGTCGGTGCCGTATAGCGCATCGTATAACGAACCCCAGCGCGCGTTAGCCGCATTAAGCGCAAAACGTGCGTTGCTAACAGGCACAACAAGCTGAGGGCCTGCGCTGAGTGCTATTTCGGGCTCTACATTTTGGGTTTCAATGGCAAAGTCTGCAGGCTCTGGTACTAGGTAGCCAATGTCTGTTAAAAACGCTTGGTACTGCGCGCTATCCCAGGTTTTATTTGTTTTATGGTAGTCATCTATTTGTTGTTGTAGCTGCTCGCGCTTAGCTAAAAGAGCGTTATTTTTCGGGGTAAGCGTTTGTACTATGTTTGCAAAGCTTTGCCAAAATTGCTGCTCAGATAAATGAGTGCCTGGGAGTAGCTGTGTTTTTACAAAGTTGGCCAGCTGTGTATCTACGCTTAGCCCTGAGTGTGTGAGAGTGTGTGCCATGTTTACCTTCCTTAAACGGTCGCGGTGTTGTTGTGTGCGTTAAAGCAACAATAACGCAAAAAAGGCTCAGTGCGTGCTTTTTAGCCATTCACAAAAAATATAGCGGTAATAACAACTATAAATTTACTAAATCTAAAAAATAAGCCTAATGTTGAATTAAGCGATACGGAGCACACACTCCTAGCCACTCTCACAATAATTTAAATAATTTATAGACCCGTTCGAAGGATTTTATTATGACAACATACACACGTGAAACCGATACTCTAGCAACACTTTGCCAATCTCAAGGTAGCGCATGGAAAGCCATTAACCCTGAATATGCAAGTCGCATGCGTTTACAAAACCGCTTTCGTACAGGGATTGAAATTGCACAATACACCGCAGATGTAATGCGTGAAGATATGGCCGCTTACGATAAAGACACCAGCCAATACACACAGTCTTTAGGTTGTTGGCATGGTTTTACTGCGCAACAAATGATGATGGCAATAAAGCGTCATCAAAAAACAACTAAGCGCAGTTATGTTTACTTAAGTGGTTGGATGGTTGCTGCACTTCGCTCTGCATTTGGCCCGTTACCGGATCAAAGCATGCACGAAAAAACCTCAGTGCCTGCGCTTATTGAAGAAATTTATACGTTTTTAAAACAAGCCGATGCCCGTGAACTAGACCACTTATTTAATGATCTAGACGAAGCGAAAGCCAATGGCGGCGATGTGCAAGCGGTGCTTGATAAAATTGATAATTTTGAGACACATGTAGTGCCTATTATTGCCGATATTGATGCTGGTTTTGGTAACGAAGAAGCAACCTACTTACTTGCTAAAAAGATGATTGAAGCAGGTGCGTGTGCCATTCAAATAGAAAACCAAGTGTCTGACGCTAAACAATGTGGTCACCAAGCAGGTAAAGTAACTGTACCGCACGAAGATTTTTTAGCAAAAATTAACGCTGTACGTTACGCATTTTTAGAACTCGGTATTGATAACGGTATTATTGTTGCGCGTACCGACTCATTAGGTGCAAGCCTTACGCAAAAAGTGCCTGTGTCTCAAACGCCAGGAGACTTAGCTAGCCAGTACAACGCGTTTTTAGAAACCACACCTATTAACGGTGTAGATGATTTAAACGAAGGTGATACGGCAATGAAAATTAATGGCCAATTATGTAAGCCAACGCGTTTAGAAAACGGTTTATACCAGTTCCGCGAAGGCACTGAAAAAGACCGCGTAGTACTAGATTGTGTAACAAGCTTACAATCGGGCGCTGACTTATTGTGGATTGAAACCGAAAAACCACATGTTAAACAAATTGCAGAGCTAGTTAACCGCGTTAAAGAGCAAGTACCTGATGCTAAGCTTGTTTATAACAATTCACCGTCATTCAACTGGACGCTTAAGTTCCGTGAGCAAGTGTACCAAGAGTGGCAAGAAGCGGGTCGCGACTTGAGCGCTTACCCAAGCCTAGGTGATAATAAAGGCCTAATGGCGCCAGAAATGGACGATACAGAGCTTGCTGCTGAAGCGGATGTATTAGTGCAAAACTTCCAGCGCGATGGTGCACGTGAAGCGGGTATTTTCCATCACTTAATTACACTGCCTACATACCATACGGCTGCACTAAGCACCGATATTTTATCAGAAGGTTACTTTGGTGATATGGGCATGCTTGCTTATGTACGTGATGTACAACGTCAAGAAATCCGCCGCGAACAAGCCTCAGTTAAGCACCAAGATTTAGCTGGGTCTAATATTGGCGATACGCACAAAGAGTACTTCTCTGGTGAAAACGCACTTAAAGCCGGTGGTGAAGATAATACCATGAACCAGTTTTAACTTTTCTAGATAGTGTTACTCAAGGGCCGTAAGGCCCTTTTTTTGTTGTATTAATATAAATCAGGCTCGGTTGAATTTAGTTTGGATCACAATTTAACTAGGTAGATATTAAGTACAGCTATATGGCTGCTTTTTTACTGTAAAGCCGCTTTAAAGTGCAAAATCCCCCTATTAAAAGGCTGTTTTTAGCTGTTTTACTAAGTATAAGTAAAATAATAAACCGAAATTTTACTAACCTGGTGCCTTTATAAAACAATTTTTTACTAACTGAGTGCTTATAAACAGTGGCTCAAACCGATTTTTTACCAACTCAAACGATTAAAATTACAATAAACCGAAATTTTACTAACTGAAAAACACCTAAGTCCGATATGGATAAGCTCAAAACTGTAAAGGGGGTTTACAGTTTGGCATTAATTAACCTAAGCGTTGGTAATTACAAAAAAATAGCCACTTAGGTGTGGCTATTTTTAAACCTAAACACGGAACTTATTTTTTGTTTGAGTGTTTATCAAACCACCATTGAATGTAGGCTACCTTAGTCATTAAATTAGAAGGGCGCGCCGTAATACCGTGTGATGCATTAGGAATACGCACCATGGCGGTATCAACACCTTGCAACTTAAGGGCTTGATAAAACTGCTCGGTTTCAGAAATAGGGGTACGGTAATCTGCCTCCCCTGTTAAAAGCATAGTGGGCGTTGTTACGTTACCTACATAGCTAATAGGTGAGCGTTTCATATAGTGCTCAATATGATGCCAAGGTTTACCTGGAAACCAGTAATCGGCAAAAAATGGATAAAAGTCGGCAGTTAGTACAAAGCTGATCCAATTAATGACGGGTTTAGCCACCACTGCAGCAGCAAACCTGTCGGTGTGCCCTACAATCCATGCGGTTAATACACCACCGCCAGAACCACCTGTTACAAATAGTTTAGACTCATCAATAAAGCCTTTCGCTATTAGTGCATCAACGCCGGTCATTAAATCGTCAAAATCGTTACTTGGGTAATTATGATGAATTGTTTGGGCAAACGTTTTACCGTATGAGTCACTGCCTCGTGGGTTCATGTATAAAACCACGTTTCCTTTGGCTGCAAACAATTGCACCTCGGTACTAAAGTGAGGGCCATAATTGGCCACAGGGCCGCCATGAATTTCTAAAACAAGTGGGTATTTTTTTGATTTATCAAACCCAGGAGGGTATGCAATCCAACCTTGAATTGGCAGCTGGTCGTGGCTAGATTTAAGCCAAATTTCTTCTACGTTGGCAAGTTCTTTATCGCCTAATGCATCGGCATTGAGTGTAGTGAGGCGACGAGCTTTGCCTCGTTTTATAGTGGCTATATCTGCAGGGCGCTGAGTATCGGCAAGTGTAAAAGCAATATCGCCATCTTCGCTTACATCAAAATCGCCGCCCGAATAAGGACGACCAAACGCAACGCTACCTATTTGCTCGGTGAGCACTTTACGCTTACCACTGCGTGGTTGGTAGGCAAGGGCGGTTTGGCCTTCGTCTGCGTAGCTAAAGTAAACCCCTTTTGAATTGGCACTCCATTTAATTTGCCCCACACTTCTATCAAAGTTAGGGGTTAGGCTTGTTGTTTTACCAGACTTTAAATCGCGAATATAAAGTTGCGTGTTTTCGTAATTAGTACGTTTATCGTCATACCCTGTATACGCTAAGTAACGCCCATCGGGAGATACTTTAGGTTGTTGATCTGGCCCATTGCGGTTGGTAATGGCCTTGATGTCTAGGGTGGTTAAATTAAGTTGGTATATTTCACTGTTGATTGGTTTTAATTGATTTTGTTCATGGCGATTGGCAGAAAAATAAAGGGCTTTACCGTTTTTACTGAAACTTACTTCACCCGCATTATCAAACTTATCGTGTGTAAGCTGCTTTGCATTACCGCCGTTGGCATCTATAGCAAATAATTGATTATAGCCTTTTTGTGTGTAGCCTCCACCGTCGGCTCGGTAGTAGACATCGTCTATAAATTTTGCTGGTTTGGCCCACGTCGCGCCTTTAGGCTTTCCAGGCAAACTTACAGGTGCGGCACTGCTACTGGGCACAAACATACTAAAAATAAGCTGATTAGAATTAGGGCTCCAAGTAATTGCACGTGGGCTGCTGGTTAGGTTACTTATTTTTGCTACAGCACCTGTTTTAAGCCATTTTATATAAATTTGGCTGCTACCATCGCGGTTAGATATAAATGCAAGGCGCTGGCCATCAGGTGAAAGTACTGGGGAGTGATCCATATGCACGCCAGAGGTAAGCGGCTGTAGTTGTTTGGTTTTATAATCAACTGACCAAATATTACTGACTTTACGGTCGGTTTTTATATCCATACGATTACGTACAAAGTACACCGTTTTACCATCGTCGGTTATATCAATTTGATTGGCATATTCAAGATTAAACACATCTTGTAGCTGTAATGTGTTGTCCTTTGCAAAAGCTAACTGGCTACTAGCTAGTAATAAACTGCTACTTAAACTTAGTGCTATAAGCGTCTTCATTTGTATTCCCTGTTGTGTTTTTTGTATACATAGTTATATGTCAGCAGGGAAAGGATGAAAAGCGCAATGCGGTGAAACAATAATTTGTAACTACGAGTTAAAGCTGTAAAGGGGCTTTACAGCTCGAAAGTATGAGTTATTAAGTTAATTCACACAGGGATTTAATTTCTTTAATAAGTGCAATACCGGCTGCGTTGTCGCCATGTACACATAAGCTGTTAGCGTTTAAATTAAGTGTACTGCCTGAGCGGGTGGTGACTGTGCCATCGTTTAAAAGCTGTTTTACTTGCGCTAAAAGCGCTGGTTTATCGTGAACACTGCCCTCAAGGTGGCGAGATACTAAGTGTCCTTCATCTGTGTATTGCCTGTCGGCAAAGGCTTCTAAAATTAGCTCAACGCCTAAACTGTTTGCGGCTAAAGAGTGTTTAGCAGAGTCTTTAGTGGCTAATAGCATGAGCTTTAATGGCGACGGGTAGTGCGCAACGGCTGTAATAACCGTTTGTAAAATATGATCGTTTTTCATCATATCGTTATACAAAGCACCATGTGGCTTAACATAGCTAAGTGTTAAGCCTTGCACTTTGGTCATGCCATCAAGGGCAGCAATTTGGTAATGTAAGCAATTAGTCAGTTCTTGCGCACTCAGCGCCATAGAGCGCCTACCAAAACCTTGTTGGTCGGGATAACTTGGATGCGCACCTATTTGAACGTTATGCTGCTTTGCTAAATATAATGTATCAGCGATGACATCTGAGTCACCAGCATGAAACCCACAAGCAATATTCGCCATATCAATATGAGGCATTACCTCATCATCTAACCCCATTTTCCATGCGCCAAAGCTCTCGCCTAAATCGCAATTAAGTTTCATTTTATATCCCTTGTTTTTATTATTTTATGGTAACAGGCAGCACGCCGTGAGCCGGTACATTACCTAACAATACTTTTGCTAGCGCTGTAAATGCAGGCCCTGCAACCGCATTGTTTTTATCTGTATCTATATTGTACGCATAAGAAGCAAGCACTGCATTAGCTCTGCTGCCAAACTGCGCTATGTCGTAGGGGGCCCGTAAGCTTATAAAAATTGTTTTTTTATTCACTGATGCTGCAATATCCAGTAAAGATGCCAGCGCTTTAGGTTGCTCTGCCGTATTGAGCGCAAAGCGAGGATTGTCTTTTAAATCATCCATTCCGCCAATCTCTACTGCACTTTGGTTTGGTGTGGCGTTGCCCGCGATAACAATATCTGCGTTTTTAATTAAGTTATGTGCTTTTACTGGGTCAAAGCCTTGCAAACTACTGCAACTATATTTAAGCGTAATGGAACTTGTTGCGCTAAGTGCTTGTTGCATAGCCATGCACTTTCGTGTGTCGGGCATAATAATATGTACATGCTGCCCTTTAGTTAAGTTAAGGGGTAATGCGTTATTATTATTTTTAACCTCGGTAATGGCGTTTACGGCAAGCTCGGCTTCTACTTTTCGATGAGCTTTAGAGCCAATAATATTTTTTGCTTTAGCTAACGTGCTTAATGGGTCTAACTTGGTCGTTAATTTAAACTTATTTTTTAACGTTGTTATACGCGAAGCCGATTGAGCCACTTCGTTTTTATTTAGCTGATTGCTGTTAACCGCTGCGATTAGTTCATCCATGAGTTCGTCTAGTGCGTTTAAATCATCCGGTGTTCTTATTTCTATGGGCATTAGGGCTAAATCTACGCCTGCTGCAAAAGTATTAATTACCGCTTGGGTAGGAGTGAAAAAATCGCTAATGCCAGCCATATCAAGTGCGTCGGTAACAACTACGCCTTGATATTTTAACTCGCCTCGTAAAATATCAGTAATGATAGTACGCGACATAGTGGCAGGCTTAATCATACTTTTGCCTTTAGTACTAACAAATGTACTGCTATCGAGCTGTGGGTATTGAATATGCGCCGTCATAATCATCCCTGGGTTTTGCGTAGCAATAATATGCTTAAATGGAGCGAGATCTTGCTGGTAAATTTCTTCTTTAGAATGGTTAACTTGTGGCAAGCCTGTATGGCTATCTACGTTAGTATCGCCGTGCCCTGGGAAGTGCTTTAACGACGTTATTACCCCATTGTTTTCGTACCCTGCAACTTGGGCTGCGCCAAGCTTACTGACTAAAGCTGGATTTTCACCAAATGAGCGTACATTAATTACAGGGTTATCTGGGTTCATGTTTACATCTACGGTGGGAGCGTAGTTCACATTAATACCTAAAGATTCAAGTTCTTTTGCTATAACCGTCGCTATTTGCGTCGCATATTTTGTACCGTGCTTTTCATATGTAGCCCCAATAGACATGTTACCAGTAAATGATGTGGCCACGTCGCGAGGCAGTCTAGCAACGCGCCCGCCTTCTTGATCTATTGAAATAAATAACGGCAGCTTAGAGCTCGACTTACTAGCAGCATTTTGTAATTGGCTATTAAGGTTAATGGTTTGCTCAATAGATTGGGTGTTTTCAGAAAATAAAATTACCCCACCAATATTATGCTTTGTAATGGCCGCTGCTAGTTCATCAGGGAGAGACGTAACCGGTGTTCTACATTGTTTGCTTGACCCTTGTTGACAAAAATAGCGTAAATCGAGTATTAGTTTTTGCCCCAGTTGTTGCTCAAGAGACAGAGTAGGCTTAGCAAAAGAAGATTGTAATGGCATTAAACACCCAGATAAAAAAACAACAGACGAAATAAAGCATTTATTTAGCAAAACACACTCCAGCGCTAAATAGATAAGTACCAGTAGCTTATCTACTTTTTTATACAACTGCAAAGTGCGTATTGATAAGGATTTTTACTAAGCTATAGACAGTATAATTAATGGCTTAATACTCAGGTAAGCGTTATAATCGAGGGCTTTGCATACACTTTTTAGTATAATTAATGATTGGTTGTGAATGAGCTTTGATTAAAAAATTATTACCAGCTTTAAATTTAAGAACTCTAATCTTATTGCTCGCTTTTTCTACAGCGATGAGTACGCTGATTGGAAGTTTTTACTCTACTTATCAAGTTCAAAAAGAGCAACTAACTGCATTCACTCTCAGAAGTAACCTAGCTTATGCGCAAAAGCTAGCGTCCGCAACTGACAATTTTTTAGAGTCGGCACTTCAGCAATTGGCTTATTCGGCTAACGTTATTGAACATCAAACAGATGATCTGCAGTTACTAAATAGCGAAGTAACTCGGTTAAATCTTCAAACAAAAAGTTTTAACTCTGTTGTGGTTAACGTTAATGGAATTCTTGCAGCTACTTCTCCACACTTTGCTACTATAATTGGCCAACCAATAAATACGCCTGGTGCAATTGAGGCTACTAATGAAAAGCGTCCGTTAATTAGTAAGCCGTATATGTCGGCAGCTGGCAACTTAATTGTTTTTATATCGCATCCACTATTTGATTTAGAGAACAATTATTTAGGCTACATTGGTGGCTCTCTTTATTTAAAAGAAAAAAATATTTTAAATGCTCTTTTAGAGCAGCATTATCACGAAGGGGGCTCTTATTTATATGTGGTTAGCTCAAATAAACGTATTTTGTATCATCCTGATGCACACCGTATAGGTTCTTTAGTTACTGATAACGCAGTTGTAGACGCTGCGTTAAGTGGCAAAAAAGGTACGTCGCAAGTACTTAATAGTAAAAATAAAACCATGTTAGCAGGTTATGCACCGGTTGCATCCTCTGGTTGGGGCATAGTGGCGCAAAGACCTTTAAAAGTAACGCTTTCATCACTGGATGTATTAACTATTGAAGTAGTTAAGCGAACGATCCCTATGGCATTAATCACATTTATACTCATAGGCTTATTTGCGCACTTTATTGCAAGGCCATTAAAACGTTTAGCCGAGAATGCTGATACTCTTGACGATCCTCAAAGCTTAGAAAAACTAAAAGCGGTTAAGTCTTGGTACTTTGAAAGTCATAGATTAAAAATGGCGATGCTAAAAGGGGTTAATATATTACAAATGCAAATAGGGCAGCTTCGCCATGATGCGCAAACAGATCCTCTTACAGAAACACATAACCGAAGAAGCCTAAATGGTTTACTTAACCACCTTATGTATAAACAAACACCTTTTGCTATTTTAGAAATAGATATCGACTTTTTTAAACGCGTAAACGACACCTTTGGCCATGATAAAGGTGATGAAGCGCTTGTTTACTTAACAAACATCATTAAAAAGCTCTCAAGAAAAGACGATATTATAGCCCGTATTGGCGGTGAAGAATTTGTGCTAGTACTACCTAACGAGGACAACAAAAGTGCTTATACAATTGCGGAGCGCTTGCGCACCACTGTGGAGTCTTCAAAAATAGATACTATTGGTCACATTACTATTTCGATAGGTATAGCAACTTGGCCAGATCACAGTAACGATATTGACAAAGTTTATAAATGTGCCGACAAAGCACTTTATTATGCTAAAAACCATGGCCGCAACAGATGTGTAATAGCTGACGTTAATTAAGCAAAAATGGCTTGTTTGTATGTGTGATAATTGGGCATACTAATGGTGGCCGTATTAAATTATTGTTAGCTATTATTCACCTTTAAAAGTTTTCTCATTTTAATTAACTTGCCTTAAGTTTTCTTTAAGTTTCGCTGGTTAAATTTAAACCCTGAAATATAAACAGGTTTAAATGAGCGAGCTTATGCAATTAGCCCACACTTCTACATCATTAGGTTTAACACAAAATAACAGTCAGTTTATTAGTGCTCGTATTGATGATGTTCATCGAAAAAATCTCGAAAATACAGTGAAAGAAGGTTTTTTAGTTGCGTATAACGCTGAGCTTACTTCTTTTATGCCACTACTTTGCCAATACGTTACCGAGCAAGGAAAGTGCACGCTGGGGCTGAGGCAAGCAACTTCGCCATTATTTATAGAGCAGTATTTAGCATCACCCGTTGAAGATTTTTTAGATGAGAGCATTTCTCGCAATAAAATTTTTGAACTTGGTAATCTCTGCTCTACAAATCGTAGGGCAACACTTGCGCATTTTATTATTGTTAACGAAGCTCTGCAAAGTGTAGGGGCAAAACATTTAGTGTTTTGTGCAACCAACAAAGTGCGTGCTTTATTGCGCTTACTTGGTGTTACGTGTACTGAAATTGCACTTGCTAGCAGTTTTGTAGTTGAGAACCCATTAAAGTGGGGCAGCTATTACGCTAACCAACCAACAGTATGTATTGTGAGCCTAGAGCAAGCTCATCAACAAGTACTAAATACCCCAATGCTTTATAGTTTAATGCAGCAAAACCACTCAAATATCAATTCGTTGGTAAACGCATTGGTGAATGTATGAATTACAATAATACGCATTCAGCATCGCCATTAATTATTGCCCATAATAAAGATCTAACACGTGAAATTAACAGCGATGAGTTTAACCAGCAAATACAAAAAGTAGTAAAAACACTACAAGGCTTTGGCCGCAAATGTGTCGCTTATAAGCTCGATAATACACCAGCTTGGCTTGTTATTGATGCTGCTACTGCAGTTTCTAACAAAGTGGCTGTGCCAATTGCTCACTTTTTTAGTGAGCAACAAACTCAATATGTACTAGCGCAATGCGGCGCTAATCTATTTATTAGCGACACGATAACCTCTTTATTTGGGGAGCCTGTTACCTCTATTACTGTGTTTGAGCTTTACACATTATATATTTACGAAATCGTTGTAGCTAAACCCGTCAGTTATTTTCCAGAAACTCAAAAAGTAACGTTTACATCAGGCTCAACTGGGCAACCAAAGGGCGTGTGTTTATCTGCAAATAGCCAAATGCAGGTGGCTCAATCTCTGTGCGATAAAATTAATATTAAAAAGCCTGTTCATTTGTGTTTATTGCCGCTAGCTGTATTGCTTGAAAATATAGCTGGGGTGTATGCCCCTTTAAAAAGTAGCGGTACAGTACACTTAATGTCATTAAATGAATTAGGCTTTGTTGGAACTACATTAAAACAGCCCGCACAGCTTATCGCTGCTATTGATAAAGTTAAGCCAAATACGCTTATTTTAGTGCCTGAACTATTAGCATGCTTAGTCGCTTTTGCAGAGCAAGGGTGGCAACCGCCTAGTTCGTTACAGTTTATTGCAGTAGGTGGTGCGCGTGTCAGCGAAATGCTAATAGTAAAAGCGCGTAGCTTAAACTTACCGGTGTACCAAGGTTATGGCCTTTCTGAGGCGGCATCTGTCGTTAGTTTAAATACACCCACAAACGATAACCTGCAAAGTGCCGGCTCTGTGTTGCCTCATATTCAAACCAAAATTGAAAATGGCCAGCTTTTTATAAAAGGCGATTTGTTTTTAGGCTACTTAAATCATCAACCTCACGACAAAGAACAGTGGTATGCAACTGGCGACCTGGTCGAACAGCATCAAAATACCTTATTTATTAAAGGCCGCCTAAAAAATCTAATTATTACTAGCATGGGGCGCAATATTAGTGCCGAGTGGCCTGAATCACTATTACTCAGCCAAAGCGGTATTTTACAGGCGGTTGTGTTTGGTGAAGGTCGACCTTTTTTAACCGCCATTATTTACGCCGATTCGAAGCTAAGTAACCCAGCGTTAGCGCAATACATTAACGCAATTAATAAACAACTACCCGACTATGCTCGAATTCAAAAATGGCATCGTTTAGCTGCTCCATTAAGTGTGCAACAAGGATTATTAACAACAAATAATCGCCCAAAACGAGATACCATAAGTAAGCAGTACCATGCTGTGTTTGAGCAATTTTACCGACTTGGAGAAGTAATTAATGAGTGATTTTTTTAACACCCTTAAAGAGCAAACTAAACAAGAGCAAAACTATCTGCTTGCAGCGCCGATTATACAGCGTGTTTTTAAAGGCGAAGCATCACTTGAAGAATACGCCTCGTTTTTAGCGCAAGCGTATCACCATGTTAAGCACACCGTGCCATTAATGATGTCGGTTGGTGCGCGATTAACCGACGATCAAGAATGGCTGCGCGAAGCCGTCGCAGAATACATTGAAGAAGAGATTGGTCATCAAGAGTGGGTACTTAATGATATTGCAGCCTGTGGTTTTGACAAAGAAACAGTACGGTGTAGTCAGCCGCAATTTGCAACTGAAATGATGGTGTCGTATGCGTACGACTCTATTGCACGTAAAAATCCCTTGAGTTTTTTTGGCATGGTGCATGTGCTTGAGGGCACTTCGATAGCGCTTGCTGATGGCGCGGCTTCAAATATTGCTAATGCCGTGGGCTTACCTAAAAAAGCATTTAGTTATTTAACCTCTCACGGCGCACTTGATATAGAGCATGTAAAGTTTTTTGAAAACCTAATGAACCAAATAACAGACGAGGCGGATCAGCAAGCCATACTTCATAGTGCAAAGCGCTTTTATCGTTTATATGGCGATATATTTCGTGGACTCGATGACGAGCCATTTTTTAAAGCAAGTGCACACGGCAAATTGTCATGAGTAGCCCTTTATGTGTGCTCACTGGTGCAACAGGCGGAATAGGGCAAGCGGTTGCTAAAGCCCTATATGCAGAAGGGTGGAAGTTACTGCTTGTAGGGCGAAATACCCAAGCCCTTGAAAAACTGAGCCGTGAATGCCCAGACAGTGAAATATTTACGGGCGATTTAACCGACGATACAGCAGGTATTAACCTAGCAATAAAAGCCAAGCAACTCGGCGGCGTTAAATTACTTATTAATAATGCAGGTATAAATACAATGCAAAGCCTTGAGCACACAAGTAATGAGCAAATAGATAATATGCTCATTACTAATTTGTCGGTGCCTATTAAATTATGCCAGCTATTTTTAGGACAGTTAGCATATACCAAAGGCACCATTGTTAACGTGGGATCATCGTTTGGCAGTATTGGCTACCCTTTTCAAACACTTTATTGCGCCAGTAAATTTGGTTTACGTGGCTTTACAGAAGCATTATCGCGTGAGTTAAATGGTTCAGGCGTTAAAGTGGCCTATTTAGCACCAAGAGCAACAGATACATCTATTAATAGCAGTAAAGCGCGGGCAATGAATGAAGAGCTCGGTAATAAAATGGACTCGCCAGAATTAGTTGCACAAGAGTTATTAACACTTATAAGTTCAAACCAAACAAGGCGCTTTATTGGTTTTCCTGAAAAATTATTTGCACGCATAAATGGCGTATTCCCAAGCGTTGTTGATAATGCTATTGCAAAGCAGCTTCCTAAAATTAAACGTTTTTTAAGTTAACAAACACACAAAGGCAAAATTATGTATAAATTTACACTCGCATTTTATTTAATACTAACCTCTGTATTTGCAACCGCAGTGCACGCAGATGAAGCGCAAGATTTAAGCGATATTCAACAAAAGTGGGCAATTGCTAATTACGAACTTAAAGACGATGCGCAAATAGACGCGTTTACACAACTAAGTGAGCAAAGCGCGTTATTTGTTAAAAACTACCCGAGCTCGGCGCAAACACATATTTGGAATGGCATCGTGTTAGCCAGCTTTGCTGGCGCAAAAGGAGGCTTGGGTGCACTTGGTTTAGCAAAAGAAGCAAAAGCATCACTTGAAAATGCACTTTCAATAGATGGCACTGCACTAAATGGCTCAGCTTACGCAAGCCTTGCAACGCTTTACAGTAAAGTACCTGGCTGGCCAATTGGTTTTGGTGATGACGACAAAGCTGAAAAATTATTTAAACAAGCGCTCGCTTTTAATCTCGAAGGCATTGATACTAATTACTTATACGGTGAATACTTGTATGACGAAGGCGATTATAAACAAGCTAAAGCGCGACTACTTGTAGCACAAGCTGCTGGGATCCGTGATACTCGTGCAAAAGCAGATAAATATCGTCAACAAGCAATAAGTCAGTTATTGGCTAAAGTAGATAAAAAATTAAAAAGATAAACACATAATGCATTTATTACTCGTTGAGGACGATCATTTAGTGGCGCAAGGGCTTATTCGCTCTTTGCGTCAAGAGGGCTACAGCGTAGAGCATAGTGGCACAGTAAAACACGCCTTAGAGTGCCTTTCTAGTGGTGAGATTGAGCTTGTTATTCTCGATTTAGGATTACCTGATGGCGACGGCTCGCAAGTTTTAAAGCATATTAAAGTACAAAAAAAAGTTATTCCGGTGGTTATTTTAACTGCTCGCGGCAGTATTGACGACAAAGTCCAAGGGCTCGATATGGGAGCAGATGATTACCTTGCAAAGCCGTTTGACCCTGCTGAGTTATTTGCTCGATTACGTGTAGCAAGCCGGCGCATTAACCAAACTCAGTCAAGCTTATTGCGCTGTGGTGATGTAGTAATGGATACCTCTGCTCATACAGTTAAGCTAAGTGATCAAACACTTACACTACCTCGAAAAGAATACATGCTTTTAAAAGCGCTGATGGAAAATCAGGGAAGGGTGCAATCAAAACTACAACTCGAAAACAAACTTTACCAATGGGGTGAAGAAGTTGGCTCTAATGCCATAGAGGTGCATATTCATCATCTTCGTAAAAAATTCCCTAGCGATTTTATTAAAACCTTACGTGGCATTGGCTACGTGGTTGGTAAGCGTTAGAGTGAGTTTGTTTTTCGAGGTTGAAAATGTCTATTCGTAAACGTCTAACCTTAATTTTACTTTCAATGATGGTGCTAACTTGCTTTTTAGCATTAGTAAAAGGCTATCAAAAAAGTATGAACCACGGTGAAAGTTTGCTTGATGATGAGCTTAAAATAGTGGCTGGCGTTTTAATTGAGCAACCATTAGCACTAAGCACAAATGTAGTACAAGTAAGCAATAATAGTGCTCAGTTGTTGTATCAAATTTGGCAAAATAATAGTTTACTTAGTGGCTCATCGAGTTTAACGAATAACCAAATTAGTTTTAGCGAGGGCTTTCAAACGGCCAATGTAGCAGGGCAGCGTATGCGGGTATTTGTGATGAGTAAAAACACCCGTAAAGTCATTGTTGCTGAACCTATGGCAAAGCGGTTTGAATTAGCTGAAGCCGTTATTTTATCTGCAATGTTACCAATGCTATGGGCAGTCCCTCTGCTTGCTATTTTTATTAGCTTTTTTGTTAAATACGCATTAGCCCCTCTTACTCGATTATCTAAGCAGCTGGCGTCTCGCCAAGCAAACGACTTTACGCCAATTAACTGGCAAGTAACCGACGAAGAAATTAAACCGGTTATTAATCGTTTAAACGATTTATTTAAACGCGTAGAAACTGCTTACTTACGAGAGCGCTTTTTTGCCTCAGATGCAGCTCATGAGTTACGTACCCCGCTCAGTAGCTTAAAAATTAATGTACATAATTTGGCTAATAAACAAAGTAACTCGCAAAACCATCAAGAATTACAAGCCATGTCACAAGGCATTAATCGCTTAAGTAATATTGTTGAGCAAATGCTAATTTTAGGGCGCACTCAGCCTGAACAATGGCAGAGGCAATTTAGCGAACAATCATTGCTAACGATTACTCAGCAAGTCGTATCGGAGCAATACAACAAAATAGATGAAAAAAACCAAACCATTAGTCTTGAAGGCGATGATTTTATTATTAATGGTGATGAGTTTACATTAACCACACTCATCACTAATTTACTTAGCAATGCCATAAAGTACACACCTGATAAGGGTCAAATTATAATTAAATTAGTATCAAGTAATAACGGCTATAGTTGGCAAATTGATGATTCTGGTGCGGGTATGACTGAAGAGCAAAAAGAGCGAATATTCAATCGTTTTTATCGAGTAGGAGGTGATCAGCATCCATCAGGCGAGCAAGGTGCCGGTTTAGGTATGGCGATTGTTCAACACATAATTGCTATTTATGGCGCAAGTATTCATTTAGCGAATAGCCCTTTAGGCGGACTAACCGTTAAGGTTACTTTTACAGGAGTAAAAAGTGACTAAACGTTTATTTAATCAGTGCCTTTGTTGTTTGTTATTTTTGTCGTTTAACGTGGCGAGTAAAGAGTACCTTATTATTTTAAAAGATCACTTGTTCTATCCCTCACAAATTACCATTCCCGCGAATAAAAAAGTAAAACTATTAATAGAAAACCAAGATAGCACACCAGAAGAGTTTGATAGCTTTGATCTAAACAGAGAAAAAGTACTCTACCCAAACCGTAAAAGCATTATTTATATAGGGCCGCTGAGTAAAGGGCATTACGAATTTTTTGGTGAGTTTTCGCCCAATACAGCAAGGGGCGTTGTCATAGTTGGTGATGAAGGGGCGCAGCATGCTAATAACTAGTTTAGTCATGAGTCTTAATCAATTGCTACCTGTGGCTATTTTATTAGTGCTACTACAAGTAGTTAAAAAACAAAGTTCTTTAAAAATAGGATCTGCTTTATTAATTGGCGCGTTCATGTCGTTTTTGTACATGCAAAGTGCATCATGGGTGAGCCAGTGGTTTGAACACCAAGGGCTAGAGTACTCACAAATAGGGCTCTGTATTACTCTATTTATTGCCGTATTAGTATTTGCAATAAAACAAAAATCAGCGGCTTTCTATATTGCTGTTATAAGCACAACAACATTGTACTTAAGCCACTATATTATTTACCTCACCAGTTTTTGGCAAAATAATGATGCAGGGCAAAGCTTATTTATTGGCACTTTATTAGGTGTTGGAATTTGTTTAAGTTTTAGCGTATTGCTGTACTTTTTAATGAATGCAATTAAGCACCGCTTTGGTATGTATCCGCTTTTTACTTTGCTTGCTTTTAACAGCGCGGCTAAGTTATTAGTTGCACTGGATTTGGCAAGCCAAATAGATTTAATTACCAACACCGCAACCGTGTGGGATTTACGCGATGTATTAAGCGAAAACTCTGAGCTTGGGCGCGTATTGCGTGCTCTTGTTGGTTATGAGGCCACTCCTAATCTAATGAGTGTACTTATATATAGTACAAGTAGCGTGATATTTTTATCACTTTGTTATGTTATTACGGCTTCAATATCTAAGGAACGTGTATGAAAGCACTCAACCTATATTTAGCGCTTAGTTTTACCGCTGTTTGTGTGTTGTTACTCCCAACCCAAGCAAAGGCCGATGGTATTGTTGTTGATAAGGTATATCACCCTTATGTTTTACCTTTTGAACGTGAGTTTGAATGGCGGTTAGTGTCGCACCAAACAGATAGTGGCAACATACTCGCACAGCGTTTGGGTGGCGGTGGTGCTATTAACGATACAATGGCACTAGAAGGTTACATAGTTGGTGAGCGAGACGATAACGGCGATTTTGGCTTAGAAGCGTACGAGCTTGAGCTACGTTGGCAACTAATTGAACAAGGTAAGTTATGGTCTGATTGGGGCGCATTATTTGAGCTTGAGAAAAAGCATAACGAAGATGTGTATGAAGCAACGTCGGGTTTTGTGATCGAAAAAGAATTTGGTAAAACAAGCTTAACTATGAATGCTTTTTTGGTTTATGAATGGGGGCAGGATATTCAAAATGAATGGGAAAGTGAGTTTAGAGCACAATACCGCTATCGTTATCGTTCTGCTTTTCAGCCATCTATTGAGGTGTACGTAGGAGAAGACTTCGTTGGTATAGGCCCTGGGTTTATCGGTTTGCAGCGTTTTGATGGCCAAAAGCAATTAAAATGGGAAGCCGGGTTTATCACTGAGATAAGCCAATCTGAAAAAAATCATAGCTTTAGGCTCGCATTAGAATTTGAATTTTAATTACACGTTTTTATGAACACTAGTTATAAAAGGTAAATACAGACTAGGAGAGCTTTTTATTAAAAAGCATAAAGGCTTGACATAATATTAAAACAATATATAGTGGGCCGCAGCTAGAAAGAAAGCATGATAGTTTATAAATCTTTATTTCGTTGTTGTATAAGTAATACTTGTAGTACCGTCCTGAAGTTTTTAAGTACCATCTCATTTTTTGCTACACCCGCTCTTACGAGCATATTTTTTATTTTTATATCAGGATATTACAATGTCTAACATCGTATCAGGTACAGTTAAGTGGTTTAACGAGTCTAAAGGTTTTGGTTTCATCGAGCAAGAAAACGGCCCAGACGTTTTTGCACACTTCTCAGCAATCAAAAGCGAAGGTTTCAAAACTTTAGCTGAAGGCCAACGTGTAGAGTTCACTCTTTCACAAGGTCAAAAAGGTCCTCAAGCGGATAACATCACTCCGTTATAATTTTTACTGTTAAAGTAAAAATAAAAAAAGCGCGTAAGGCGCTTTTTTTGTGCCTAAAATTTGACTGTCCTACCTAAACACCTATTCTTTTATAAAAATTTATTATATTTATTGTGGTGTTGTTATTTTAAAAGCCTTACTTTCACTTCTTTTTATATTTTGCATACAACCTGTTTTGGCAAATAGCTTTAAGCTAACTATATATACCGATCATTTTGCACCCTATAACTTTTTAAACGATGAAGGTGTTTTGACTGGTGTAAATTTTGATATCGTAAATACATTATGCATTGACGCAAACATAGAATGCACATTTAGAGTGCAGCCCTTTGCGCGTGCTATGAAGTCTGTATCGTTAGACCCCCACTCAGCAATATTTTCTGTAGCTAAACATGAAAACCGGGTAAGTGTATTCAATTGGTTAGGGCCATTAGTTTCAGGTAAAACCTACTTTTATAAATTGGCTGGTAACAATCAAGTACAGAGCGCTAGTTTGAGCGAGCTTAAAAGTTATACTTTAGGTATTGTTAGAGGAGATATATATGGCACCCTAGTCGAAAAGGCGGGTTTTGAACACGGCAAAAACCTCTTGGTGGTGGCACAAGAGCAAGAGTACATTGAGCTATTTATAAAAAAGAGGTTAGATTTAATTATAGGATCGGAGCAAGTCGTTAATAACCAACTTAAGGCATATGGTTTATCGCTAAGTAATGTTGAACAACTGTATGAGCTGCCTGTTCCGCCTTCTCTAAAAGATAACTATTTGGCGTTTAACAAACAAGTGCCTTTAGAGGTTACTAAGCGCTTTGAAATTGCGTATAACAAGCTTGTGCAACAGCGAGGGCTGGCATATTTTATGGCCCCCTATGAAAAATAATTAAGCTAGTTAAGGCTAAATATCATAGGGTAGGGGCGTTGTTTTTACTACCTCAAAATAGGCCTCATTAAGGGCCTTTATATATTTTAGATCAGTATTTATGTTGGCGGCTAAGTATGCATTAATGGTTAATTCATCCACTTTATAAAGAAAGCTTAAATGGTTTTTTTCATAGCCTAAGTACTCTACCATTTTAACCATAAAGTTTTTATCATCTACAATTAAGTCGACTTTGTTTGCTAACAACAGCGCATATGATTTTTTTATGTCAGAGGTTAGTACCACTTCAAAGCCTATTTTCGATAACGTATCTGTTGCAAAATCGTTGCGCTGCATCGCAATTTTATATTTTTTAGCATCCTCAGTTGTTGAAATACTTATATCTGAGCGACTACTTAAGCTAATAAATCCTAGTTCAAAATGACCTACTGGGCCGCCTATCCAGTGAAACTTAGCCTCTCGTTCTGGGGTTCTGGCGAGGCTATATATAAATGTATTATTGACTGTTGTTGCTAATTTATAAGCACGCGCCCAAGGGTACATATGAATGTCGGGAGATAAGCCGGCAGCTTTAAAAATGTCGCGTATGAACGCAGTGCCAGAGCCTGATACCTCTCCATTAACGAGGGTTTGATGCGGTGGTGAAAGCTCCGTAACGACTAAAATTTGCTTAGATGAAGCAAAGCTAAAAAAAGAAAAAAACAGCAATAAAGATACAATTACACGCATTAATTAAGTTCATCTCATAGTGTTCAATAACGAATACAACGCTTAGCTGGCCATCACATAGCAAAAAGTAAATAGGTTTTATTTTTTGATAGTTTTGTAGCTAATAGCTCATAAGCAAAAACACACGCCACTTATGTGCAAAATATGCGGCAACGTTATAGCAAAAATTACTACTAAGTGTGGTCTAAGATTGCAAATTTACCAATAATTAAAAGGATTTATGAGAAAAAGTTTATTTATTACGGGTGTTTGAGTAAACAGCTCGTTGAGGGAGGGACAAAGGCTAGTGCTTATTTAACAAAGGTGTAAGTTTTTAATAGCCCTAAAACGATAAAAGGGCCTTGCGGCCCTTGGTGAAGTATCGTTCAAGTCAAATAGTGCTTTAACCCCTTAAAGTACTATCTTCTTGTTTTGCAACACCGGTGTTCATCTCATTAAGTTTCTAAGCTAGCGAGAGGAAAAACCCAGCAATTGCTGCGCTCATAAGGTTAGCCATAGATCCTGCTAACACTGCTCTGAGCCCTAAGCGCGCGATATCCTTTCGCCGACTAGGCGCCATACCGCCTAATCCACCTAGTAAAATAGCTATCGACGATAGATTAGCAAACCCACACAAGGCAAATGTTACAATCGCTTGAGTGTGCGCACTTAACGTATCGCGATAATTTATAAAGTCTAAGTAAGCAACAAACTCATTTACTACTAACTTTTGACCAATAAAACTACCTGCTATGATTGCCTCATCCCATGGTACGCCAAGTAACCATGCAACAGGGGCAAATACATAACCTAAAATTTCTTGTAGCGTTAAAGTAGGATAGTCAAACCACCCTCCAATTCCGCCTAATAAGCCGTTTAATAACGCTATTAATGCTACGAAAGCTAATAGCATTGCGCCCACATTAAGCGCTAAATGCATGCCGTTAGCTGCGCCTGATGCTGCTGCATCAATAACATTAACTGGCTTGTCTTCATCGCTATCTAACTCTGCAAGCGTATCTTTAGGTGTTTCGGTCTCTGGCACAATCATTTTAGCCATTAAAAACCCACCAGGTGCAGCCATAAAGCTAGCGGCAATTAAATACTTAAGCTCTACACCAATAATTACGTAACCTGCCATTACAGAGCCTGCTACCGTGGCTAAGCCACCTACCATTACTGCAAACAACTCAGACTTAGTCATGGTTGCTATAAACGGCTTAACAATTAAGGGTGCTTCAGTTTGGCCTACAAATATATTAGCCGTTGCTGAGAGCGACTCTGTGCGAGAGGTTTTCAATAGTTTTTGTAAACCGCCGCCCAGAATTTTAATTATCCAATCCATAATGCCAATGTGGTAAAGCACAGCAACAAGTGCTGAGAAAAACACAATGACCGGTAAAACTTGAATAGCAAAAATAAAACCGAGTGTATCTTGCGAAGCAAGTGGGCCAAATAAAAACCCAATCCCGTCGTTTGCAAAGCTAATTACCGAAGAGACGGCACTAGACATACTTGCTAACACATTTTTACCTGCTTCAAAAAACAGTACAAACCCACCAATAACTACTTGCATAGCAAAGGCTATCGCTACGGTGCGTAAGTTTATTGCTTTACGATTAGTCGAAGCCGCAAAAGCAATACTTAGTAGTACAAACATGCCTACTAAGCTCATAAATGTTGTCATACAGATGTTTCCCGTTATTATTCTTGTAGTAAATACTTAATTTTACTTTTAATAATATCAATCGCAACGCGGTTCATTCCGCCTCGAGTCACAACCAAATCAGCGTTATGCTTTGAAGGCTCAATAAATTGATAAAACATCGGTCTAACAGTTGCTTGATATTGCTCAACAACAGATTGTAATGTTCTGCCTCTTTTTTCCATGTCTCGTTGCATACGACGCATTAAGCAAATATCAAGGGGTGTATCTATAAATACCTTAATATCAAATTCTTTATTAAGTGCTTTATCACTTAATAATAAAATACCTTCTACTATTAAAATTTTAGCTGCAGCAACGCGACGAGTTTCATCGCTTCGTGTGTGTTGTGCATAATCATAAGTAGGTACTTCGACAGAGTTACCACTACGAAGTTGAGTTAAATGTTCAAGCATTAACTCATGTTCAAATGCATCAGGATGGTCGTAGTTAGTTTGCGTACGGTGTTCCATAGGCAAATGCGACTGATCCTTGTAATAAGCATCTTCTTCAATAATGGCGATAGCGCCTGGTTCAAGCTCATTAACCAACTCATTGTAAATAGTTTGGCTAAAAAGAGATTTGCCCGACGCTGATGCGCCAGCAATAGCTATAATAGTTCGTGTCACTAAAGTTCTCACCCACACAGAAAGGAAAAGTTGTTTGGTTGATCACAATAGCAAAAAAGACACGAATAATCTCTTTT
The DNA here is from genome assembly GCF_028599265.1 of Pseudoalteromonas sp. Angola-4. Taxonomy (NCBI): domain Bacteria; kingdom Pseudomonadati; phylum Pseudomonadota; class Gammaproteobacteria; order Alteromonadales; family Pseudoalteromonadaceae; genus Pseudoalteromonas; species Pseudoalteromonas sp. Angola-4. The sequence goes on along the minus strand of NZ_JAQREK010000003.1, from coordinate 10,915 downwards.
GCTTTGCTTAAGAACGCAAATTTATAATGTTTAGCTTTTATGAAACAGGACTTATGTCCTGTACGGAAAATTCGATCAGCGGATAAAGTAACCACCTAGAAGCAAAGTGAGGTCAACATGGCAAGAGCAATCATCTTAATGGCAGACAGCCTAGGTATAGGCGCAGCACCCGATGCAGACAAATTTGGTGATGTTGGAGCAAATACACTCGCCCACTTATTAAAAGCATACCACGACGAAACGGGTAAAGCGTTATCGTTACCTAATTTATCTAAATTAGGTTTAATCGATGCCTGTGAGGCAGCGGGCGGTGAAACGTGTTTAGTTTCTGAGCGTCAAGCATCGCAAGGTGCATGGGGTTATGCAAAAGAGCTTTCAAGCGGTAAAGATACGCCATCAGGGCACTGGGAAATGGCCGGCGTACCTGTGTTATTTGATTGGGGCTACTTCCCTAAAACACAGCCGAGTTTTCCACAAGAATTTGTAGACGAATTTATAGCCGCTACCGGTATACCTGGCATTTTAGGCAACTGCCATGCATCAGGCACTACCATATTAGAGCAGCTAGGCGAAGAGCACGTAAAATCAGGCAAACCAATTTGTTACACCTCTGCAGATAGTGTGTTTCAAATTGCCGCACACGAAGAGTCTTTTGGCCTTGAGCGCCTTTACGAAGTGTGTGAAATTGCCCGCGAATTACTTGATAAACTAAATATAGGCCGTGTTATTGCTAGGCCATTTTTAGGCACAAGCAACGCAGATTTTGCCCGTACTGGTAATCGTCGCGATTATTCAGTATTGCCGCCAGCACCGACCCTATTAGATGTTCTATCTAAACACGGCGGTGAAGTAATAAGCATTGGTAAAATTGCAGATATATATGCACACCAAGGCATTACCCAAAAACACAAAGCCCCAGGGCTGATGAATTTGCTTGAAAAAAGCAGCGAAGTATTAGCAAGTGCGCCAGATAACAGCTTAATTTTTACCAATTTAGTTGATTTTGACGAAAAGTTTGGCCACCGTCGCAACCCAGTTGGTTATGCAAAAGCGTTAAAAGAATTTGACGATTACTTACCAACTATACTAAACCAATTAAATGCAGATGACGTGTTAATGATCACTGCAGATCACGGCTGTGACCCAACCTTTCCAGGTTCAGAGCACACCCGCGAATATGTACCAGTTATAGCTTATCAACCGGGCATGCAAAATACCCCGCTTGGCGAGCGCAATAGCTTTGCAGATATAGGCCAAACCCTTGCACAGTGGTTTAACTTACCTGCACTTGAATACGGTGACGGCTTTTTAAATAAGCTAAACGCGCCTAAATAAAAAGGAAAACAATTAATGAGTACTCCGCATATTAGTGCAAACGTTGGTGACTTCGCTGAAACAGTATTAATGCCGGGCGATCCGCTTCGTGCACAATACATTGCTGAAAACTTTTTAGATGATGCAGTACAAGTAACAGGCGTACGTAACATGTACGGCTTTACAGGCACATATAAAGGTAAACCTGTAAGTATTATGGGTTCGGGCATGGGCATACCATCTATGTCTATTTATGCGCGTGAGTTAATTGTAAGCTTTGGCGTTAAAAATATTATTCGTATTGGTACCTGTGGTGGTATTGGTACAGATATTAAAATTCGCGACGTAATTTTTGCACAAGGCGCAAGCACCGACTCAAACGTAAACCGTGCACGCGTTCGTGGTTATGATTTTTCAGCAATTGCTAACTTTGACCTACTTTTAAACGGTGTTAACGCCGCTAAAGACCTAGGCATTAAAGCAAAAGTAGGTAACGTATTTACTACCGATACCTTCTACCAAGCTGACGACACATTCTACAAAGACCTAGATAAACTAGGTGTACTAGCTGTAGATATGGAAACAGCAGGTTTATATGGTGTAGCTGCAGAGTATGGTGCTAACGCAATGGCATTATTTACCGTAAGTGACCACGTGATCACTGGTGAAGCAACACCTGCAGATGAGCGCCAAAGCACATTTAACGAAATGGTTAAAATTGCTTTAGAGTCTATTTAATAAACGCAATTTTATTAAATTAGCAAACAGTTCCTTGGTAACGTATTCACTAAGTTTTGGAGACACGCCCAAAGTGAAGTGAGACTAAACCCCCAAAGCCGCATTTTATGCGGCTTTTTTTATACCTATAAAAGCGCTGCTTTTAAAGCGCCAGCAAGCTGCACAGCACGAGCTAACCGCGTAGCTGGAGTTCTCCTCGCGTTTGGTATTAATTTTTTTCGCGGCATAAAGCCGCTGCTACTCATGAATTCCACTACAAAGTACACAGAGGCGCTTAGCGTTACACAGAGAGCACGGGGATTGGCTCATCACTTTTTAAATCACTTATTCTCTACCTCTAAAAGCGCAGCGTGTCTTAACCTCTTTGTGAATAATTGGCTTAACTTGTTTCTACCATAAAGGACACAGAGGCGCTTAGCGCTACACAGAAGAAACAATGGGGGGTGGTAACATTTCTCCTGCTCTTCTCCTTCACTTCTCTGTGGTAACAAAATCACTCATGAACGAAAACAACGCGCGTCTACAAAGCACGAGCTAACCGCGTAGCTGGAGTTCACCTCGCGTTTGGTATTAATTTTTTCGCGGCATAAAGCCGCTGCTACTCATTAATTGCACCGCAGAGGGCACAGAGACACAAAGGAAACAATGGGGGTTGGTAAGTCATTTCTCCTGCTCTTCTCCTTCACTTCTCTGTGGTGAAAAAAATCACTTATGAACGAAAACAACGCGCGTCTGTACAGCACGAGCTAACCGCTTAGCTGGAGTTCACCTCGCGTTTGGTATTAATTTTTTCGCGGCATAAAGCCGCTGCTACTCATCTTTTTAATCAAACCAATGTTACCCAAAGTAAAAGCACTACGTTTAAAAAGTCACTACACCCAGTGTCACTCTTACTAAGTTAATGCTAGTGTATAAATTACAACCATTTATTGTTTTTGTTGTTTAACCGTTAAGCTATGGAGTTGACTATGTCTAACTGGGTAGATGCAACCGTAAAAAAAGTAACATGGTGGAGCGATACACTTTTCAGCCTGGTAGTAAACGCAAGCGTAGAGCCATTTAAAGCAGGGCAGTTTACTAAGCTCTCGATTATGGAGGGCGATAAACGAATTGCTCGGGCATACTCTTATGTAAACGCGCCTAATAACCCCGATTTAGAATTTTACCTTATCAATGTAGAGGGCGGCTTATTATCGCCTAGGTTGGCGCAATTAAAACCACGCGACACTGTATTAATAGAGCAACGTGCCACGGGCTTTTTTACCTTAGACGAAATACCGCCAAGCGAGCAGTTATGGATGCTAAGTACAGGCACTGCAATAGGGCCGTTTTTATCTATTTTGCAGCAACAAGAGGTATGGCAAAAATACACACAGATTAATTTAGTACACGGCGTACGTTTTAATGCCGATTTAAGCTATCAAAATCTAATACACACCCTAATAAACGCACACCCTACACAACTTAACTACATTCCGGTTGTAAGCCGTGAGGAGCCACAACAAGGCCTAAAAGGGCGTATAACTACAGCAATTCAAAACGGCGAGCTATTTAGTAAAGCTTCTAAAACCCCAAGCCCGAGTAATTCGCAATTTATGATTTGCGGTAACCCACAAATGGTAAAAGACACCACACAGTTACTTTTAGACAAAAACTTTAAACGAAACCGTCGCAGAGACCCAGGGCACATAACGGTTGAGCAGTATTGGTAAAGTGTATAACAATCATTTAATTGCTACCCGAAAACGCTCAAATTTGTTATGTTGCAGCATTAACAGCGTTATATGTTCATATTAGGAAAGTTATGAAATCGTTATCTATTATTTTTGCCTCGCTTATTGCCACTGTTGCCCTGATCAGTTATGCAGCAGAGCAAACCGAAGAGACTCAAGAAGAGCAAAAAAGTACCGAGCAAGCGTCAAGCTCTACTCAAGCCAGCAATTCACCAACAAAAGCAAAAGATGAAAAGTTAAACACGCTTGAGTACCAAGCCCCAGAGCTTAAAACGCCAACAGTAGATACTACTAAACCTGACGACTCAAAAGTACTGGGTAGCGAAACCCCAAAACCGGTAGAAAAACCAAAAAACAAAGTAGAAAAAGCAGCAGCTGTGGCCGAGGCAGAAAAAGCGGTAACGCAAGCCAAAGAGGCATTAACCGCTAAGCAGCAAGCTAAAGCTAAGCAATCTCGCGAGTCGCTTGCTGTTGTAGAGCAACTAGTAGAAGCCTATAACGCACGTAATATTGAACAATTTATTCGTATGTACGATGAAGATGTAGAGTTTTATATTTTTCCTAATGAGCTATTATTTAAAGGAAAAGAAAAACTAATAGCCCGTTATGGCTTAATGTTTAAAAAATTAAAGTGTATTAATAGCTCGCCAATAAAGCGTATTGTGCACGGCGACATAGTAATAGACCACGAGCTATCAGAAACCTGTTCAACAGACGAAAACGTGGTAGATAAACGCTCTGAGTTAGTATCGAGCTACCAAATAAAAGACGGAAAAATAATCCGCGTATTATTTTTTAGATAATTATAAAAGGCATACTATGCAGTTAGCAGACGACAAAAAAATTCGCTTAATGTACCGCGTTGAGCCAGGGTGTTTAGGGCCGCAGGGCGCAGATCACATAGAAGACTTTTGTCGTTATGCTAACAAGCATATTAAATCACCTTATTACGGGCAATTTTTGTTTTTACCACGTTTTGACAAACAAAAAGATGAGCGTCAATACAGCGTAAAAAACCGCAACCTATCGCGAGTGCAAGCCAAGGCCTATTTAAACCATTTTGAAATTGATATAGATACCTTCGAAGAGCAACTCGACGAACTCCTCACCAAAGCCATCGATTTATACTTTAAACGATAATTATAAACGCCTGAATACAAGTTTTACCACGTAGCAGAGAGTTTACCTTGCGTTTTATATTGAATTTTTTCGCGGCATAAAGCCGCTGCTACTCATTAATTTCACCACAGAGGGCACAGAGGCGCTTCGCGCTACACAAAGAAAACACAGGTATTGGTGATTTATTTCTTCAGTTTTTCTCCTGCTCTCCTCCTTCACTTCTCGGTGGTGACATAATCACTTTTAAACGAAAGCATGAGCTAACTAAGTAGCAGCGAGTTTACCTCGCGTTTTATATTGAATTTTTTCGCGGCATAAAGCCGCTGCTACTCATTAATTTCACCACAGAGGGCACAGAGACACAGAGGAAACAATTGGGGTTGGTGAGTAATTTCTCCTGCTCTCCTCCTTTACTTCTCGGTGGTCACTAACCACGTAGCAGCGAGTTTACCTCGCGTTTTATATTAAACTTTTTCGCGGCATAAAGCCGCTGCTACTCATTAATTTCACCACAGAGGACACAGAGACACAGAGACACAGAGGACACAGAGGAAACAATGGGGGTTGGTGAGTAATTTCTCCTGTTCTCCTGCTTCACTTCTCGGTGGTGACATAATCACTTTTAAACGAAAGCATGAGCTAACCACGTAGCAGCGAGTTTACCTCGCGTTTTATATTGAATTTTTTCGCGGCATAAAGCCGCTGCTACTGCTTTTGTGGGCTTCGCACTTTACGCCAATAACGCGCCTACAAAACTCTAGCTACCCGCTACTATGGTATTAAAGCTGTCGTTGTCGTGTAGGCTGGCAAATGCACTTTCGTGTAGTAGCTCATTACGTAAGTTTGGCGAGTATTCAAGGGCCATTTTTATATCGGCTAATGCATCGGCATGTTTGTGTGTAAGTGCATACGCACACGCACGCTGCCAGTATGCATAGCCGTAGTCGCTATCTATATCAATAGCTTGGTTACATAACTCAATGGCTTTGGCGGTTTCGTTTAGCTCTAATAATGCATCGGCTTTATAGGCAATGGCTTCTACATCCTCTGGCTTACGCTTTAAAATTTCGTCAAATATTTCTATTTTGTTTGCAAAGTCGCTTTCTAGGTTTGCGCGCATCCATAACGAGTGTACCTCGTTAGTGACCGATATACGCTCTTGGTTACTGAGTATTTCTTCTGAGCGTACACGCAGTTTTTCTTCAAGAATTTTTAAGCGATCTTCGTACTCGTCAGTGATCACACTGACACGCGTATTTACTATGTCTTCTACTTTATTTTTAACATCGCGCAGCGAGTTCCAGCCTACTAAAACCAAAATAGAGGCCGTAGCAGTAATAATAAAAAACACGTTATTAATAGTGTCGGTGGTGTAAATAAGCGCTCTGTCGGCGGTATCTAACTGGGCGTGTGTAACTTGTTTTGTCACATCTTCGCGTAATTGTTGTTGGTCTTGGCGAACGGCTTTTAACTCATCAAGAATATAGCGTTCTAAAAGCGGTTTATACATGGGCTCATTTAATTGCGCTAACGCTTGTTGCTGTTGCTCTTCTGTTGGTGCAGCAGATTCTTGGGCATTAACAGTATTTAAAAGCGAAACAAAACAAACAAATAGAATAGTTATATAAAAACGCATGGGTACGCCTAGTTAATTATTAGTGACTAATCGCACTTTAACATGCAAGGCTTATTGGCACTAGGGCGTGTTGGCTTTGAACATTAAACAACTTAACAAAATCATAAAACTGTTCACACAGCCTTAAAGGATTCTAAATTTTAGGCAAAAAAAAAGCCAGCCCAATGTGGGCTGGCAAAACTGCTTAAAACAACAATAAATTGTCGCAGGGAAATAACAGGAGTGAGTGGTCATAATAATCAAGTTAATCTGAACATTTACTTAATTATTCAAAATAGATTTCAATAAGTTATAAAGTAAAGGTGCATTGGGCTTAGTAATGCACCTTTATAAACAACTTTAATTTCATGGTGAAGGGGGGTATTCCAATGTGCGCTTAATTAAAAGCCACTTTCAAACCCTTCACATACCATTACGCGTTATCTATTTAATCCGATCACACTAATTGTGGTGTTTAAACTGTATTCATTAAACCAATGGTTTCAATCGATTTAATTCAAGTTAATACGCTGGCGAATGTAATATTAGGAGTCTATATTGTTTGAGCAGTAAATAAAAATTATGCGCAAAATTAATAAACCTTAGCGTGCTACTTTAAATGTAAGCGCTGGGGCTTGAGTAAAATAGTTAAACTCTTCATTTAAAGTAAGGAGCTGAAAATGAGCAGCACTAAAGCGGGTCAATGTCCCGTAATGCACGGTAGTAACTCAGTTATTTCTAAAGTAAACACAGATTGGTGGCCAAATACTCTAAATTTAGACATTCTTCATCAGCACGACACAAAATCAAACCCCTACGGCACAGACTTTGACTACGCCGAAGCATTCAAATCTCTCGATTTAGACGCTGTAAAAGCAGACCTAAAATCCTTTATGACCGATAGCCAAGATTGGTGGCCTGCCGATTGGGGCCATTACGGCGGCTTAATGATCCGCATGGCATGGCACTCTGCGGGTACGTACCGATTATCAGACGGCCGTGGTGGCGCAAGCACCGGCAACCAGCGTTTTTCGCCGCTAAATTCATGGCCAGACAACGCAAGCTTAGATAAAGCGCGCCGTCTATTATGGCCAATCAAGAAAAAATACGGTAACAAATTATCGTGGGCCGACCTATTTATTTTAGCCGGTAACATGGCATACGAATCAATGGGCTTAAAAATTTATGGCTTTGCAGGTGGTCGTGAAGACATTTGGCATCCAGAAAAAGACATTTACTGGGGCGCAGAAAAAGAATGGCTAGCACCGAGTGATGAGCGTTACGACAACGTAGAAAAACCCGACACCATGGAAAACCCATTGGCTGCGGTACAAATGGGCTTAATTTACGTAAACCCAGAAGGCGTTAATGGGATACCCGATCCGCAAAAAACCGCGCAGCACGTACGTGAAACATTTGCTCGCATGGCAATGAACGACGAAGAAACCGCAGCGCTTACTGTAGGCGGTCACACGGTAGGTAAAACCCACGGTAACGGTAAAGCTGAGCACTTAGGCCCAGAGCCAGAAGCGGCCGATGTACACGAGCAAGGCCTAGGCTGGAACAGCACTAAAGAAGGCGGCTTTGGTCGCAATACCGTAACGTCGGGCCTAGAAGGCGCGTGGACTACCCACCCAACAAAATGGGATAACGGCTACTGCCACTTACTATTAAATTACGAGTGGGAGCTAACTAAAAGCCCAGCAGGCGCGCACCAATGGGAGCCTGTAAACATTAAAGAAGAAGATAAGCCGGTAGATGTAGAAGACCCATCAATTCGTTTAAACCCAATGATGACCGACGCCGATATGGCCATGAAGGTAGACCCAATCTACCGTAAAATTATTGAACGTTTTAACAACGACTTTGAGTATTTTTCTGATGTGTTTGCCCGCGCGTGGTTTAAACTTACGCACCGCGACTTAGGCCCTAAAGCGTGTTACTTAGGTAAAGATGTACCAAGCGAAGACCTAATTTGGCAAGACCCAATTCCAGCGGTTGACTACACCCTATCTGATGATGAAATTAGCGAGCTAAAAGCACAAATTCTTGATTGTGGCGTAAGCGCAACTGATTTAATTACTACAGCGTGGGATAGCGCACGTACGTACCGTGGCTCAGACCGCCGTGGTGGTGCAAATGGCGCGCGTATTCGCTTAGCTCCGCAAAAAGATTGGCAAGGCAATGAGCCAGAGCGCTTAGCAAGCGTACTTAGCGCCCTTGAAAAATTTAAAGCAGGTTTAGCTAAGCCTATCAGTATTGCAGATTTAATCGTATTAGGTGGCACAGCAGCTGTAGAGCAAGCTGCAAAACAAGCTGGTGTTGATGTAACAGTACCGTTTGCGCCAGGGCGCGGCGATGCAACCGACGAAATGACCGATGCCGAGTCGTTCGAACCGTTAGAGCCAGTACACGACGGCTTTAGAAACTACCTTAAAGGCGATTTTAGCGTATCGCCAGAAGAGCTACTTTTAGAGCGTAGCCAGTTAATGGGCCTAACAGCACCAGAAATGACCGTACTGTTTGGCGGAATGCGTGTTTTAGGCACAAACTACGCAGGCAGCAAACACGGCGTATTTACCGACAACGTAGGTGCGCTTTCTACCGACTTTTTTGTAAACTTAACCGACATGGCCAATAACTGGAAACCGTCTGAGCCAGGTGTTTACAACATTGTTGAACGTAAAACAGGCACCATAAAATGGACCGCAACACGTATAGATTTAGTGTTTGGTTCAAACTCTATATTACGTGCACTAAGCGAATTTTACGCACAAGACGACAACAACGAACGTTTTGTAAATGATTTCGTAAATGCATGGGTAAAAGTAATGAACGCCGACAGATTTGACCTTAAATAAATCAAAATTATAGGCACAAAGGGGAGCAACATAGCTCCCTTTTTTGTTGTCTAAATTTTAGTTCGTGGCCTGTAGGCACAGAGCTTAGCTTCGGCGTTAGTTTGTCTTGTAGACGTAGAGCTTGCTCACGTTAGAAGCGTAGCTTCTCATGGTTTTAGCAAAGGGGCTTACACTTAGGTAAAAGCGCTGCTTTTAAACGCCAGCAAGCTGCGCGTTTACAGAACAGGGCTTAGCTCCGGGGTTAATTTGACTTGTAGACGTTGAGCTTGCTCACGTTAGAAGCGCAGCTTCTCATGGCTTTAGCAAAGGGGTTTACACTTAGGTAAATGCCTTGCTTTTAAACGCCAGCAAGCTGCGCGTTTACAGAGTAGGGCTAAGCTCCAGCGTTGGTATGCGTTGCTTGTTCACGAAAAATAATACCCTCAACCGCCGCCGTTCAAATATATACAATCCCAAAAAGGGTATTGTTCAATCTTTTGCACAATCCCAGCTCTTAATGGGTTTGCAACAATATAACGAGCCTGAATTATTAAATCTCTTTCATTGCGGATTTGATGATCAAAATAATTTTGTTGCCAAATTGGACCTTTATCACCACTAAGCGCATTAATCTTCACGGTTGTTAAGCTTTTAAACTGCCTAACTACCTCAGATAGTGAGAGCGCCTTAACCTGAAAAAGCCAATGAAGGTGATCTGGCATTACGGTATAGCAAATAGTATTAACATTTTTTTGCATATAAAAGATCGCGCGAGCGGCTATACAGGCATTCTCAAAGTTTTCAAATAAATCGGCTCTTTGCACGCAGCATATGGTGACTGAATAATATTTATTTGCAGACGAGCAGCGACCTTTTAATAGTTTTGTTGAAGAAACCATGAGAGCCATTTCTTAATATATTTTAATAAATATAGGAAAACCTGTTTATTACACAAGGCAAGTTTTTAAAACAGTAGTTAATCTGACTTGTAGACGTTGAGCTTGCTCACGTTAGAAGCGTAGCTTCTCATGGCTTTAGCGAAGGGGTTTAACATCAGGGTAAAGCGTTGCTTTTAAACGCCAGCAAGCTGTGCGTCTACAAGGTAGAGGTTAGCTCCGGCGTTAGTTTGACTTGTAGACGTTGAGCTTGCTCACGTTAGAAACGTAGCTTCTCATGGCCTTAGCAAAGGTGGTTACACTTATGTAAAAGCGCTGCTTTTAAACGCCAACAAGCTGCGCGTCTACAGGATTGGGCTTAGCTCTGGCGTTAATTTGACTTGTAGACGTTGAGCTTGCTCACGTTAGAAGCGCAGCTTCTCATGGCTTTAGCAAAGGTTGTTACACTTAGGTAAAAGCGTTGCTTTTAAGACGCCAGCAAGCTGTGCGTCTACAGGATTGGGCTTAGCTCCGGCGTTAGTTTGACTTGTAGTCGTTGAGCTTGCTCACGTTAGAAGCGCAGCTTCTCATGGCCTTAGCAAAGGTGGTAACACTTAGGTAAAAGCGTTGCTTTTAAACGCCAGCAAGCTGTGCGTCTACAAGGTAGAGGTTAGCTCCGGC